>CAYMSH010000453.1:0-4618 GCA_964392945.1 uncultured Planctomycetaceae bacterium | reverse complement strand
ACTTCTTCGGATGATATGACGGTCTTGCGCGGAAGACCTGAGATCATATCGCGGCCTCTGACTTCGAGCGTGATCTCTTCGTCCATCGGCGCCGCAGATCCGATTCCGACTTTGATCTTCTCGGCGGTCTGTTCGCCGATCATCAGATTGTACGTTCTTTTCATATGGGCGGCGATCGCTTCGTCCATATCGTCGCCGGCGACTCGGATCGATTCGCAAACGCTTATGTCGGCAAGCGACATGATTGCAACTTCAGTAGTTCCGCCGCCGATATCCACAATCATCGACGCTGTGGGTTCGGTGATCGGCAGTTCGGCTCCGATTCCCGCGGCCATCGGTTCTTCGACGAGGTACACGCGTCTGGCTCCGGCGCGTTCTGCGGAGTTCAGGACGGCTCGTTTTTCAACGGCCGTAATTCCGGAAGGGATCGCGATGACCACTCTGGGCTTGACCAGTGATCTTCTTCTGTGAACCTTGCGGATGAAGTATCCGAGCATTGCCTCGGTTATGTCGAAGTCGGCGATGACGCCGTCCTTCATCGGCCTGATGGCGCTGATCGAACCGGGAGTCTTTCCGAGCATTTCCTTGGCGACGATACCGACGGCGTTTCCATTTTGTAGGACGCGATTGGTGCCGCGTTTGACAGCGACAACTGACGGCTCATTAAGGACTATCCCCTGCCCCCTGACGCAGACGAGAGTATTGCAGGTACCAAGGTCGATACCCATGTCAATTGAGAACAGGCCCAATATGGGATCAAAGATCATGACGACCCTTCGCTAACAGAGACTGCTGAAAAGCATTCATAAATATACATCAACCGATCACAACCCTTGACCCGAAGGACATCCACGGCAGGCCTCGCTGACTTGGCAAGGCGTCGACCCGAAATCGAACGATCGGTCCGCCTGACGACTAAGGTATCTTAATCTCACCGAACAGATCGCCGAAGGGGATTTCGTATCCGCCCTGGGCCATCGGCGAGGTCAGCTTTTGCACTACGAATCCAATCGTAACGCACAGCACCAAAATGGTTATGATCATCATCAACGTATATACATTGGATTGAGGCTTTACTTGTATGCTTCCATCCGGCGGTAGCTGGCTCATATCACGCGGCTCCTGAAATTACCTGAGGTCCGTAGCAACGTTGTCGCCCTGGAGGACGTCAAGCTTCTTGTCGAGTATAACGCCTGCGGACGAATCGGGCTCGACAAGGTCGATTCGCAGGTGAGCGACAAACTTTCCAGAACGGTAAATCTTGAGGACCATCTTTTCGCTGATGCCCTTGGCGCGTCCGATGTTGATGCTGGCGACGCCTTGATCAACCGCGGTGACCTTGCCGGAGACTGCCTGGCCGGCGGTAGTGACAGCCGCAGCGGTTGCCCCGCCGCCCTTGCCGGCTGCAGCGGTGTCGGTGTTCTCAAGCTGAAGCTGAAGTTCGGCTTTCTCGGCCTGGAGATCTTTTATCAGCAGCGCGTAGTGCCTGCCCATGTTTTCCAGGCGTCGAATCAGAACGCTGGCTTCGTCGAGATCCTTCTTCAGGCCGCGAGCGGTGGCGTTGGCAGTTTCCACGGCTGTAGCCAGAGTGGCGTTCTCTTTAAGGAGTTGGGCCTTCATGGCGAGAGAGGCGTCCAGGGCCTTTTGGAGTTCAGTCAACGACGCCTTCAACGAGTCGTAGTTGCCCTGGACGATCGCAGCATTCTGCGCCGCGGCGGCTTTGTCAGCCGTGTTGGCGTTCTGCGCATCGGTCAGGGATTTCTTCAGATCGCTGATCGAGGTCTGCGCCGTCTCGATCTTGGCCAAGGCCTTTTGCAATGCGATTTTGTCATTGGCGGCGGTCAGGTCAGCTACAGCGGCTTTGCTTTCCTGGTCCTTGTACGCCTGTTTCCAGCTTCGCTGCACGGAAACGATTCTGAGGAATGCTCCGCTGGCCGCAACGGACACAACCAGTACCAATACTACGCATATTTTAGTCAAGATGCTCAACTGCTGTCTCCTTCGAGTTTACAGTTCCTGCCGCCAATGCAGCAAGTTATGGATCACTAAGGTTGCGGGCTTCCTTGTCCGCACTGGCTTTCTGTGACAGCTTACCGTACTGATCCTAGTGCGATTATCATTTCTCGCCAATACAAGTCAAGAAAAATTCCAGACTCACGACGATTTACCTTCTCTGTCAAAACAAGCTTTGCCTCAACATTGTCCCCGGCGGCGGCAAAGCCGACGTTGTTGCTGGAGCTCAATCTAGTCCTTGGCTCCGGCTGTATGCAGTTTCGGACGCTTAATTTCCGGCTTGTCCTTTGGTTCGGGAGCAACCGGAGTCTTATTGATTCTTATCGGCTCTTCGTTACGTAATTGCGGAACACTTTTTAAAATAGCGCCCGCCGCAGCGACGCGCACAACAGGATTTGGGCTCTTCAGGAGCGATCCGGTCACGTCGAGCGCCTGGGGGTGTCTAAAGTTCGCCACCGCAGCGGCGCCAATGCTCTGGAGAAACGTAACTTCTTTTAATGACGGGGTTTTACCGCCGGCCAGAGCTTCTTTCATCATCGCTTCAGGCTCCAGGGCGGCCCTGACGCAGTACCGGAATAGCTCCGCTGTTTCGTGCCCCAGAGAGGCCAGTCCTCCTGCGGCAGTTGTGCGGACTCGCGGTGATCTATCGTTATTGGCCAGCGAGGTGAACAACGTCCTGCACATTGGAGACTGCAACTCCAGCATCGCATTTACGGCGATGACCTGCTCATCGACGAACCGTCCGAGGGTGTGACCTTCAAGTCTCCTGAGGCTGGTCTTGTCGCCGCATCGGGCAAGGGCTCTGGTCAGTTCGAATTTCATGTCATCATCACGCTCGCCAAGGTCCCCAAGGGCGGATTTTAATGGTGAGATCGCCGCTTTGACTCTCATCTTGCCCAAAACCATCGCCGCGGCGGTGCGAACTTCCGGTTCTCTGTTGAACAGGAGCGAGCCGAGATTCGTGGTGTGACTCTCGTCGCCGAGTTGGTGCAACGCATAGATAACTCCACAGTACACTCTGGAGTCCCGCTCGGCCGAGGCGGTCTTGAACTGGGCCATACCCTGGAGTTTCTCCAAGGCCGGCGCGTAACGCAGGTCCCCTATCCCGATGGCCGCCGCTAGACGAACTTCGGGACTCGAGTCGGCAAGGGCCTGCTTGCATATCGGTCCGCCTTTTGCGCCCATCGCCGCAGGAATCGCTTCGATCGCAACGAATCTGTTGCTGGCCAAACCATCTTCAGCCGCCTGCTGCAGTGCGACTATAGCGTCCTGCCTGGCTCTGGCCAGATCAATAGACGGTACGTCCAGGGTAACCTCATCGGACTCCCACGGCGGACGGCAACCAGCCAGAGACGTTATCAAAACCGCCGCCAACAGCCCACATCCTACTATCCTGTGCAAAACAGACATGATCATTCCATTACCCTTTCTTCCGCACTCTTCGCAGAAAAATATCCACTGCAATAAACGCGAGCATCGCGACGACAAGCATTCCGGCGAACACGTCGCCAACGGTACTGTACAAACTCTGGCGGCTGTCTACAAGAACCCTTGGGCCAATCTGGGTTTTGGGCTTTTCCCCAAGCGAAGTAGAGGCTTTTTCGTCGGGCCCCAGCAGCAACGCGCCAGGGACCATAGTCGCTCCGTGCTGGGTGATTCTTGCGACTTCACGCCCGTTGGAGTCGATCGATACGCTTATTCCCGTGTTGGCGCATCGCACAACGGGCACGCGGTTTTCGACTGCGCGGAAGCAGTATTGCACCATGTGCTGAGCGTGCTCGCTGCTTGCTCGATAAGGACGATCACCGTACTTCCAGACGAACCATCCGTCGTTGGAGAGGTTGATCAGAATGTCGGCGACTTTGCGACCGTCGTCGACCACCATATTTCCGCAAACGTCGGGGAACGTGCCCTCGAAGCATATCGGGCTGGCGATGGTCCACTTCTTCGATCCTCGAACGAGTTGGAAACGCGTCCACTTGTCGCCGGGATCGAGTTGCGGCATCGCCTTGGGAACGGCCTGACGCAGTAATCCGTGCAGCCAGGGCCAGCCCTTCTTGAACGGTACGTATTCGCTGAACGGCACCAGTTGTCTCTTGGCGTATTGGCCGGTGACCTGGCCGGACTCATCGAACCAGAAGGCCGAGTTCCTGTTGAGCATTCCGCCTCGTCCCTGATCGGCCGAGGGACTGTAGTGTCCTGCCAGGCCGCCGGCCAGCAACGGACATTTCAAGCGACCCAGCAGGTCCTTGATCCGGCCCTGGTAGGCCTCCAGCGCCAAGTGCCTGTGGCTCTTGGGCGTTCGATTCATGTACTCGGGATTCAGTCCCGCCGGGGCCATGGATTCAGACCACGTGATCAGATCGCATCCTGAATCGACAAACTTTCCGCTGGCGAGGATATGATCGGCGAATATTTTGTCTTCCGGCGTCGCGGCTCGATACAGCGACAGAGGATACGCCTGCTGCACCACGGCGATCGAGGGTCCGTCAGACAAGTGGCCGGTCTGCTTCTCGGTGCGGTACCATCCGTAAACGTTGGCCGCCGCCAGGAAGAGCCCCAGCACGAGAACCCCTACCGGACCGCGACGCAGGATTCTGGCCTT
>CAYMSH010000452.1:0-4624 GCA_964392945.1 uncultured Planctomycetaceae bacterium | reverse complement strand
TCAATCGATCGTCATCGCAAACGATCGTTCCCTGGCGATTATTTCCGATCGGCTTTTGACAGTCGGCCAGGAGATCGCCGGCTGGAAGGTCCATGAAATAGGCAAGAATCAGGTCACCCTCAAAAGGAAGGACCTGTCGTACGTACTTAGAGTGAAGCAATAAAACAAAGCGGCCCAGGCCGATCCGATCGTGCGAAGCATGCACACGGAGGAGAGATTCGTGCCCCAAGCGTTTGACAAAGGTTTTCGATGGGTGACCGACCCGTCGGTCCAGGTAGAGGAGAAATCCGAGACCTCGAGGGACTCCGAACAGGAGCAGGCTCCCACCGAGCCGGCTCCGGCTCCAAAGAAGGCCCCTACCCAGGGAACCGGTCCGATCAACCAGGGCGGAGTAGCCGCGTGGCGTCCGGCCAGGAGCGAGCCGGTCATCAACTTTGTCGATTCGCTCATTGCGACGGCCGTCAACGAAGGCGCCAGTGATATTCACATAGAGCCTCGCGAAAAGGAACTGCACGTTCGCCTGCGAATAGACGGCGTACTGTTCCAGAAGCCCGCCCCGCCGATTAAAATGCACCCGGCGATAATCTCTCGTTTGAAGATCCTGGCCAACCTTGACATTTCCGAACGCCGCTTGCCCCAGGACGGTCGAATCCGCGCCAATGTCAGCGGCAAGAAGGTCGATCTGCGAATCTCGATGCTGCCTCTGTCGCACGGCGAGAAATGCGTTATTCGTGTTCTCGACAGCGGCGCGATTTCAGTCGGGCTCGAGAAGCTCGGCATGTCGGACAACACCCTGGAGGCGTTTCGATCCGAAATACTCCAGCCTCACGGGATAGTGCTGGTCACCGGTCCCACTGGTAGCGGAAAATCAACAACGCTCTATTCGGCCCTGCAGGTCATGGACGGTTCATCGCTGAACATCTGCACCGTCGAGGACCCTGTCGAATACGATCTGAAAACGATAAACCAGGTCCAGGTCCACGAGAGTATCGGGATGACTTTCGCCGCGGCGCTGAGAAGCCTGCTGCGACAGGACCCCGACACGATCATGGTCGGCGAAATACGCGACGAGGAGACCGCGCGAGTAGCGGTCCAGGCCGCACTCACCGGCCACATGGTGCTCAGCACGCTGCACACCAACGACGCGCCGAGCAGCATCACCCGCCTGGTTGACATCGGGATCGAGTCCTACCTTATCAGCGCCGCGGTCAACGCAGCGTTAGCCCAGAGGCTGCTTAGGCGACTATGCGAAAACTGCAAGGAGGAGATGACGGTAATACCGGAATCAACGTCGGCGTATATCGAAAAGTACCACGACGGGCCCGCAGGTCAGCTCTACTGCGGAACCGGATGCGAAGAATGCCGCAACACCGGATACAAAGGCAGAATCGGAATTTACGAACTGCTGGTGCTCAACGAGGAACTGCGCGACATCATCACGCACAATCCGTCATTGGGCGACCTGAAAGCCGCGGCCAGGAAACTCGGCATGCAGACCCTGCAGGACGACGGGCTGCAGAAGGCCTTCAGCGGCCTGACCACAGTCGATGAACTTATTCGAATCACTGAAAGCTGATCGCCAGGAGCATTAGGAAGCATTGAGTCAACTAGAAGAAATACTGAAACTGTCACTCGAACTCGGAGCCAGCGACATTCACATAGTCGCAGGTCTCAAACCGCAATTCCGCATTCACAAGGAGTTGGGACCCGTCGATCAGTTCGACGTGCTGACGGCGTACGACACCGAGAGATTCGCCAGGGAACTGGTTTCCGACGCCCGCTATGAAGAGTTCATGGCCGAGCGCGACCTGGACTTCTCAGCCGCCCTGGGCGACATGGGCAGATTCCGAGTCAACGCTCACTTCCAGCGTGAAACTGTCGGAATGTCGTTCCGCGCTATTTCCAGCAACGTACCGCCGCTGGAGGAGCTGAATCTGCCTGCTGTGGCCCAGTCGCTGGTGTCGTGTCCGCGCGGATTGGTGCTGGTCACCGGTCCGACCGGCAGCGGCAAATCGACCGCGTTGGCGTCGATGATCGACGCAATGAACGAGTTATACGCTCATCACATTATAACGCTGGAAGACCCGATCGAATACGAGATCACGTCCAAGAAATGCGTCGTCGAGCAGCGCGAGGTCGGAGCCGACGTAACTACGTTCGAATCGGGACTGAAACACGCGTTGCGACAGGACCCGGACATCATCCTGGTCGGCGAAATGCGAGATCTCGAGACCACGGCCGCTGCGATCTCCGCGGCAGAAACCGGTCACCTGGTCCTCAGCACGCTGCACACCCAGAGCGCCGCACAGACGATCGAGCGAATAATAGACATCTACCCGCCGGCCCAACAGGCCCAGATTCAATCCATGCTCTCGACAACGCTGCAGGCGGTCCTGTCGATGTCGCTGTTCAAGCGATCCGACAAACCCGGAATGATACCGGCGTGCGAAGTAATGATGTGCAACTCGGCGGTAAGAAACTGTATTCGAGAGAACCGGATTCATGAAATCCCGAACATAATAACGACTAACAGGCAGCACGGAATGTGCCTGTTCGACGACGCCCTGAAGGATCTGATAATGGGCGGCTTCATCACTCGCGATCAGGGACTGGCTGGCGCGGCCCGGCCTGAATACCTGAACAATATACTGTCGTCCAGGGTCTAGCAAATGGGATCCATACCAAAAACAGCAGCCGCACCGTCAAGGCCGAACTTCGGCAAGAGTTCTTCGTCGTCCAACGCCTCGTTGATGACGAAGATCAACTCCTTCCGCGTTGAACTCGGTCCCAGCCTGAAGGACATACAGGCGTTCACCAACCAGTTGGCGGTCATGCTGAAAGCCGGAATCAACATCCGTGACGGCATCGACGCGATCGCCGACCAGGTGCCGAATCTCAGATTCCAGACCGTACTGCGGGAGGTTCGCAGCGACGTGGAGGCCGGGCTTCCGCTCTCTGACGCGCTGGCCAAACACCCCAAAGTGTTCAGCCAACTCTACATCAACATGGTCCACGCCTCGGAGATGTCGGGCAGTCTGTCGAAAATGCTGGGGCGAATCTCAGAGCACCTGTCCAACCAGATCGAGACCAGGTCAATGGTCCGCGGCGCCATGATATACCCTGCTATTCTGGGCGTAATGGCGATAGTGACCACGGTGTTCCTGCTGGTGTTCGTACTACCGCAGTTCACCAAACTGTTTGCCGGCAAAGAAGCGTTGCTGCCAAAACCCACGATAATGCTGATGGCGATGAGTTCGTTCATGCGTAACCAGTGGTACATCGTAGTCGGAGTGCTGCTGACGCTGATCGGAGCGTTAATAGCGGCGTTGCAGACCGAACGCGGCAAAGTCGGCTTCGATCACTTCAAGCTCCGCGTGCCGATCATGAAGCGAATGTTCCGCGCCCTGTATATCTCCCGCAGCGTTCACACGATGGGCGAACTGCTCACAGCCGGCGTCGATATGCTCGGAACGCTCGAGATCACCGCCGCAGTAGCCGGCAACGCAGTCTACAAGAAGATGTGGTTGACTGTGCGCGATTCGGTCCAGCAGGGAGACAGGCTCTCGATTACGCTGAATGAAATCGGGATCCTGCCGAAAAACGTTATCCAGATGGTCGCCGCCGGCGAAGAATCAGGAAAGCTCGGACACGTGCTCACCGAAGTTGCCGAGTACTACCAGAAAGAACTTAGAGGAACGATCAAAGCCGTAACCGGAATGATCGAGCCGATAATGATTATATTAATGGGGTTCGTGGTTGGGTTCATTGCGATGAGCATAATCCTGCCCATCTTCAAGATGTCCAGCCTGGTCAAGTAGGTATTGGAGTGCGAGTAAATGTAATGAAACGCGTAACGAAACGAAGCAACCGCGGCGGATTCACGCTGACCGAGGCCGCGGTGGCGATCATCTTTGTAGGATTGGGGATGGCCGGTCTACTGGCGTCTCTAGCATCAGGAACAAGGTCCACCCAGGGCAGCTATGAGCTTGGGCGAGCCGGACTCCTGGTTAGAGAAATTCGCGAGTACACCTTCGCTATCCCGTTTAACGATTTGTCAACTCAGACCTTCGCACAGTGCATCGACGGACAAGGCGACGAAATAGACTTCGAAGGCGACAGTCAATGGAGTCAGCAGATCACCGTGTCACGCAGGCAGGACGCCAATCTCCAGGCTGTAGATTCATCGGGAACGTCCAACGTCAAGTACGTGCAGGCCAACATACTCTACAACGGCCAATCCATAATGGAAGCTGGCTGGTTGGTTACCGCGGAGGCAGCGCAATGAAACCGGCTACATACAATACGCCGGCCCCGGCGCCGAACCGCAGGCTGAAGGCCTTTACCGTTTCGGAAGTTCTCTTGTCGCTGTCGATCGTGGCCGTCCTGATGGTCGCCGCAGCAACAGCGATGAGAACTTCGCTGCAGGGACACGAGGAAAACGAGAAAACCACGCGGGCGATGCAGGGCGCCAGGGCCACGCTCCAGCGACTTACTCGCCAACTGCGAACGGCGGCATCCGTCAGTTTCAGCCAATCGACTGAATCGGGAACATACAACGAGCAATCGGTGACGATGGACGTTACGACGCTAACGATCGACTCGCCAAACGACGGGTCCGGTCTGG
>CAYMSH010000451.1:0-4631 GCA_964392945.1 uncultured Planctomycetaceae bacterium | reverse complement strand
TTATGTTCTTCGGCTTGTCTTCCAGTATCTGGCCCATGATGGTGTGGATGCCGCCGGCCTTGTGGATGTCCTGCATGTGGTAGATTTTTCCCTCGGGCGTTGACGACGGGGCCACGCGGCAGATATTCGGCGTTCGTCTCGATATCCGGTCCATGTCGTCCAGCGTGAACTTCACGCCGCCTTCGTTGGCGATCGCCAGCAGGTGCAGCACGGTGTTTGTCGATCCGCCCATGGCCATGTCAAGCGTCATGGCGTTTACGAACGCCTTCTTGCTCATGATTTTTCGCGGGAGAAGCGGGAATGATTTCTTGCATCCGCCTGCGGCCCACTGTTTGGCCATTTTCACGATCCGGTGTGCGGCGGTCTTGTACAGTTCCATTCTCGCCGGGCTCGTGGCCAGACAGGTTCCGTTACCCGGCAGTGCGATGCCGATCGCCTCGCACAGGCAGTTCATGGAGTTCGCGGTGAACAGTCCGCTGCACGATCCGCATGTCGGGCACGTGTTGTCTTCGTACTGCTTGACTTTGCGAGCGGACATCTGTCCGGTCTTCTGCTGTGCGACGGCGTAGAACTGGTCGATCAGGTCCACGTCGCATCCGGCGACTCTTCCGGCCTCCATCGGCCCGCCGGATACGAATACCGTCGGGATGTTCAGTCGCATGGCGGCCATCATCATTCCGGGTATGATCTTGTCGCAGTTGGGAATGCAGACCAGCGCGTCGAACTGGTGGGCCTCGCACATGGTCTCGACGCAGTCGGCGATGATCTCGCGGCTGGCCAGTGAGTACTTCATGCCATAGTGTCCCATGGCGATCCCGTCGCAGATTCCGATCGTGTTGAAAAGGATCGGCGATCCGCCTGCTTCGCGGATCTCCTGCTTGACGTAATCGCCCACGGCGTCGAGGTGTACGTGTCCCGGGATCACGTCGGTGTAGCTGCACGCTATTCCGATGAACGGTTTTTTTATGTCCGAGTCGGTCAGGCCGGTTGCTTTCAGCAGGCTGCGGTGGGGGCCTCGTTCGATACCTTTTTTAATTGCGTCGCTTCTCATGGTTACTCCGGTGTGTTGTTCTTTGCTCTATTCTCAAGGAGTTTGACAGCATCGTTCAGCTGATCGAAGCTGTCTATCGCCGTCAGCACGTAGTTCTTTGTCGAGTCGTCTCTTAGCGGACGTATCGCCAGGAAGTCCGGATCGTGGGACAGCGATCGCAGTTCCGTTAGCGAAGGATAGGCGATCAGTCCGCAGAATTCCTGGGAGCAGTCGCCCAGGTAAACCATTTTGGTCATTCCGTACAAAAGGATCTTCGCGCCGTAGCGGTCCAGGATCGGCTGCACGCGGCGCAGATACTCGGCGTATTGATTTTCGCAACCGTCTACGATATCAAAAAGGTTCAGTACAACTATCACTATTCGATCTCCATACTTCCGGCCCGACTACCGGGCCGCTGAGTCCCAACACAGTACGTTCCAGCAGAGCGTTTGACAATAGCCAAACGACATGTAGAATAGATAAACGTATACGAAAAACTATGGGAATTCCCTGCTGGGTCTCTAGCGAAGGAGAAATATAATGCGAAATACTGTTACGTGCCTGGGCCTTCTGGCTGTGTTGTGCTCGCTGTCGGGTTGCGCCTGGTTCAGCGGTGAATCGAATCCGGGAATGGAACTGGCCGCTCAAGCCAAGTCGCCAGTGGGCGACCTGCCGGTGCCGACAGGCTTTACGCTCGACGCCGAACGAAGCCGAACTTTCGATTCCGGAGTTGCCCGGCTCGTCGATCATTTGTACACAGGAAACGCCTCAACATTCGCTGTAGCAAGGTTTTACAAGAAAGCCATGGTCCTTCGCAGATGGCAGTTCGTTAACGAAACGTTCTCTCTTGGCGATCAGGACTTGAGATTCCAACGCCCCGGCGAGACCTGCCGAGTGCGAATTACTCCCGGAAGTTGGTTGCATCCTACGAAACTTAAGTTAGAGTTGTGGACCAGCGAAATCATAAATCGCCCCGCAAAAACCACAGTAAGAACGGGTCGCTAGGACTGTCGCGAAAGAATGCCGCCGGATGCGGCATGCAGGCTGTCTGAAAAAAACCCGTCGATAAGAACAGGCCTATAAGCAATGAAGACAGAAAGACGTCACGAACTGAAGCATAACTCACTTGACGCCGAACTGGTCAAGGTGCTCGATTACCTCAAGCAGCACGGTAAGTCCATCAGCCTGGCGGTACTCCTCCTGATCGCCGTAATAAGCGTCGGTTGGGTCATCATACGGAACCGCGACGCAGCGCTCAGCGGCCCGAGGCTGCAGTACGACAGTCTCAAGACCATTGACACCGCCGAGCCCCAGGGACGTTCGGACGCACTGGCCGGCTTTGAAGAACTGGCCGCACAAACCGGTAATCCGAAGTACGCCGCACTGGGATGCGTAGAGGCGGGCGATATCTGCATGGCCCAGTATATAGCCGGAGATCCCGTGACCGGGGCTCTGGCCCAGGCCCGGAAGAATTACCAGCGAGTGATTGCTGATTTTTCAGACGACATGATGGCCGTCGGAAGAGCGCATCTGGGCCTGGCGAAACTGGCCGAGAGCGACAATAAGCTCGCCAACGCCAGGGAGCACTACCAGCAGGTGATCACGCTGGGGCAGAAGACCAGTTCGCTGGCCACTGCCGAGGCCAACAGGGCGATCAAGGCCTTGGATGATCTGGACAAGCCGGTTCTGCTGGCCACGAGCCGTCCGGCTCCGCCGCCCCCGCCGACCCCGCCGGCGACTCAGCCCGATTCGGCGGCTACGAAACCGGCCGGGGCGACTGCAACAACGCCCGCGACGACTACGAAACCGGCCGCTACGACCACGATACCGGCGGCGCCTACGACCCAACCAGCGGGCGCAACGACTGTCGCTCCGTAAGATAACCTTACTTTTTTTCGTGAGTTCCGTTTACAAACGGGAACTTTAACGGTAACTTTTTACGCATGCGGCCGCGGGAGCCGTGGCGGCGAAAGCTTTTTTGATACTTAATATTTCGTTTAACCAGCTACGTTTGGAGGTAGCTTCCAATGGCAGATTTGCAGGCACTGATTACCGCCTTGACCGAGAGCAAACGTGATGTTGTCGAACAGGTCACGTCCCTGACCCAGGCCGCGATCGACGAAGGAGTCGATGCAAAGGAAATACTCCAGGACGGACTCATCGGCGGAATGATGGCCCTTGGCGTACGATTCAAGGCCGGCGAAGCATTCATCCCGGAAGTATTCATGGCCGCTCGCGCTATGAACGTCGGGATGGAAATGTTGGAAGCCGGGCTGATCGAAGCAGGCGTCGAGCCGGTCGCCACAGTGGTTCTGGGAACCGTAAAAGGCGACATGCACGACATCGGCAAGAACCTCGTGGCGATGATGTTCACCGGCGCGGGGCTCAAGGTTGTCGATATCGGCACGGATGTACCGGCCGAGAAGTTCGTTGAAGCATGCAAGGCTGAAAACGCCGCCGTTTGCGCGATGAGCGCGCTGCTGACGACCACCATGCCGCGCATGGGCGAAGTTATCGCAGCATGCAAGGAAGCCGGACTCAGCGTCAAGACGCTCGTCGGCGGGGCCCCGATCACCCAGGCCTACGCAGACGAAATCGGAGCCGACGGATTCGCCGCCGACGCCGCCAGCGCCGCCGACAAGGCCAAGGAACTCATCGGCGTTTAGCCGCAATTTACGCAGAATGAACCCGCAAGCCCGCGGCCGCCCGATGCGTCATGCTTCCTGGCGACCGCGGGCTTGTTATATTGAATGCACTGAAGGAAATCGTGACTCCCGATCCGAATGACAACCAGCCGATCGATCCGAACGGCCCGGACGTCGTCGAAACGAAACTGCCGGCCGAGGCCGACGGGCTGGAGCATTTGCGTATGGAAGTTAAACGCACGCGCACCAACCGCCGGCTGGACAAGTACCTCTCGGGGCGCCTCGGCAAGGACACTTCGCGAAATGCGCTCCAACGATACATTCGAGAGGGCAACGTCACGGTTAACGACAAGACCGTCAAGCCCAGTTACACCATCCGCATCGGCGACGTGATCGACATGATGCTCCCGCCGGTCAAGAAGCAGGAGATCCCCGCCGAGGATATCCCGCTTGACGTGGTCTACGAGGACGACGATCTGATCGCGGTCAACAAGCAGGCCGATCTGATAGTTCACCCGGCCAGAGGCAACTGGTCCGGCACACTGGTCAACGCACTGGCGTGGTACTTCAAGTTGAACTGGCGTGATATCGCCGATATCCCGACAACCGGCGAGGCGTTTCGCCCGGGGATTGTCCATCGACTCGATCGCGACACCACTGGCGTGATGCTCGTGGCCAAGAGCGAACTGGCGCTGTGGCGACTGGGCTGGCAGTTCGAGCATCGCAAGATACAGAAGACTTACACAGCGATATGTCACGGGCTGTTCAAACTCGACGAAGACATAATCGACCACCCGATCGGAAAGCACCCCAGGATCCGCGAGAAATACGCCGTACACCGCAAGACCGGCAAACCGTATCCGGCGACAACCAAGCAGGCCGTCACTCGCTACAAGGTCCTGAAGCGAATCAGAAACGTGGGGCAATCGAAGGCCTCGTTCACTCTCGTCGAAATG
>CAYMSH010000450.1:0-4638 GCA_964392945.1 uncultured Planctomycetaceae bacterium | reverse complement strand
ATAACCTGGACGCTGGACGGACTTGAGGGACTGACCGCAGACCAGGGCTCTTACACTCTGACCCTCACTGCTGCGGGGTCCGGAGTCCGGAACGCGGCGTTTGAAGACCTACCGATCGACGCATACGACACATGGGTGACCGACATGCAGGGGCCCGCGGTTGCGATTACTCCCGTTGACCCCGACCCGCGCAGCCTGGCGTTGGACGAGGTCGAGATAGTCTTCACCGAGCCGGTCACCGGACTGGACGTAAGCGACCTGAGCCTGACGCGCGACGGAGGCGAGAATCTGCTGACGGGAGACGAATCGCTGACGACCGAGGACAACGTAGCCTGGACCCTTGGCGATCTGCTGGACGTTACCGGAGTGCCGGGCGGAGGGGGCGGGTTTGTGGCGTTCAACGATCAGGCCATAGGCGGATCCACGCACGCCAACACCACCACCTATGCGGGCAACGGCGTCACTTCGGGCGAGTTGAAGGACGTCAATACCGGACTTGGAACCGGCGTGACGCTGACGGTGGCCCAGGTCGGAGTCGGTTACCAGAGCGGAGCATCGCAACCCGCCGCCGGATCCGACGCATACAACATATTCAACGGATATGTCGACTTCAGCGCCACAGGCGGGGCGAGCCTTGAAATCCAGGCCAATCAGAACGACAGCCATACGCACACTTTCTCCGGCCTGGATGACGGTAATGCCGTGACCTACAACTTCCACGGAACGGCGATCCGGGGCAACAGCGGGTACACCAATCGCTGGACAATCGTCACGATCGTCGGAGCCGAGGCCTTCACCGCCGACCACAGCAGCGGTATTGGAGTTGTGACCGCCGGGTTGGCGGAAAACCAGGTCGCCATCTGGGTCGGGCACAACAGCGATGCGGCCCAGGGATTCGTCGCCGGATGGATTGACATCGATCCGGGTCCCGACGGGACCTTCTCGATACTCTCAACACAATACACCGGTCCGACCCCTGGCGTCGGCACGGGGACCGCCAACGGAAACAAGCGCTAAGCCATCGCCGGTCTCCGGCTGGAGGAAACCGCGCCTTCGGGTGTGGAAGGCGAGTATGAACTGCAGTTGACCGCCGACGGAACCGGCATACATGACGCTGCCGGTAATGCGATCGCCGCTGACGCAGTCGAAACATGGATCATCGACACCAGTCCGCCCACCGCCGACATAATTGACGTTGACCCCGATCCGCGCGGCGCGGCGGTGGACCAGATCGAAATTGTCTTCAGCGAAGCGGTCACCGGCTTTGATGTCGATGATCTGGACCTTGTGCGGGACGGCGGGAACGACTTGCTTACGGGCCTGGAGTCGCTGACATCATCCGATGGGATTGTCTGGACCCTTAGCGGATTGGGCACCCTGACCACGCCTCAGGGCGATTACACTCTGACCCTGACCGCCGCAGGATCCGGGATCAAGAATGTCCTGGATTACCCCCTGGACGGTGATGCCGCCGATTCGTGGGTCAACGGAATCAACTCCTCGCCGTATCTGATCGAGGACATTGCCGATGTAACCGTTGACGAGGACGACAGCGATGACGTCCTGGACTTGTCGGCTACGTTCGGTGAAGACGATATCGGCGACGTCCTGGTGCTCTCTGTGTCGGCTAATACCAATCCCGGATTGGTCGCCGCTTCGACGGATGGTACGGATCTTACGCTGTCCTATGTCCCTGACCAGTAGGGTGCGGCGAACGTTACCGTGCGCGCGACTGATTCAGGCGGGCTTTGGATTGAAGACACCTTCACGGTCACCGTCAATCCGCAGCCCGATTTGCCTGTGCTGATCGCTCCGATAGCCGACTTCAATGTCGACGAAGACGCTGGCGACACGATTATCGATCTGACGACGGTCTTCGACGATGTTGATCTGCCGGGCGACACACTGGTGTTCACTATCGAGAGCAATACCAATCCAGCACTGGTCCCAATCGACATCACTGGCGGGACACTGACGCTTTCGTACGCCGCCGACCAGCACGGGACCGCCGACATTACCGTCCGTGCGACCGACCAGGACGGAGCCGGCGTCTGGGTCGAGGACGGCTTCACCGTCATCGTTGATCCGATCAACGATTCCCCGATGGTGGTCAATCCGATAATCGACTTCGACGTCGATGAAGACGCCGCCGACACGATCATCGACCTGTCGACAATCTTCGACGATGTCGATCTGCCCCTCGACATGCTTACGATGAGCATATGGAGCAACAGCAATCCCGCGCTGGTCGCCGCAAACGTCGTTGGCGATGAACTGACGCTGTCGTACCTTGCCGACCAATACGGATCGGCCGACATTACCGTCCGGGCGGCCGACTCGAGCGTTCCATCGCTGTTCGCCGTCGAGACGTTCACCGTGACGGTCAATCCGATCGACGACGCGCCGACAGTGCTGAATCCGATCGACGACGTGTCGGTGATCGAAAACGATCCCGATACGATTCTGGATCTTTCGAGCGTGTTCTACGATGCCGAAGACGGCGTGAATCTGACCCTTACGATCGGTTCCAACACGAATCCAGGACTGGTGTCGGCTGATCTCGTCAGCGGCGTGCTGACGCTGTCGTACGCCGCGAATCAGACCGGGTCGTCGTCGATCACGATCCGCGCCGCCGACAGCGGCATTCCCGGCCAGTGGGTCGATGAGCAGTTCGACGTGTCGGTGAACTCCAGCAACTTTGCCCCGACAGTCGCCAGCGAGATCTCTGACGTTACAGTCAACGCCGGCGATCAGGACACGGTGCTGTACCTTTCGGACGTGTTCGACGATTCTGCGGGCCTCTATCCGACGCTGGACTACACGGTTATCGAGATCGATCCTGTCACCGGCGCACAGAGTGCAGGCACCGGCCTTTATGTTTACGAGTTTACCGTCTACGGACATGACGGCATGGAGTCGGCGTTCGCTACTACGACACTCACGTTCACTGGCGACATTCGTCAGACCAGGGCGTTCGGGTCGATCGACGTAAACGACGAGGCTTCCGCCAATTTGATGGAAGGCGTTGCCGGCTCGGGCTACATCGCGGCGATCGACACGTGGACGTTCGCCGGCTGGAGCGGCATCGCCCCCAGCGACACAGACGTTTCAGGCTCGACGCTGGTTATGAGCGTCGGTTCGGGCGTTACCGAGTACTACCAGCAGAAGGACCTGGTCCGTGTAGTCGCGGGCGGAGCGGTGGGCTGGACCGGTCTGTTTGCCCGCGAGGGCGTGGACTATGCGACGTCCGGAACCGCCGATGCCAACCGCCTGGTCTACACGATTACCGGCAACACGAATCCCGGCCTTGTTACGGTTGATATTGTTGGCGCCCGGGCAGTGCTGATATAACGGGCCGTGCGACCGATCCGCTGGGCGCGTGGGTTGAAGAGACGTTTACCGTTACGGCGGAGTCTGCGTCGGAAGTTGTGGGCCGGCACGTGTTCTACAACAATTCGGCGTGGGATGACGTCAGCGACGATGATGCGATAGATTCTACGAAGATCGCGTTGCTGCCCGGCCAGAGCGGTTCGTCGGCCAACTACACCAACTACAGCCGCGGGATCAACGGGATAATGGTCGATATCGACTCGCCGACGGGAACTCCGAACGAGACCGATTTCGCGATCGAGATCAACCAGTCCGACGATGCGGACGCCTGGTCTTCCGGCCCGACTCCGACAGTGGCCGTGCGCCCCGGCGACGGCGTCGGCGGCTCGGATCGCGTGGTTCTGGCCTGGCCTGACGGACAGATCGCCAACCAGTGGGTCAAGGTCACGGTCCTGGCCACCGCCCGCACTGGCCTGGCCTCTGAGGACGTATTTGCATTCGGCAACGTGATCGGCGACATAGACGGCGATGGAGCGATCAACGAGACGGACCTGAACGAGTTCATAAGCGAGTTCGGCTCCCGCGGCGGCTTCGGCGCGCTTGATGCTGACTTTGACGCCGACGGGCGTGTGGGCTTGCGTGACTTTGCAGTAGTCCGCAGTCGTTTCGGCGACTCGGTCGACGCACCGACATTTCCGGCGGAGGCTCCTGTCGCGGCTCCGATTACGGCGTCGGCGGTATTGCCTGAAACGTCCCCTACACCATCCCTGTTGCAGAGCGTGGTGGAGAACGGGAGCGATATCATCGCAGAGTCCGTTGGGAGCGACGGAGATACGGCGGCTACAAACGTAGATTCGTGTGCTGAAGCCGCCGCGTTAATGTTCCGGTCCAGCCTGAGTGTTGGAGTTGGTGAATTCGTCTCAGCGAGCAGCTCTGAAACGTCTGGCCGTGTAACAACCGTTCCATATAGGGTGGCGACGGCCAAGTGTGGTTTGCTGCCGCCGAGCGGCGATCTCGAAACAGGAGAAGCCGAGGAGTTGCTGGCGGACATACTGGCGGAATCGGCACTGGTGCTTCCGCTGTAGGTTGCTGGGGCGCCAAGTGACCTCTATACCTGTCGAGGACTCGTAGTCCTTCGAACTATGGGAGTTGCCACGGTGTGCTTGGCTGCATGAATCGGCAATTCCTGCGGTAGGGCGGCCAGTCGTATTGCTTGTCACCATGTCTTCTGCTGGTTGTGGTGGACCTGATCACTTGCCAGAATACCGCCGTCTAGAGGAGTCTTCCATCGTTTTCGGGGGGCTTGTG
>CAYMSH010000449.1:0-4659 GCA_964392945.1 uncultured Planctomycetaceae bacterium | reverse complement strand
CCCTGGAAGTCGTCGAGGCCCACTGGCTGTTCGATCTGTCGGCCGACGAGATCGAGGTTGTTCAGCACGACGAGTCGATTATCCATTCGTACGTGGAATACTGCGACGGATCGGTGATCGCCCAGATGGGCCAGCCTGACATGACTACGCCGATAGCATACGCGCTGCACTGGCCGGATCGTCCCGTACGGAAAAACGGGCCGCTGGACCTGGCGACTGTCGGAACTCTGAACTTCGCACCGCTTACCGGCAGGTTCCAAAAGGCTGTCGATCTCGGTTTTCAGGCCATAGAACAAGGCGGTCTGGCCGGCGCGGTGCTCAACGGAGCCAATGAAGCGGCCGTCGAAGAGTTCCTCCAAGGGAACATTCGCTTCGGTCAAATCGTAGAACTTGTTGAAACAGTACTAAAATACACCCCTGCGGTTGACGAAATAACACTGGAGGCCCTTATACAGGCCGACCGGTGGGCTCGACAGCAGGTTACCGAGCAGATCGGCTGACACGCCGTATCTACCCCTTTGAGGTACCGATGGAAATACAGGCATTAAGCGTTATCGCGTTTCTAACACACTGGGTTTGGCCTATCTTCTTGTTCATATTTGGGTTAGGCGCTGTGGTCTTCGTACATGAACTTGGCCATTTTCTCGTCGCAAAAGCGGTGGGAATCAAAGTCGAACGGTTCGCCATAGGCTTCGGCCCGCGAGTTTGCGGGTACAGAGGCAAGGAGACCGACTACTCCCTGATGCTCCTTCCGCTGGGCGGATACGTCAAAATGCTCGGTCAGGAGGACTTCGCCCCGCTGAAGGAAGGCGAGGAGCCCGACCCGAGAGCGTACTCCAGCAAGTCTGTTGGCGCGAGATTCGCCGTGATCTCGGCCGGCGTGATCATGAACGTTATCTTCGCGGCGATCATGTTTGTTATTCTCGGCATGATCGGAATGCCGGTCCCGGCTCCGGTAGTCGGCGGCACGGTGCCGGGATATCCCGCCAGTGAGACGGAAATCGTATGGCTGGATGATTCGGGAAATCCAATAGACAAAGCAAGCCCGCAGTACCCCAAGGACCAGCCAGGCACCCTCATCCGTGGCGATCGCATGACGACTATCGATGGCAACGGTCTGATGCTCAAGCTGCTGGGCAGGGATATCACGCGTTTCAGACAAGTACTCATACAAGCCGCCCTGTCGGACGTAACCGACAAGTACACAATCGGCATACAGCGAACCGTAGGCGACAAGAAGCTTAAAGGGCGCGTGACTCTCGGTCTGAAAATGGCGCCCAGCCCGGGAAGGTCCGGCGGCACGCTGCCGGCTTTTGGAATCGCGGCCGCATCGTCGACGATACTGTCGCGAGCAGAGGGCTTCAATTCCAGCAGCAAGGACCTGTTCGCCGAAGGCGACAAGGTTATCGCCATAAACGGGCGGAAGGTCGAACACCACTGGGACATACAGGATATCCAGAAAACCCTCCTCGGACGCGAAACGAAGGTCACCGTCCGGCGAACAAAGGACGAAAAGACCGAGGACGTCGAACTGGTCATACCGGCTCCGATGATCACGAGCACCGAAGTGTTCTACCTCGAAGACGGCGAAATACTTCGCGGCAAAGCAGAAGTCGATAACGAAGAAAACACCCTTACCGTAACAGGCACGGAAGAAGACCAGGCCCCTCGAACCGTATCGATAAACAACCTGGTGAACACCAACATAGAAGACGGGTACATACTGTCGAAGGAACTCCTGGACGTTCTGGGCATGATTCCCCGGGTTCAGATCGGAGCAGTGAAGGAAGGCTCCCCCGCCGACAAGGCCGGCCTCGAAGCCGGAGACATCATCCTGCGATACGGAAACCACCGGGCTCCGACGCACCTGAAACTCAAGGAACTGAACAAGAAATTCGCAGAAGACGGAGCCGAGATCGTCGTAATGCGAGACGGCAAGGAACTGGAGCCCAAGAAGGTCAAACCGAAGAATTCCCTGCTGGGAGTTCTCATCGGTTCGGATATGGAGAATCTGGTTGTCGGCGGAGTCCGCGTGAACTCACCGGCCGCCGATCTGAAAATAGTAGGCGGCGACGTACTCGAACAGGTCAACGGAAAGGACGTAAAGACCTGGTCTGAACTGATAAACACACTGACTGCGCTGCAGGGACAGGACGTCAAGCTGACCATGAGGAGAGGCCAGAACACCTCGAGCGAACCGCTGGTCATTCCGTCGCTCAACAAGATCATATTCGACGAATCAGATTACCTGACCAGGCTCAACACCGAGCCATGGGGATACAGTCGCCTGATGGACCCGAAAGTTTCCAGAGGTCCGATCGACGCGCTGGCCTGGGGCGGAAGAGAGACGATGTTCTTCATCACGACCAGCTACGCGACGCTGCGCAGCCTGATCAATCGGACCGTCTCGCCGAAGGAACTGTCAGGACCCGTGGGAATCGGTTCGATGGCCATAAAGGCCGGCCGAAGAAGCATGATCGATTTCGCCTACTTCATGGCGATAATCTCGGTATCCCTGGCGGTAGTCAACTTCCTGCCGTTCCCCGTTGTAGATGGCGGCCACGCCATGTTCCTGATAATCGAGAAGATCAGGGGCAAGCCCCTTAGCGTCAGAGTGATGAACTACGTGCAACTGTTCGGGCTGGCGATGATCCTGATGGTGTTCGTGTTCGTAACGTGGCAGGATATTGCCAGACTCCTGCGCTGATAATCGCCGCCAATCGTCATACAGGCGCCGCATCAATGCGTTGAGAAAACAGAATCAACCCGACAGGATCGCTCTGCGCTGAAAGATACCGTAAAGTCATACTTGAAAATCACGGGATAATGCCTAACATGTCTTTCTCGCGCAGAGGTGCGCGGAATCCCTAAGGGAACCTTCCAAAGCCGTCCGATAGACTACTAAAGGAACAAGAAATGTCGACCAAGATCAAAACAGTAATCGCACGACAGATACTCGACTCTCGCGGAAACCCCACCGTGGAGGTCGATGTAACCCTGGAAAACGGCACGTTCGCACGCGCCGCGGTCCCCTCCGGCGCGAGCACCGGCGAAAATGAAGCCGCCGAGCTGCGCGACGGGGACGCAAACGCATACTGCGGAAAAGGCGTACTAAAGGCCGTAGCCAACGCCAATAAGGATCTCGCCGAAGCCGTTATCGGGCTCGACGCACTGGACCAGGCCGCCGTCGATAACGCGATGATCGCCGCAGACGGCACGCCCAACAAGTCAAACATGGGCGCAAATGCTATTCTCGGCGTTTCGCTGGCGACAGCCCACGCGGCCGCAAAATCGCAGAACCTGCCGCTGTACGCCTTCATCGGCGGCAATGACGCAGTAACGCTGCCTGTGCCGATGATGAACATCCTCAACGGCGGAAAGCACGCTGACGGAACCGTGGACTTCCAGGAATTCATGGTCCAGCCCTGGGGAGCCTCTTCGTTCTCCGAGGGTCTGCGAATGGGAACCGAAGTCTTCCACGCACTCAAGGGCGTGCTGAAGGCCAAGGGATACAACACAGCAGTTGGCGACGAAGGCGGATACGCGCCGAGCCTGAAGAGCAACGACGAAGCGCCCGAGCTTATCTGCCAGGCGATCGAAAAAGCCGGCTACAAACCCGGTGAAGATATCTGGTTGGCCCTTGATCCGGCTTCCAGCGAACTGGTCAACGAAGCACGCGAAGTAGGCAAGGAAGGATACCGCTTCTTCAAGAGCGATCCGGACCGACTGGCCACCAGCGAAGAAATGATCGACATCTGGGCCGCCTGGTGCGACAAGTACCCCGTCAGGAGCATCGAAGACGGACTCGGCGAAGACGACTGGGACGGTTGGGTCAAGCTTACCGAGAAACTCGGCGACAAGATCCAGATCGTCGGAGACGATCTGTTCGTCACGAACGTCGATTTCCTTCGCAAAGGCATCGAACTGAAAGCCGCAAACAGCATCCTGATCAAGCTCAACCAGATCGGTACGCTTACCGAAACTCTGGCGTCGATCAAACTGGCCCAGGACAATGGAATGACCGCGGTGGTAAGCCACCGTAGCGGTGAAACGGAAGACACCACTATTGCAGATCTTACAGTCGCACTGAACACCGGCCAGATCAAGACCGGATCGTCCAGCCGAACTGACAGGGTCTGCAAGTACAACCAACTGCTGCGAATTGAAGAGCAGTTGGCTGGCAGGGCAATTTATGGCTCGACAACATGGAACAAAGGCTAGAGCTTACCCGGACCGCGCCCCGCTGAGTCAGGCGATTGGGCGCGGTCTGGGATTCATTATCCTGGCGGGGCTTGGGATGGCGATTATCGCCGCCCTGGTCATCCTGCCGGCATGGGCCAGCGCCGTTCGCGCCGAGGCCAGCCTGGCGGCGGAAACCGCCAGGACTACGCACCAGGAAAACAAGATCGCGACCAGGGCCAGGCTCATAAACGCCGCGCCTCACGATCCGATTGTGACGCGGCGTCTGGCCAAGGGAGCCGCAGTCAACGATCTGGTTCACGCCCCGCCGCTTGAGGACCAGCCGCAGCCCAGCGGCTGGGAACTGGAACTGGCCGATAAGCTCACCCAAACCAAGACCCGGCGAGGATTGTTCTTTGTGGCGATCGTGTCCCTGGCGGGCGCCATGTTCCTGTTCGGACCGCCTTCGCGGGTTAGACG
>CAYMSH010000448.1:0-4669 GCA_964392945.1 uncultured Planctomycetaceae bacterium | reverse complement strand
GACAAGGGTGAAATCAATGGAATGCTCCTGTTGGGAGAACTGCGCCAACGACAAGGGGACCGGGATACAGCCCGCAAGTGGTGGGCGAAAGCCGCCCAGAGCGGCAGTGTTCAGGCCAAAGCGCTGCTCGGGCTTTCGAAATGGCGAGACAGGACTTCGCTCGTCGGGCGCATGGCGTATGTCGAAGTTGACCACCTGTACCAGGGGTGGAATAACTGCGGCGCTACTTCGGCGGCGATGCTGGCCCGCCATGGAGGCTCCGACGCCACCCCGTACGACATCAAGCGTCTATGTCCGCAGAGCCCGATCGCTACGGGAACTGACTGGGCCGATCTCCTGGCCGCGGGAGCAGAGCTGGGGCAGCGATGGAAAATGCTGACCTTCACAAATGACGATGCGGGATTCAGCAAGGGACTGGAGGTTCTGCGGAGCAATCTGGACGCACGCCGCCCGGTCGTGATCGACTTCACCGTCACGGTGAACCGAGACGGTCAAACCCGCCGTTCCGGACATACCCTGATGCTGGTCGGATACCGTCGCGATTCGGATCAATTCGTATTGAAGAACCCCAATCAGCCTCCGCCGGGGATACAGATAATGTCGAGCGAGGAACTGAAGGCCAGCTGGTTCTCGATCGGTTACAGCCGACTATCGAAAGGCCGCGTCGCACGGCCATTGATTGTGATGGCCGATCAGCAATGATATGCCCTGGGCGAAATGCTCGCCACAGGGATCCCTACGCTGAAAGTCCCGCCGCAGATCGTGAGGCAGTAGACAAGCAATGGCGTAACGGCGAGGGTTTAATACGTCGCAATCATTTCTCGCAGCAGAAGAAATACCGCCGCTAGTGCTGCGATCGTAGCGTACTTCAGAATCCTGGCGGATCGTTCCTTGTCGGTGCGGATCAAATCTCTGTGTACTCGCGCGCACCAGATTATCAGTCCGACAATCACGGGAATGGTGATGAACCAGAGGCTCCAGGCGATATTGCAGATATCGCAATAGAGCAGGGCGATAGGCGGTTTGCCGCCCGAGGGCGTGCAGCGGATAATCCGCCAGTAGAGCATATCCGCTCTCAGGTAGATCAGCGGCAGGAGGATCGCCTGTGCGATGACCATGAGTGCGGTCGGACGCTTGCGGTATACTATCATAGCTATCAGGAGGGCTGGGAAGCCTATTATAAACAGCCAGGGGGGAGAGACATGAATGCCCGATCGGGCGTCGTAGATCATTGACGGTATAGGCCAACCGATGTTCCACACATGGAATGACGGGTCGGCGCCGGAATAGCGAAAGGATGGGGGGCCAAAGCTCGGCAGCAGGCAGATCACTGCGCAGACAAGGATGAACAGCACGCGGCGTAGCGTTCGGCGAGTTTTACGAGGCTGTTCCATTGTCTTATCCCGAGATACGAATCGGAGGGTGTCTGGTTGGTTAATCAGTTTTTCGTCGTCAATCCTTCTTGTTGTTGAGGGTTTCTGGTGAAGAAGGCGAGTATGAGAATTATTAGCGGTAGAACAAGAGTGCTGAAAGCTGCGTTGCGGTAGCTGCCCAGTATCATTTCTCCATAACTGAAATATGCCGGGCCTATGGCGCTGGCGATTACGAGCACCGACATGTATACGCCGCTGATGGCGCCGAGGTGTTTGCGGCCGAAGTATCGAGGGAAAGTTACGTTGCCCAGTACGCCCCATGTTCCTCCGGAAAGTCCAAACCCGATAGTCGTAACTATCCAGCCCGCGGTTGTGTTGAACCAGGCCAGGCCCAGCGTATAGCATGCGATTGTGGCCGCGAGCATCATGAGCACGTACCGAAGACGAAAGCGAGTGTAGTCGACGACAAAACTCATGCCGAAGCGAGCGGGGATGGAAATGAAGGTGGAATAGACGAACATCAGGACCGCTTGCTCGCGTGTTTTGTCCATCTCCTGACCTATCGCAGTTATATGAAAAGCGATGGCTGTAACTATCAGGCCGTGAGCGGCCAGGCCCAGAACGTAGGCCCAAAAAGAAACGGTGCGCAGAGCTTGCGAGCGGGTGAACTGACGATGAACAGGGTGGAGTTGCCTGCGAGTGTCTTGCCGGGAGGCGCCTTCTTTGAACCCGTCCATAGCCAGGCCGCATTCTTCGGGATTGTCGCGGAAGAAGAGCAGGCCGATTACTGTCATCACGACGCCGATGTACCCGGCCATGAGGAAGCAGGCTCCCTGCCAGCCGTAAGAGTTTATGAGTTTATTGAGCAGCCATGGCGTGGCGTTGAAGAAGAATGCTATCGGCACGCCGGCTATAGCCGTAGCCATGCCTCGCCAGTTGTTGAACCAGCGACCCATTGCGACGCGGCCGACCATTGTCATGTTGCCCTGGCCGAAGAAGCGAACCAGGAAGAACGCAAACGAAACGATGGCCATCGCCAGCCAGGTGACTTTGAATTTCGCAGAAAGAAAGGTGTTGATATTGCCGACGTTGGCGAAGATCAGCAGGCTGACAGCAAGCCCCGCAGAGGCGAAAAGACTCATGAACCGGACACCGATCCGGTCGAGTATCTTGCCTGCAAACGGGAGGATCACGCCGCTTGCGATGGTGCCTATCATGTAGGCCAGACTCAGCTCGTTGCGAGTGATGTTCAGCGCCGCGATAATATGGTCAGTAAAGATGCCGATGCCGGCGGTCTGGCCGGGCATGGAAAAGATAATGGACATCGTCGAAACAGCGACGATAACCCAGCCGTAGAAGAACGGGCATTTCGCCGGAGCAAAGGGCCAGTTGGCCCATTTGGCGTAAAATGGCGGCCCATTGGATGTCTGTTCTTCAGCAGTCATTATTTGGAAACCGGCCCCTGCGTCGCTCTTCGAGCTATGCAGGGCAGGCCCTGCGACAGGGCAAGCCGCCTGTGGGTTGGCTGCCGAGAGCCGGTGTGTCCGGCGTTCGGCTGGCGTTTCGTGTCAGCCCTGCTGGCCGCCTGTATCATTCGTTTGGCCCGTTTCTTCCGTTCGTTGGGGCCCAGGGACCGTCCTCGAGCCGACTCCAGGCAGTATGATACCCGATCCCGGCCGGGTCAAGGACGAGATTCGACAATCCGGCGTCTGGTCTACTCGTCCCAGAGCATTTGGCGTGCTTCGTAGCGGTGGGGCGTTTGGGTGTTCCGGGCCCGGAGTGATCCAGTACTTCTGCGATCCGCCCGCGCGGCGACCGGGCGCGCGGACCAAGTGAGTGTCAGGCCATAGGCCCGGCTGCATGAAAAGAGTAATGGGATCAAAGGGGATTCGAAGGACTTATCTCTGTCCGACCTTCCGCTTTCGCAGGATCCCTATGGCGCCCAACGCCAGAATCGCCATCGTCGCCGGTTCCGGCGCCTGGGCCGCGCTGGTCAGCGTGATCGTGTAAGAGTCAAACGCGACCGGTACTATCGAAGGACTCCAGTCGTCTAACTGACCGGCCGCACCGGCGCCGTCGGGAGCGCGTTCGACATCTGAGGCCCCGCTGACATCCCAGATACTCTGCACACCGACAAGAGGATCGGAGAAACCGGACAACGCCAGATGGTACACGCCGGGGGAGACGACAAACGTGTCGCTGATCAACGACCCGGTGTTGGCGCCGTCCTTGTAGCCGCTGACGCCAAGCCCCGATGCGTCGAACAGGTAGAGACGCGCAGGCGTAAACGAGAAGCCGCCGGTGCACGATGCGGAAAACGTGCTCGCGCTGGTGATCGAAATGCGATACATGTCGATATCATCAGGGCCGGGGATAACGCCTGTAATCTGCGTTAGTGCCCCGGCGCCCGTGACCACTTGGGCGGTCGAAACAAATTGACCGGCGTCGGCGCCTCCGTCAACTGTCTCATCCCATGTGAAACCGGCCGCCTGCGAAATTGGCAGCATCACCGCGCCCAAGACCGCCAGGCGAATCGCAAGTCCCAATCGAATTGTTCTTATGGTCTTCACAGTTCTCATAGTCATCGTCCTTTCTCTGGTAAACACGAAATCTCAAATGCACGCTCACTGGCGCGTTGCGGAATAGCCGGTTCTCGGCGAAATTGCATTCAGCGTAACGGTTATTGACTTGTCTGGCTTCGGGTCCGCCTGCGGGACCAGGCCCGCATATCGCAGCCCTGAGAAGACCTGAGGGAGACTACAGAAGCCGACAACGCTCATACCTCAATTCAGATTCGATCGGCCGCTTCGACAGGCTCAATGTCTGCAACAGGCCTAACACATCCCGCCGGACCAAACAAACCGGTCCGACACAAGAATCATAGCACCGGCCAGGAACACTACCAAGAAAAAACCGAGATAACATTTACTGCTTATCGCAGAATACCCAAAAAGCACAAGAAGCCCCTTATCCCGGCCCAGGGCAATCGCATCTAAAACATGTTTGAGTGTGACAGCAACGACAACGGCGACGGCTTTGGGCCACGAAAGACTCAAATTGAAACGACAACGGCAGCGGCTTTTTTAACCACGGAAGGCACGGAAAACACGGAAATATAAAGGAAACGGCGACAACGGCACAGGGCCGAACACAGCCGAGCCGTTGTCGCCGTTGTCGTTGTATCGGGGGACGCAGTATCGGGGATATTGTCCTACGATATTTGCGTTGACAAAGTATCGGGGGACATCTATGAGCAAGCCGTTGTCAAGTCGATAACGAGGCGTAAGCGGGATTTT
>CAYMSH010000447.1:0-4670 GCA_964392945.1 uncultured Planctomycetaceae bacterium | reverse complement strand
CAGCTCATATTTCTACTGATTCCCGCGTGTAACCTCGATTCACGCAGCGTTTTGATGATCTTTGGCGCCTGTCATATCTTCTCGGCTTTGGCATATCGTCTGCCGGTCCCGGTCCAGCCGATGAAGGCGATGGCTACTTTTGCGATCGCGGCCGCCGGCACGCGACAGGCCATTGACTCTCAAACCCTCGCCGCCGCGGCGCTCCTGGCCGGAGCGGTCATGATGCTGTTGAGCCTTACCGGCGGGATCTGCTTGCTCGGGCGGGCCGTGCCGAAAGTCGTTATCCGCGGGCTGCAGTTCGGGTTGGGTATCAAACTCGCGATGGCCGCCATGCTGAAATATCTGCCCGCCGGCGGCGCAACTGGTTACGTGCTGGCCGGGATCGGCTGCGTGCTGGTTCTCGCCCTGCGCAACAACAGGAAGCTGCCTGCGGCGATAGCGGTTCTGGCGATGGGTCTGGCGTATGTCGGATTCATGCTTGTGGTCTATCCCGAGCAGGTCGAGGCGATAATCCACGCACGCGGCAATGGCGACGGGGCCGGCATGGAATTCCTCAACGGGCCGCACATCTCGCCGGGGCTGCCGAAGTTCTTCGCCCCGGAGTTCAGCCTGCTGACCAACATCATGGTCCTGCAACTGGTGATAACCCAACTTCCGCTGTCGCTGGGCAACGCCGTTCTGGCCACGAGCCAGACCGTAAGCGATCTGTTCCCCGGGCGCAGCGTCAAGCCCCGCAAACTCGGGATAACTTACGGTATCCTCAACCTGATCTCGCCGCTTTTCGGCGGGATCCCGGGTTGCCACGGATCCGGCGGGCTGGTCGGGCACTACACCTTTGGCGGGCGCACCGGCGGTTCGGTGCTGATATACGGCGCGTTTTTCCTGGTCCTGGGCTGCCTGCTGGGCAACAGCTTCTACGGGTTCATCATGATATTCCCGGTCTCGCTGCTGGCGGTGCTGCTGGTGTTCGAGGGGATCGGTCTTATGCGTCTGTCGGCCGATATGGCCGGCAATCCGAAGGACTTCTTCCTGGTGCTGCTGGTCGGCCTGATCGGAGCGGGAGTATATCTGGGCTTTTTCATTGGCCTGGTAGGCGGTACAATCCTGTACTACTGTATGCGACTGTCAACCCGTAAGTCGGCGGACCCCGAAGCGTGAGAAAGGGACCAGCTACTATGCTTGCAGAATTATCCCATCCCTGGTGGCTCTTCATACTCGTTGGCCTCGGCGCCGGAGTGATCAGCGGGACTCTCGGCGTCGGCAGCGGGATTGTCTTCGTGCCGGTAATGGCTACTGTGTTCATGCTTCCCCAGAAGTCGGCTCAGGGCACCGCACTGGCGGTCATGGCGCCGATGGCCCTCCTGGGCGCCATTCGGTACTGGCACAATCCTTCGATTGAGATTAACATGACGATCGTCGCCTTGCTTGTAGCCGGAGCCCTGGTTGGAACGCTGATCGGCACTGCTGTTGTCGATGACGTACCGGGGCACTACCTCAGGATGGCGTTGGCTATATTTTTGGTCGTTGTGGCCGTGCTAATGTTCTTGATGCCGAAACGAAAACCCGCGCCGATTGATCAAGCAGACAACAACCCAGCCCAAGTGCTGAAAGCGAAAGGACCATCCGATGGCTGACGAATCCGTAAAGATTTTCTCCGCACGAGCATGCGCCGCTCCTCTTGAAGAAGCCGCCGCTCTGTTTACCGCCGATACCGGAATAGAAGTTGAGATCAGCGTCTGCGCCAGGCACTGCGCCACGCAGAACGCCGAAGAGGCCGACGCCGAAGCCGGAACGCACGACTTCCTGGTCGAGATCGACGAATACGGCATACACGATCTGGCCATCGGCGGAGCCGAGTACCTCCTGGACGACGGCGAAGTCAGGCAGATCATCAAGAAGGGCGCGCGGCGCCAGATCGCTTATCGCGAGTCGGCTATTGTAGTTCCCAAGGGCAATCCCGCCGGCATCACGTCACTGGCCGACCTGGCTGGCGACGGCGTGCGAGTCGGCATATCGGTAATCGATTGCCTCAAGGGCCTCTGGGAGGATGTCAGCGGGCAAATCGGTATGACAGGCGAAATCCGCGAGAACATCTCCTTCTACGCCAGCGGCTGCATCGCCATAGTTGAAGCCGTCGCCGAGAACATCGTCGATGCGGCGTTCGGCTGGACCACATTTGCACGCCTCGACGAACGCCTCGAAGTTATCCAACTTCCCCGCGAGCAGCGTATTTACCGCGGCACGGGCGTAGGGATGCTGAAATTCTGCACTGAAACCGAGCGCCCGCAGCAGTTCATGGACTTCCTGGTGACGCCGCCGGCCAGAGCCTGCTACGAGAAATTCGGCTGGGTGCTGCCCGAGACGCTCCGAGGCTGATTGAGTTCGGGCCGGTTTTGTGCTGGAAATGATTAGACGTCTGGTCCTCGATCAGTTTAAATGCGCCCTGAAGGTTTCTAACCGTTCGGCGTCTGATACGAAAGGATCAAAGATGACCTGCAACATTTCCAGCACCCCAACCAGACTGATTTCGAGATTCGCTGTCCTGCTGGCTGTTGTCGCAATGGCGACTGCGGCTATGGCCAAAGAGCCGTCCGGCCCGACCCTGAAGGCCTCGTGCCTGGTCACCGGCGCCAAGCGGCTGGCGACATTCTCAGACGATCTTCCGACCGCGGCGGCTTTCGGGGTCAGCGAGATCACCGCATTCGAAGAGCATCCGCACTTCGCGTACATTGAAGGCAAGATACCCACCGGTCGGCGTCGTGTGGTCTTCTGCAAACCGTCAACGTTCGTTATCGACGATCACGCGCGCCCGGGCGACACATGGCGGCTGATCAGCCCCGGGCTGGTCAAAGTTTCCCAGCGGGGTTTCTCCACGCCCGCGGGAAAGGTCGCGCTCAACGGCGTGAGCCTCCAGCAGTCAACGGGTTTAAAGGCCGCCACGATCCCCAGCGGCGGCAAGCAGGCTCGCGCTGTCGAAGTCATCCACACCGCCGCGCGTGTCAGCGGGCGGTTTCTGCACTTGATAAGTGTCGGAGCCGAAGCGCCCAAGGCGAAAGTCACGCCGAATCTCAAGGATGATTCAGTCGCGATTGAATTCGTATCCGCCGGCCGCACATTCAAGCTGCAGCTCCCGGGGTCCAGCGAGTCGGGCACTATCGGCGTCTCGCAGGCCGACGGCAAGAAACTGCTGGCGCCTCGGTTGTTCCCGGCCGGGATCATGCCCCACGGCGAAAAGGGCGTCAAGATGATGAACGGGTGGGATTCGACCTACCGCCGCACGCGTATGCCGGGCTGGGACGTGGGCCGACCGGCCGGCGAACTCAAACGCCTGATCGAAAGCGGGGCGGTCAAGTCCGGACGCGCCTTGGTCATCGGATGCGGCACCGGCACAAACGCGGTTTACCTGGCGCAGAAGGGCTTCAAGGTTGTCGGCGTGGAAGTGGCGCCCACGGCGCTCACGCTGGCCAAACAGCGAGCCGACAAGGCCAAGGTCAAGGTCACCTGGCTGGTCGCCGACGCTCTGGCGATCCCCGACATCGGTCCGTTCGATCTGGTGTTCGATCGCGGATGCTACCACCATGTCCAGAAGTACAATGGCCAGGGATTCGCCAAGTCCGTATACCGCCTGACACGCGAGAATTCGTTGTTCCTGCTGCTGGCCGGCAACGCAAACGAGGCCCGCCATTACGGTCCGCCCCGCGTAAAACAGACGAAGATCGTCGGCGACTTCTCGGACTATTTCGCAATTCAGGACATGCACGAAATGCGTTTCGAAGGCCGCGACCCCAAACGCAAGAACGGCCCGATGGCATGGTCAGTTCTCCTGCGCCGCAGAGCAGACAAGAAACCGATCACACGAGAGTAGACCCGGCAATCACCTGATCGCAAAAGAAACAGCCCACGGATAGCAATTGCCATCCGTGGGCTTCTTAGTGTGATCTGCGTATCGTCGATCGTCTATTCCTGCGAGGCTTTGATCGCCTGTTCCAGGTCGGCTTTGATGTCTGCTACGTCTTCGATGCCGATGCTCAGGCGGACGTATTCCGGCGTTACGCCGGTTGACTGCTGTTCTTCTTCGGTCAGCTGCTGGTGAGTCGTCGATGACGGGTGGATGATCAGTGTCTTGGCGTCGCCGATGTTGGCCAGATGGCTCAGGAGCTTGACGTTGTTGATCAGCTTGATGCCAGCCTCGCGTCCGCCCTTGATGCCGAAACCGATGATCGCGCCGCCCTTGCCGCCGAGGTATTGCTTTGCGGCTTCGTGATGCGGATGGCTGGCCAGGCCCGGATAGTTGACCCATTCGACTGCGGGGTTGGCTTCCAGGAATTCCGCAACCGCTTGAGCGTTCTGGCAGTGGCGTTCCATACGCAGGTGCAGCGTTTCGATGCCCTGGAGGAACAGGAATGCGGCGAATGGGCTCATGCAGCCGCCGGTGTCGCGCAGGTGGTGCGTGCGGATGTGGATGATGTAGGCGATGTTGCCGATGGGGCGGAGGGCCTCTTCGAACACCACGCCGTGATACGAATCGGACGGTGCGCAGAACTCGGGCCACTTGTCGGGATTGTCGGCCCAGGGGAACGTTCCGCCGTCTACGATCGCTCCGCCGACGTGCAGGCCGTGTCCGCCGAGGAACTTGGTGCAGGAGTAGACCACGATATCGATACCGTGCT
>CAYMSH010000446.1:0-4718 GCA_964392945.1 uncultured Planctomycetaceae bacterium | reverse complement strand
TCCATATCCGCTCGCAGCGCCGGCGGGCCGCTATTTCTCTCCGGCCTGGAGGATATCGGTTTCGAATTCTACTCCTACCTGTCTTCGCGTAACCGGTCCGGCCGCGTCGCCCCTGAGGAACTGGCGAATCAGATCGGTCGTCTCGTCGCCTGTCGGATCGCCGTCGCGAATGGCTTCGAACTCGCTCCTGGTCCCGACTTTGAGTATTACCCCTGCATCGAGCATACACATGCGATCGGCGATCCTGAACGCCGAGTCCATCTCGTGGGTCACTACGAGGGTAGTTACCCCGAGCTTGCCCGACAGGTCCATCATCAACTGGTCGATCTGCGTGCTGGTGACCGGGTCGAGACCGGCCGACGGTTCGTCGTAAAAGAGAACTTCGGGGTCAAGCGCGATAGCGCGGGCCAGCCCGGCCCGCTTCTTCATCCCACCGGATATCTCCGAAGGCATCCGGTCAATCGCGTGTCGCATCGACACCAGGTTAAGCTTGATGCGCACGATAATGTCGATAGTGGCCTGGTCGAGCGATCGGTGCTCCTGCAAAGGCAGTGCGACGTTCTGGCCCACTGTCATGGAGTTCAGCAGCGCCCCTGACTGGAACAGCACGCCGAACCGCTTGCGTATCTCGTCGAGCCGGCGCTCCGAGACGTCGCAGATGTCGCACCCGAACATTTCGACCCTGCCGCTGTCAGGCGTTAGTGATCCTATCATGTGCCGCAGCAGAGTGCTCTTTCCGCATCCGCTTCCGCCCATAATCACCATGGTCTCGCCGGCGAAGACCTCAAGGTTAACTCCGCGCAGCACCTGGGTGTCGCCGAAGCTCTTGGTAAGATCCACGACCCTGATAACAGGTTCCGGTTTGTCTGCAGGTTCAGTCATTTTCAGTTCGACCCGGCCGCGTTACACGTTGAATATATAGAATCCAATGGTGAACACTCCCGAGGATACGATTGTCGCAATTAACGAATAGACCACGGTGTTAGTCGTGGCTCGTCCGACGCCTTCGGCTCCGCCGCGTACGTTAAGGCCTTCGTAGCAGGCGATGAGTCCTATCAGCACGCCGAACACGCCGGCCTGTACGAGTCCGGTCACCAGGTCGATATTGCTGGTATCGCGCCTGACAGTCGACCAGAACACGGCGTAGGCGTCGGGTCCGAGGGCCAGTTTGCAGGCCACAAACGCGCCGATGCAGATCACCAGATCGGCTACAACGGTAAGCAGCACGAGCATGATCAGCGTGGCCACCACGCGAGGGACAACGAGGAAGCGTATCGGATTCATGGCCATCGCGCGCATGGCCTCTATCTCTTCGGAGACAACCATCGTTCCGAGTTCGGCGGCTATCGACGCGCCGGCGAATCCGCTTAGAACGATGGCGGTGATGATCGGCCCGAGCATTCGAAAGCCGCCAATACCGATAACTGTGGCGATCTTGTCGAGCTGGTTGTAGTCGGCCAGCGTAGGCGCCAGTTGCAGCGTCATTATCATGCCGATGAACAGTTGCACCAGCACGACTATCGGAAGGGAGCGCAGTCCCACGCGGACCATCTGTGCGGCCAGGGCTCCGAACCGGAATCGCGATCGCCCCGGGACGAAACCACGCAGCGTCATATGGATCACGCCGCCAAGCAGAAGAGACATTCCCCCGGCGTATCGCAAAACGCCCAGCATGCAGGCGCCAAGGCTCTGTACGGGATTTGACCCGCTATGTGGCTCGGTCTGGCTCACTCCAGCGCGGCCTCCTCGCTGTCGCATATGTTGAAGACCGTATCGAGCCTGGTGATCTCAAAGAGACCCTTGAGCATATCGCTAAGCGCCGCCAGTCGCAGCTCCGCGCCCTGTTTGCGAGTGCGGCTCAGGAGCTTGACAAAACTGGCCAGCCCGGCCGAGTCCATATACGCAACACCGCTGAAGTCCACCACGATCCGCTCGGGGCGTTTGTCCAGCAACGCCAGAATCGGATGTTGGACCGCGGTGGATCGAGCCGCGTCAATGTCGCCGGTAATCCGGACGACCACCGACTTGTCGATCCATTCGATATCGAATTTCGGGGGTGAAAAATGATCTGTCATCCGGTTTTCCTTTCAGGTACCGGTTGAGTACTCTCTGATTTCATCTTGTTGTCGATCAGCCACTTTCGCCACTTGGCGACGGACTGCATGCGGGTTTCGGCGCTGTCGAAGTGCCGGTATCCGTGCGTCAGGCCGGTTATTTCCTTCAGCGCCGTTATCGCGAACATTCGCACCTCGGCCTCGCTGTCGGTCAATCGATCAACGAGATAAGGAGTCGCCGAGCGGATCTTGCCGCTGCCGGCGCGGCCAATAGCGTCAATCCGCACCTGGGGATCTTCGTGTTCGAAGTCACGTGCGATATCGCCCCGCCCGACGCAACCGCCGCCAAAGCACGCCAGCGAGATCGTCATCAAGATGTGAAGCATTACAATATGTTTCATTTATTATCGCCAGTACAAGCCGACACGTTGAGCAACATCCAAGCATCCATAAAGTATAGCCTTCGGAAACTCAACCTGCAAAGCATTACCTTTTCGGCCCGATGAGACCGACTAGATGATCGGCCTGGCGAGTCGGTTCCGGCAGCCGGACGCCCCGGCCGCATTTGAGCGTCCAGGAAACGGCGTCGGCGAGGCTAACGCGATGGCCCACGGAGACATAAAGCGGTTTGACATCAGTCCTTGTCCGGACAACGGCGCCGACAACTTTGCCTTCACAGACCAGTTGCGTTCGGCAGCGGCGTTTGGCGCCCGGTGTGCGATGCGTCCCGCACAGGCGGCTCTTGGCTACCCCTATAGAAGGCGTGTCCAGCAGCAGACCCACATGAGAGGCCAGCCCCAGCCCTCTCCAATGCGCCACGCCCTGGCCGTCGCACATGAGCAGGTCCGGCGTCTGGGACAGTTTTTCCACCGCAGCGATCACCGCCGGAGCCTCGCGAAAGCTCAACAGGCCGGGAATATACGGAAAGCGACACGGCAGGATAACGCTTGCGTGTTCGATTACTTCCATCGATTTGGCGTCGCACAATACGGCGACAGCAGCTATTTTCGCCCCGCGATCGAGAAACGCACAATCCGACCCGGCTACGGTGTTAATCGGACCTGACAGCGGCTCAAAGCGAATCTTCCCGGCCAGGCTCCGCTGGATCTCTATCGCACGAGCGTGCGAGATGTCCCAGGAATGCTCGATCGTCGCCGACATACTCGAACCTTTCTGCAAAACAGGAGCATAAAGCAGAGCCACGGATCGATCAACCGCAAACTCCCCGCGGCCGGACGGTTGTACCAGCGCTTCAGGCTGATATAATCGGAAGTTGCAGGCAACACTCGCCAAACAGGATAGAGACATGAATTATACGCATATTAGCCGTCGCAGCTTTCTCTCGAACATCTCGGCCGCCTCGCTTGCGGCGGTGGCCCTTCCCGCCGCAGTCGCGACCGGATCCGAGGCCCCTGCCGGCCTGAAATACGCTTTCGTATGCAGCGGCAACGGCGGCGTCTGGCGATTGGGTCGCGACGGGAAGCGAAAGCAACTGGCCAAAGCCCGCAAGGTCAACGATCTGAGCGTGCTGGCCAACGGGAACGTCCTCTACGCCGATCGCGACTATGGCGTTCGGGAAGTGGACCGTGACGGGAAAGTGGTTTTAGAGATCAAGATCGGCGGCGAGGTCCACGGCGCAGCTCGCCTGGCCGACGGGACGACGGTGATCGGCGAGTGCGGAGCCAGGAAGATTCGCCGCTTCGACGCCAAGGGCAAGCAAGTCGGCAATGCGATGGATATCCAATCGGCCACTAAGAACGCTCACAGACACATGCGGAACTTCCGCGTGCTGAAGAACGGGAACTATCTGGTATGCCACGAAGGCGACTCACGCGTGCGGGAATACGATCCGAGCGGCAAGATCGTGCTGGACCTGAAAACGCCGACCCCGTTTTGCGCTCTCCGCCTGAAAAACGGCGGCACGCTGGTCTCCGGCGGGCCGGGGAAGGTGAAGATCACCGAGTTCGACAAGAAGGGAAAGATCGTCTGGCAGCTGAAGAAAACTGATCTCAAGGGGATAAAGATGGGCTACGCCGCCGGACTGCAGCTGTTGCCGAGCGGAAACATCGTGCTCTGCAATCACTCCCACGGTAAAGGACTGCTGCCGCTGCTGGAGATCTCACGCGACAAGAAGCTGGTCTGGAGTCTAGACGACAAGGAGATGAAGGAAGTAAGCTCTTGTCACTTTTATGAGATTAAAGGCGTCGTCAGGTAATGAATAGTGTGCGAAACTAAACCCGCACCTCTTCGGTCAATCGCCGAACCAGCGTCTCGATTTGTTCCGGCGTATGATCGGCGCACAGGCTTATCCGCAATCGCGATCCGCCGGGCGGAACTGTCGGCGGTCTGATCGCAGGCAGGAGTATGTCGTTTTCCAGCAACTTTGCCGCGATATCCGCTGCTCGACCCGCATCGCCGATGATCACTGGTATTATCGGCGTCGGAGCCTGGCGGTCCCAATCGGGTATGTTAAGCCCCGCCTCTGCGAGCCGAACTCTCAAATCGCCCGACATTTTCCGCAGTCTCGCGGCCCGGTCGGGGCAAGTGGAAATCAATTCCAACGCAGCCAGAGCACCGGCGCAAGAAACCGCTGGCGGAGCGGTTGTGTAAATGTACGCTCTTCCGGTATTGCGAATTGTGTCGATCAGCGGTTTGGGCCCGGCC
>CAYMSH010000445.1:0-4730 GCA_964392945.1 uncultured Planctomycetaceae bacterium | reverse complement strand
GGCTCCCAGGCCTATCGTCGCTATCAGGAGGATCGCTGCGACGGCGCGGCCGAAGCGGAAACGCGAGGACTGCCATATCGCGATAATCGTCGCATAGCAGATCGCGGTCCAGGCGGCTCCTACCGACGCCAGCTGGGTGCTGAGCAGGGGCAGTTGTCCGATCGCTTCTACGGTCCAGGCCAGGAACTCCGCGGCCGACAGGGCTGCGGTCTGAAACGAGGCGGCCAGGTTCGGCATAGGCCAGGCCAATGCGATGGCGATATATCCCGGCACGAGGACCGCCAGCACCAACGGGAATACGAGAATGCTCAGCAGGGCGGCATACGGGCTGAACAGACCGAAGTGATACGCCACCAGGGGAGCCGCCGTCAGATACGCCGCCAGGCACATTGCGATCATATTTGTCATCGCGTCGCCGAGTTTGAACCACATCCAGCGGCGAACCTGCTGATTGTTGCGGAAGACCATCAGTCCGCGGCGCCCGAGCCAGCGACCGAACAGGAGCCATCGCAGCGGTTCATGCAGGATGATAAGCCCGACGACGATCGCGAAACTTAACTGGAATCCTGCTGAGAGGATTTGCATAGGGTCGATCAGGAGCAGCACGATCGCCGCAGCCGCCAGTGCATTCAGCGAGGCGTATCGGCGATGAGTGATCACCGACAGGCACATGGCGGCGGCCATTATCGCAGAGCGAAGCAGCGGCGGTCTCGGCTCGGCCAGCAGCATGTAGATCGCCAGAACGATCAACACGATCCAAGCCGAGCGGCGGGGCGGCAACTGCACCAGCCTGCAAATGAAATACACGAATCCCAGGAAGACTCCGACGTGGAGCCCCGATATGCTCAGGAAGTGAGCGATTCCGGCCTGGGCCATTGTGTCGTTGAGCGATCGCAGCGCCGGGTCCCGTTCACCAAGGAGCAGAGCGCCGAGAAGATGTCCGCCGTCGGCGTCGCCGCAGGCCAGCAGATGCTGTCGCGTGGAGGCTCGCAGGCGCCAGAACGCCTGGCTGGGCCAGGGCATTGGCGATTCGTCTATGACTGTCGCTCCAGAGGCCGTAGGCGTCGACATTTTCACGAACACACCGCTGCGGTGTGCGAACTTCGACCAGTCCATCTGGCCGGGATTGTCGGGTGTTGGGAATCGAGCGATTCGGCCGACGATTTCGACGCGCTGCCCGATCAGCAGGTTCGTTTGCGCCGAGTCGATTGTGACTCGCACCAGGCCCGAGGTCTGGCGAGGGGCAGGTCCCGGTCCTATAGTCTCGGCCTCGAGGACGAAAGCTGTCCGGTCCGGGCGCGCGAAACCCGGTTGATCCAGTTGTTTGAGCACTTTCGGCGCCGTTATCACTCGCCCTGTCACTGTGGCGAGCATGGGCCTTTCCGGCGTGAAAGTTGCGATATGGTTTTCTGAGACGTGTGCTCCGGAAAGCTGGACATGCACTGCTCCCATCGCCATCGCCGCGAGCAGGGTCGCCAGAGTCGAGGCCAGGTGCAGGCGTTTTTCGCGGAACGTCACGATCGCCGCGGTCAGCGCCAGTGCGCCCAGGACGATCCAGAACCCCAGGCTCATCGGCGCGATCATTCCGAGCGATATGCCCGCGGCCAGCGCGATTGCCGGGGCGACAAGCGGCATGCGCATAGACGGCTGGCCGGTTGAATGCGCCGTCAGCGGCGTAGTGATAAGCGCTTTTACTGCATCGTCCAAGTATGTGCCCCTTCATCGCTCGCGGGCTTTGACGCGGGATGGGCCGTCAGTTACGAGTCGCCGCCGTGAGGGATTATCGTTTCAACGGCGCTCACTATCGCCGGCACCTCGCTCCAGAGGATGTCCCATGCATCGACCAGCTCCATGTTGCCCGGGCGAGCGTACATCGCGTCTATCGCCTTCCAGGGGAATTCCGGATGATCCGTGCGGAACTGGTCTTCCATCTGTCTGGCGGTATGTCCGAGCACGAGCAACTGGTAGAGGACCGCCGAGTGTGTCTTGGCGTCGAGCATGAAAGCGGCTCGGTTCATTCCGCCGGCGAACTCGATGGCCAGTTGGGCCGCATTGTATACCCTCATGAGGGTTTCTTCGTTGGCTTGCATGTTATTGCTGTGCTCCTGAGTTTATGCTCTTTTCGCCGGCCGGTCCGTATGCGCACCGGCAGCAGCGTCCGCTCCGAGGGCTTCGGGACGGTCTCAATGTAATCTATCGGCACGAAACGCCCTGGAACACGTGCCTAATACCGCCGCCTGAGCGCACAATCGGACTGGTAATCCAAATATGGTGTTCTGCGATACTCGCTCGCGCCGCCGCCTTGCCGACGAAGCTCAAGAGCCGGTATATTCGAGACGCCGGTTAGTTTCGACGGGTTTCGGCCCAGTGACAGGATCGAAGAAGTTCAGCATTATGCTGTAGAGCCAGTCTTTGGCGTACGGTGCGAAGCCGATGTGTCCGCCTGTCGGCAGGATCAGCGTGGCCACGTTCGGATTCTTCAGCCCGGCGTTGAGGTCAGCCAGGAGCTGCACCGGCGTTACCGGATCGTTTACGGCGTGAACCATCAGCATCGGCACGCGGATGTCGGCGAACTTGTCTCCGGCCGACTTTCCCTTGTAAGGCATGAGTCTGGTGTATCTGAGATGATCGGCGTTGGCTCCCTCGTATTCCAGGCGTTTGCAGCGCATCAGGTCGTGCAGCTGGCCTGTCGGGTTTGGGAATCCGCTGCGTGTCTTCCAGTTTCGCACGGTTCTCTGCAGGCCTGCACGCACCGGATGAAACAGATACGATTGCGGCGTGGCCATCTTGTCTATGAGATCTTCCATGTCCAGAACTGGCGAGAAGACCATCACGCCGGCCCGGTATCGCCGCCTTGGTGGGAGTTTGGGAAGGCCCCTGGCCAGCTTGTCGCTGACGCTGGGATGCCTGGCGGGCCGAGAGTCATTCCAGACCGCCAACGTCGCATGCACTCCGCCCCAGGAAAAGCCGATCAGCCCGGTCCGCTTGACTTGCGGCATGTCCTCAAGCCAGTCGGAGACCAGCAGCAGATCACTGGATTCTAAGATCCCCCATGTGCACATAACGTCCGGATATCGCACGGCGGTCTGGCCCAGGCCCCGAGTCTCGACAGCCAGCACGTGGAATCCGCTGGTCCTGAACGCTGCGGCCAGGTCCCGCTGGCGTACTACATTATTGCTCCCGCACAGCCCCGGCAGCAGTACGATCGCATCGGCGGAAACGATATTCCCGTCGGTGTCGCGGGCCATTCCGAGTCGTCCGGCGAATTTCACTTCCGAGTCGATCGGCGTCCAGACATCGACGAATCCGGGCCACTTCGGAGCCGGGGTGTGCCCGGCTTCTTTTCCGACGACCTGGGCTGAGTAGCTAAGCCCGACCGGGTTTACGAAGAGCGATTCGAGTTTGTCGGTCTTGATTCCGTACTTGGCGACGAGATCGACAGGCTTACCGGCCTCATCGACAAGCTCGCTGGTGATCATCGAAGGACTGCGATGGCGCGGCAGGAGGCCTTTGAGTTGGCTGTGAGCGCTGGCCAGCCATTGCCTGGCCGACAGGTTCGGCGCTGTCTCGACACGCACGATGTCCTCGGGGTCTATCGGAAAGGAACGCTCTGAGAAGTAGCATCCCGGCGTCGCGGCCAGCAGGGCGATCAGGATCAACGCCGCCGGGCGGGAAAAAAAACAGAGCCCGGACATTTTATATCTCCGGGCTCTGTGAGAATGCATCAGCAAGTCGATCCTACTTGGGGTCGGCTATACCGTTGGCCTTGGGCGTGAAGGCCGTTTCGTCCAAGCCGACGTTGAACTTCACGTCTTTGAAGACATACCGCGAGGTGCACTGTCCGTCCCAGTCGAAGCCCCTGATCCTGATCGGGACGAGAGTTTCCACGTCGATGCAGATTTCAGTGCGCTTGGCGGGATAGTTTTCCTTGGGAGGCAGGTGTCGCAGCAGGACAATGGCGTCCCGGCCGGCGATGTTCACGTATCCGCCGAACTCAATCTTGAGGTGTCCTTTTTTCTTTGCTACGCGATAGACGTCCAGCAGGTTGGTTATGCTGCGTTTGAACCCGAACATACTGACCGGACGCCGCGTATTCTTCATTGCGTCCGCTCCGTCGGGCGGACGTTTCTGCGTGCCCAGGAGTCCCCTGAGCAGCGGATTGGAGATTCGGATGACCATCTTGTTGTCATACTTGCCTTCGATATACAGGATCCGATCGCCCATCGGCACGTAGAGTTTCTTGACCTTGTCGCCGCCAAGCGCGCCCTTGGGGGTCTTGTCGAGCCATCGCATCGCGACGCTGAAGGGTTTTTCGGTGAACTTCACCTTCATCCACTGTTCGTCTTTCTGCGTCCCGCGAATAACTTCCTGCTTGATCATCGTGCAGGTGTAGTCGCGATAGTTCTTTTCGCAGTTCTTGAGGCACATTTCCAGCAGGGCGATATGATTTGTCCTGGCCAGTTCCTCGAGTTTTGTGTTGCCGGAAGCCGTTGAGGCCTTCTCGAGCTTCGAACCACCGCCGGTGACCTGTTGGGTGCACTGGATGCAGAACAATCCGGCCAGCAGCAGGCCGACGAAAACTCTGACGCGACGATTGGTGGGGCTGAATATCTTTTTAAGCATGTTGTTATCTCACCGTCATGTAGGCGTTTTAGGCCGATTGCGTGAGTTAAGTCAGTTCGTCTGGCTTACATTCTACACGCGCAACAATGATTTATCGACAAGATCCA
>CAYMSH010000444.1:0-4736 GCA_964392945.1 uncultured Planctomycetaceae bacterium | reverse complement strand
GTCCCTGTTCGAGTTGCCGCTGGGTTACCTTGCGGCCGAGGCGATAAACTACACCGGCGACGTCTACACGCCTCCCATGATCACGCCGGTGATAGTCTCTGGACTTTCGATCGACGGGCAGTTCGACGACGGTGAGGACGAGATCTGGGCCGGCGGGGGCGACGACTTCGTGTTTGGCGGCGGAATGACCGACGTCATTCTTGGTCAGGGCGGAAACGACTATATCGACGGCGGAGTCGGCGGCGATGACCTTCGAGGCGGCTGGGGCGACGATATCATTCGCGGCGGGTCGAACAACGACATCATTCATGGAAACGTCGGAATTGACCAGGTGTACGGAGATCACGGAAACGACGTGCTGTACGGCGATGCGGGAACGAGCACGTCGGAGTTCTCCAGCCAGGTCGGCCAGAGAATGTGGGGCGGCAGCGGGGAGGACTATCTCTACGCTTTTGCGCCCAGCATAAACGTTCTGAGCCAGCGCGGCCAGGTTGGCGACGAGATGCACGGCGGATCTGGAAATGACGAACTTCACGGAAACATTCGGGACGACTTGCTCTTCGGCGACACCGGAAACGATTATCTCCACGGAGACAAACTCCGCGGGCCGGACTACGCTAACAATCCCGATGCATCGCGGGACGGGGGAGACGACCGAATGTGGGGCGACACGGGCGAGGACGATCTCTATGGCGGAGGCGGGGCCGATGAGATGTGGGGCGGAGGAGATTCCGACTGGTTGGAAGGCCAGGACCACCACGACACGATCTACGGAGGGGGCGGGATCGACATCATAAAACTCGACACTGATCCCTATTACGCCGAATACGGAGAGACGCTGGACGGACACTTTGGCAATCGTAGCGAGGGCGACTGGCCCGACGACAACGCCACCGATATTCTGCTGGTGGAAGGTACTACCCAGGGCGATACGATTCTGCTGAAGGACAACGGCGACGACCGCTTGCGGGTGGACATCACCACTCCGGTGCAGCAGCCCAATGGCACGTGGCAGATTACGAACTATTTCGTGCTGGCCGACTGGCTTGACAGCGAAGGTGTTCCGCTGGTCGAACAGTTCCGCATCTCCGGCCTGAACGGGGATGATGTGATTGGCTTCGAGAGCGGTATTGACGCGGTGGACCTCTCGCCGCTGAACGATCGCAGCAACGACTGGGTGGGTGTGTTCGATGGCGGCCAGGGCGACGACGTCCTGCTGGGCGGAGGCGGACGCGATCGCATGGATGGCGGAATCGGCAGCGACTGGATGTACGGTTTCGGCGGCGACGACAGGCTCTGGGGCGATAGTGGGTTCGGTAATCCGGGAGATGAAGACTGGATGTTCGCCGGGGCGGGCAATGACGACCTTATAGGCGGACAGGGAACCAACTACCTGTACGCCTGGTCGTTCGATCCGACACTTGACGCCGACGGAGCGGTCAACGTGACCGATCCTGGCGTGGGTAATGCAATAAGACAGTTTGGCGTGTTTATTGATTCCAACGGATACATGGTTGACGACATGGTCAACGATGTAGATCTGGGCTCCCTTGACACCGTGGCGGCGGTTCGCGGGCTGGCGATTGCGGATGTTTACGAACTGTACGACACGATTAGCGAAGTTCACGTCGACCGGTTCCGGTTCGAGCTTTCATCGACGGGCCAGGCCGGAGACAGCATATCGCTGACGCAGTTATCGACCCGCGGCGGACTTTCGGTCGAGTTGTACAACCTGTCGAGCGATTCATCGGTTCAGGAATTCGTCGCAACCGGCGCTGCTCCGACTGTGACTTTCCTGCTTGAGGGTCTGGCCGCCGGCGACGAGTTCGAGATCCGTGTTCGCGCCTCCAACGTCGGAAGCGAACCGTTCGAACCTATCGAATACGAACTAACCCCCGAGATCGGACCGTCCGATCCGAACGATACGGTGATCGATCTGACGATCCTGCGCGAAGACACGGGGCTTAACCGCATGCTTGGCCAGGACTACGACGATATGCTGTACGGCGGGACGGGGCTGGATTTCCTCTACGGGGCCGCCGGCCAGGATACCCTGTTCACGCGCGACGGACTGATCTTCGAAGATGCTTTCGGAGCCTCCGAGGAGGACGCCTGGAAATCCTACGCACGCTCGACTGACCGCGTCTGGTATTACAGCGCCACCAACGCCGACGACGTGATCACCGTTGACTACGTCACCGAGCCGGGCCTTTTGACCGACCATCACCTGATAACGCGCCTCACCGACAACAACGGCAACTATACGTTCGACGCGCAGGTGCGGCTGGACTTCGGGGCAGTCGACAGCGAGGGCGCCTTGATCTGGGATTCGGCGGACCTGCTCTACGATATCGAACGTATCCGCGAGCTTGACGACGAAGCCGGCGAGCAGGCTTACCAGGAATTGGCACTCTCCGGCGGATTGCTGCCGTCCGAAGGCGACTTCCTGGCAATCATTATCGACGCGCTGGACGGAAACGACACGGTCACCGCCGGCCCGACAGTCCAGAAGACCGTCTGGATCGACGGCGGGGCCGGCGACGATCACATCGACATTATGCCCGGAAAGGCGATTATCGTAGACCGCTCTGATGCAGGGGCCAGGAACGAAGTGCTTGGCGATCCTGACGACTACTCGCGGGCCGACCCGCTCAGCGGACAAGCGGCGCTTGTTCTCGTTTCGGACGGGATCGTTCTGGATGTTCCGGTGCTGGCTGAATTCATGCTCTCTGTCAGCGAGCTTGATCCCGTTATGGTCTCGCTTGCCGTAACCGGCGATGAGACTCCCGCCGAACTCGTCACGAAACTCACAACCGCACTGGACTTTGCGAGCATTGCCGGGCTCGTAGAGGCGGTGGAACTCGATGGTGCAGCCGCCTTGCGGACGCTGGCCACCGGGCCGGACGCCACCCTTGCGGTGACTGACGCCAACCCTGCGGCCCGGGACAAACTGGGCCTGTACGTCGGACAACTCGCCAGTCCCACAGACCTGGCCGGCAGCGTGAATTTCACGGGCCTGACCATAGATAACCCGGACGATGTGGACTGGTACACGTTCCGCATGCTTGACGGGTATGAGGAAGGCGAAATAGAGATAATCAGCGAGTCGCCCGACGACGAAATGACCCTCGCCCTGTTCGAGGCCGACGGTACGCTGATTACCGAGAGAACCGGTCAGAGCGGACAGGTTTCACGCAGTTTTGTCGAGCGCGGAATGACAGCCGGAACAACGTACCTGATTCGCGTAAGCTCCAATCGTCTCCCGACGATTTACGACATGAACATAACGCTGGTCGGCGACCCGGTCGAAGTTGACATGTCACTGCGACAGGACATGGTCCGGCGCGACATTATCCTCGGCGGTCAGGGGCACGACGTTCTGTCCGGTGGTCCGTCGGAAGACTGGATATTCGGAGGCCCGGGCAACGACGTCTTGACCGGCGGGCTTGACCGCCAGGCCAGCGACCTGCTGTTCGGCGGTGAAGGCGACGACACCTTCCAGGTTATCTGCGACTACCTCCCGCTGCTGAAAGGCTCCGACGATACGTTCCTTCCGACCTTTAACGACCGCTTCGACGGCGAGGAGGGCAATGACCGGGTGTTGTACCTCGGCGGAGATTACGACCGCCTCGGCCAGAGTGTGCCCGACCATATGGCGATACGTTACAACCGAATACTGCACCGATACGAGATAAGCGCTCTTGTGTGGGATATCGCAAATCAGCGGTTCGAGACGAATTCGATGACGCTCCTGCGGGCGACGGTCAAGGCTACGGGCATAGCGCCCACCGATGGCGTGATCTCCCAGGACACCACGCTGACGCTCAAGATCAGCGGGCATGTTTACGATCCGATAACTATTGAGCGGAACGAGAATAACAACAGTATCGTTCATCTTGTCGACGACATTAACGCGGCGCTGGACGACGCCGGCATGTACGACGAGGTCCGGGCGGGGTTCGACGGGCAGTATCTCACGCTGTTCGCGGTCAACTTCGTCGACACGGTCACCGTGGTCGCCGGAAGCGCCGAACTGCATTTCGACGACGCCCAGTTCGCCGAACCCGGCGAGGTGGACGCTTACGTGCAGACCTACGCGTTCTACCAGGCCATCGACGTAGAGCGAACGGTGATAGACACGCGGGCCGGCGATGATGAAGTTCGCGGCGACGCCGAATACATGTTCCCGCTTGCCGACGGCAGCGGGTACATGCCCAGCGAATACGGAATAAAGCGAGGCAACTTCCAGGAAGGCGCCCGGATTGCGTCTCTGGATATCCGCGGCGGCGACGGCAACGACAGGCTGTTTGGCGGGGATTGGCACGACAAGATTGACGGCGGGGCCGGAAGCGACTTCATTGCCGGCGGGCTTGGCGATGATGAGATCACAGGCGGGGCGGGGGCCGATCTTCTGCTGGGCAATAGCGGAGTGGAGCCGGACCGATTCGAGTTCATCACTCGCGGCGGACTTGACGGATCGAACAATAACCTGGAGTTCGCGTCGCTCATAGGGCGGATCGGCGACGGTGCGATCCTCAGCGACCTGTCGTTCAGTCGTGGCGACCGGGGTGATTGGTATATCATTCCCACTCCGACCGCCGAGATGCAGTTCGGCGAGATAGACTCGGCGCGTCTGGCCAAGAGGATGATCTCCAGTATCGAGTTTTTCGACGAAAACGGAGATACCGATACGAATCTCGACGCCTTGTTTGCAGATTCCCGCTTAGACGGCGATA
>CAYMSH010000443.1:0-4745 GCA_964392945.1 uncultured Planctomycetaceae bacterium | reverse complement strand
ACCGCACGCGTCGCATTATCTGGGGCTTCGCCGCGGCCCCGCTGATCTACGGCGACCTCCTCGTTCTGCACATCGGCGGAGCCGGCGAGGCGTGCATCATAGCTGTCGATAAGAAAACCGGCCACGAGCGGTGGAAGGCTATCGACGACGGAATGAGCTATTCGGCTCCGATAATCATCACCCGCCAGAAGAACGATATTCTCATATGCTGGACGAAGAACTTCCTGGTCGGCCTGGCCCCGAAAACCGGCAAGGTCCACTGGAAAATCACGTTCAAGCTCATGAAGAGCTGGCAGATGAGTTCGATCACCCCATTGGTCGAGGACAATAACGTATTCATAAGCGCCTGCTACGACGGATCGATGCTGGTAAATCTGTGGGACGAGGGATTGTAAGGCACGGAAGTATGGGGGTCCCGTGGCGTGGCGTAGGGGATGAGCGACGCCCTGCAGTGCGTCCACAGCACGCCGGTGGTGTTCGGCGGGCACATCTACGGCTTCGACTCCCGCGGCGAGATGCGATGCATCAAGACAGCAACCGGAGCACGCGTCTGGGAGGACCTGACCATCACGCCAAAGGGTCTCAAATGGGGCACCGCGCACATGGTCCAGAACGGCGAAACCACCTGGATATTCAACGAGCAAGGCGAAGTGATAATCGCCAAACTCTCGCCCAGCGGATGCAAGCAGATCAGCCGCGCACAGTTGATCGAACCCACGCACCCCATGAGCGGACGCAATGTCTGCTGGTCGCACCCGGCGTTCGCCAACAGGTGCATATACGCACGCAACGATCGAGAGCTGGTTTGCGGAGACCTATCGAACGGTAAATAACAGAGGAAACAACATGAAACGCAAGAACAAGAATCGATTGAGTCGACGCAGATTCCTGAAAGGCGCCGCGGCGGGAGCGATCGCCCTGCCGTACGCGATCACATCAGACGCACTTGGCGGACCTACCAAGGCTCCGGCCAGTGAGCGCGTAGTCTTCGGAGCCATCGGAATCCGCAACCGCGGGATGCACGATCTACGCTGGGCGATGGGCCAACCGGACGTTCAGTTCGTGGCTATCTGCGACCTGCAAAAGGTTCAGAGAACGAAAATAAAGAACTACGTAGACGGGCAATACAGAAACAAGGACTGCAAGATGTACAAGGACATGCGGGAGTTCCTGCCCGCCAGGCCTGACATCGACGCGGTCCTGATCGCCACTGGAGACAGGTGGCATGCGATGGCGTCGATCATGGCGATGAAGGCGGGCAAGGACATCTACACCGAGAAGCCGTCCTGCATGACCATCGCCGAAGGCCAGGCGGTGGTGGAAACCGCCAAACGCTACGGGCGGATCTACCAGACCGGCGTCCAGCGAGTCAGCGAACCGAACCACGTGTTCGCCATGGAGATGGCCCGCACCGGACGCCTGGGCAAGATACACACCGCCTACGCGCACATCGCCCCGTGGGACGCGGCCAAGATGCGTCACGACTGGCTGCCGGCCCAACCGGAGCCGGACAAGGACGAGATCAACTGGGACATGTGGCTCGGACCGTGCCCCTGGCGCCCGTACAACAAGAGATACGTGATGGGCGGGTGGCGCGGACATTACGATTTCCACACGAGCTGCATCGGCGAATGGGGAGCGCACACTTTCGCACAGGCCCAACTCGGACTGGGCTGCGGAGACACCTCTCCGATCGAGTACCAGTACGTGGATAACGACAGCGGAGACGGAATGGTCGTCAAGTTCGCCAGCGGCGTAAAGATGATTCTTTCACGCGGCAAGAAGTGGTGGCGAGGTCCGTGCGGCGAGTTGTTCGTGGGAACAGAAGGCTGGGCGGGCTCGGCCGACGGATACTCGCGCCCCGACGTGTCGTCGCCTTCAATGCTGGGCGAGTACAAGAAGGTGTTGGCCGACTATGTGGCCCGAACCGGACGCTCGCTTGACCACATGCGAAACCTGGTCGACTGCGTTAAGTCGCGACAGCAGACCGTGGCCAACCCGACGGTTATGCACCGCACGATGAGCACGGTTCATGGAGCCAACATATGCATGTGGCTGCAGCGGACGCTGAAATACGACCCGGTCAAGGAAGAGTTCATTAATGACGACGAGGCCAACAGGCTTCGATCCCGAGCGATGCGCGACCCGTGGCGCCTGTAAATCAACAGATCAAACCGAACTGTCAAGGAGACACCAATATGTTCAACCGCAAACTTTCGATTACGCTTCTGTTGATCGCCTGCCTGGCGGCGCCTGCGCTAACCTTCGCCGCCGAGGCTCGGACAGGAGCCCAATGCATCGCGGTGCTGAAATCCGCTGATGCAGACCTCAAGGCCAGGAACGACGCCTGTCGCGAACTGGCGACTATCGGCGACCCGAAAGCAATTCCCGTGCTGGTGGGCCTGCTGGGCAACGAAAAACTATCGCACATGGCCCGCTACGCCCTGGAGCCGCTGGCCGACCCATCAGTGGATGCGGCCCTGAGGAACGCGATGGGCAAGCTCAAAGGCGGACTTCGCGTCGGCGTGATCAACTCCATCGGTATGCGGCGTGACGAGAAGGCGGTCGACGCCCTGGTGAAGCTGGTCAAGGACTCCGACAAGGCCGTCGCATCAGCGGCGATCGGATCGCTGGGAAAAATCGCCACACCAGAAGCCCTTGCCGCACTGGCGACCTGCAGGAAGGCCCGGCCCGCTGATCTGCAATGGGCTATCGCCGATGCTTCTCTTGCCGCGGCCGAGCGACTCGGCAAGGAAGGCAAATCCGCAGGAGCGGTGGCGATATACGCCGAACTGAATAGCGACCCCTGGCCCAAGCAGGTGCAGCTCGGGGCCTTCAGCGGTCTGCTGAATACCGAGGCGGACAAGGCTCCGGATCGCATCGCAGCAGCGCTGAGCGGCAAGGACAAGACCACCAGAGCGGTTGCGATAGCAAGGATCGCCACGCTGAAAGGCTCCGGCGTCTCGAAGCGTTTCGCCGCCGAATTGCCCAAGCTGCCGGCGGGCGTTCAGGTGATGCTGATAGACGTTCTGGCTGGTCGCAGCGACCCGGCGGCGCGCCCGGCGATAGTCAAGGCTACCGGGCACAGCGACGCCGCGGTCCGGACATCGGCGATAAAGGCTCTCGGACGCCTTGGCGACACCGCGTGCGCCGAGTTGCTTTGCGCCACAGTCCAGAACGGAAAGACAGAGCCGGAGAGACAGGCCGCCCAGTCAAGCCTCAGGGCGTTGGGAGCTAAAGGCGTAGACGCCGTAATCGCAGACCGAATGGACGCCGCCCAGGGCGCCCTCAAGATTCAACTTCTCAACATATTGATTGACCGCAAAGCCTCCCTGGCCGCCGGCGCACTGCTGGCCCAGGCCGCCGCGGGAGACCCCAAGCTAAGCGCGACCGCTTTCAAGGGTCTCGGGCGAATCGCGGCTCCAAAGGATCTGCCGGCGATTCTCAAACTGATGGGAAAAACCGCAGACAGCGGAGCCCGACGAGAGGCCGAACTGGCCGCGGTGTCGGTATCGCGAAGGATCACCCCGGCGACCGCACAGGCCGACGCTGTGCTGGCCGCACTGAAGACCGCCGACTCCACGCCAGCGAAATGCTCGCTGATTTCCGTGCTCGGAGGCATCGGCAACGGGAAAGCCTTCTCGGCGGTAAAGTCGGCTGCAACCTCAAAGACGGCGGAAATAAACGACCCCGCGGTTCGCGCCCTTACGGTTTGGCCCAACCCAACCGCCACCGACGCGCTAATGAACATATTCAGTTCGACCAAGAACAAGACGCACCGCACACTTGCGCTGCGAGGCGCAGTAAGACTTCTGTCTATGCCCGATCAGGATGCAGCCAAGACCCTGCCGGTCTACAAGAAACTGCTGGGTGACGTCAGTCAGCCCGGGGAGATCAAGCTGGTATTGTCAGGCTTGGGCTCAGTCGCCGACCGTGGCGCGTTGAAACTCCTCGAACCTTACACGAAGGACAAGACGGTCCGAAGAGAAGCGATGGCCGCCTGCAAGAAAGTTCTCAATGCGATAAAAACCAACCCCAAGGCCATCGTCTACACGAAGCTGGTCAAGGTCGTTTACGGATTCGGAGACAAAACTGAAGACGTAACCGCCAAAGTCGCCGGGCTGAAAGACGGTTCCGGAACGATCCGCATATCCAACAAGTACAACGTTCATTTCGGCGACCCGGCCCCGGGAGCCTTCAAGGACATCGTCATCACGTTCGAACTCAATGGTGAGAAGCAGACCGTGAAGTATATCGAAAACACGCAGATCACGATGAAACCCGCCGGCAAGACGACTCCTCCGACGGGAGTGAAGACCTCGCCGGGAGCTTTCGTCCCGCTGTTCGACGGCAAGACGCTGAAAGGCTGGAAAGGCAGGAAGTCGCTCTGGAGCGTCCAGGACGGCGCAGTCGTGGGCCAGACCACTAAGGACTTCGTACTCAAGCACAACGATTTCCTTTACACCGAGAAAGAGTACGGCGACTTCGAACTGACGCTGAGTTACAAACTTGAAAACGGCAACTCCGGCGTGCAGATTCGCAGTCAGGTGCACGCGGACTTCCGCATAACCGGCTACCAGGCCGACATCGCGATGAAGCGATACACCGGCATCCTGTACGATGAAGGCAGGCGAGGGATCATCGCCGACGTGAAACCGGCGGAAATCTCGAAGTTCCTCAAGAAGGGTTGGAACGATTACCGCATCGTCTGCAAGGGACCGGAGATCAAGTTCTGGATCAATGGT
>CAYMSH010000442.1:0-4768 GCA_964392945.1 uncultured Planctomycetaceae bacterium | reverse complement strand
CACGTTATTCTCGATAATCCAGCCCTTGGACCAGTGCGTTCCGACCAGGCCGATCTGTTCGCTCATCGCCCCGGACCACGGAGTAGCGGCCTGGCGCATCGTGAAACCGCGAACGGTGATGTAGCTGCGTCCGGGCTTGTCGGGGTAGAAGATGCTCTGTCGCACGTTGATCTCGACCAGTTCCTTGTTGGGATCGACATCTTTGAACTGCGCCCAGATCGTGGTGGTTTTCTCGCCTACCTCGGCTTTCCAGTACGGCTTGTCGATGATAATCGGGCTCCCCGCTACTTCGCCGCCTGAGGCGGGGTCGCGCAGATACCCTTTCCATTTGGGTCCGCCGCAGTTGATTTTCTTAGTGTAGCTTCCGTTTTCGACGACGATCCCGGAAATGCAGGCCATCGACGCGCGGTTGATTATGTCGATCTTCAACTGGCCGTCGGTGACTTTGACGCCCTCGAAGCTCTCATCATGCGCGGCGAATCTGCCAACCTTGGCGAAGATATCGAACTGCTTTAGTACGGTCTTGCCCTGGAGCTTGACGTCGCAAATACGCTTACCCTTCGAATCAAAATGCGGTTCGCAGAATTTCAGCGTTACGCGATAACTCCCATTGGGCGCACCCAGGCGGTAGCCCTTCAGGTTGTACCTGCAGGTCTGGTAGAGAGTATCCTCTTTCGTGCCGTCTACGGCTTTGCCGACATAACTGGCGGTCCTGCCGCCCAGTACTTTGTCTTTCGGGTCGGAGCCTGGAATTGCTGGCGTTTTCCGAGGGGGCAGGATTTGCTGCAGAGTCTTGGCTTCATCCATCCATACGCCATTGATGTAGACCGTTCCGGTATTCCGCGGATACCCGCGATGACCGTGCCATTCGCCCCGGATGATGTCGTTGTAGGGATTGAAATCGCCGAAGAAGCTGTTGGGCAGCGTCACGTTCCATGTATCGCCGGCGATCTTCTTCCAGCCCTTGATGATCTCCGAGCCCTTGATGACGACTTTCTCGCCGGGTGCGGCCTGGTAGACGATTCGGTTCTTTTCCGACTCACCGCCGCGCGGCGGGTTAACTCGCTCGCGGTACAACCCTTCATGCACCGTGACGACATCGCCGGGCTGTGCGACCTTGGCGGCCGCCGAGATCGTCTTAAACGGCGCGGCTTTCGTGCCCGCGGCGCTATCGGCGCCGCTCGTCGAAACGTGATACTCCCTGGCGCAGACGCAGCAGGCGCTCAGGGCGATGGTTGCCGCAGTAACAAATGCTTTGAACATCTATATTCTTCCTATTCAATAACAACTCGGAAGCCGACATTGTATACCCGCTGCCAGCTTGGGTACGCCAGACGATAGCTTGATGTCGAGCGTACGGGGCGATCGTTCCAGGACCCGCCGCGTACGACTTTCCGCCCGGCCCGCAGTTCGTTGCGCCCGTCGGCGGCGGAATACGGATACGCCTTCATTTCGCTTCGAGTCCACTCGGCGACGTTTCCGTGCATATCCTTCAGCCCGAAGGCGTTGGCCTTGTAGGCTCCAACATTGTTGAGGCAGTGGGCCTTGTCGGCCGACACGCTGTTCTTCTTGGCGAGGGTCCAGTGATTCGACGGCATGTACTTGGTGCGCCTGTTGTCGGAAGTCGGGTCCGACATGTTCGCAAACGCCGGATACTTCCCCACGTCGTCGCCGAACGACATTCGCGTGTCGGCCCCGGCCCGGCAGGCCCATTCCCACTGTGCTTCGGTCGGCAGCGAGACCTTCTTGCCTGTCTTCTTCGATAACCACTTACAGAACGCGTTGGCCTGGTCCCAGGAGACGCGAATAACGGGGTAGGTCTCCTTGTCCATCGAAAATCCGTACCGGATCACGACGCCCGGTTTGCTGTACAGCCCGTTCTTGTGACTCTTGTCAAACTGCTGATACTGCTTCAGCGTGACCTCAGTGGCGCCCATCTTGAACGGTTTGGCGATCCTCGCCGCGTGCATCGGCAGTTCATCCGGCGATTCGCTATTGCTGCCCATGACGAATTTCCCGCCTGGGATCGCGACTACCTGCATCTCGACCCCGTCACCGAGATTAAGCACTTCCGTCGCGCCGGGTTTGGCCGCCATCGGCCAGTTGGCTACTTTCGGCCCGGCCGCCGGCGCCGGGGCCTTCTTCGGCGTGATGAAGGTCTCTGTCTTCTTATAGGGCTTGAGGATCACTTCTGATTCGATCTCCAGCAACGTGGCGTATTCCTTGTTAAGTTCGGCGCGGCGTTGCATGGCCTTCTGGGATCGGGCCGACAACTTCATCTCGCCATAGCTGCCGTGAGCCTGTGCGTTCAGGTCGATCCAGGTGATAAGCCTATCCCATGCTTCGGAGTCGAGCTTGACGTTATGGTGCCCCTTGGCGAGCATCTGGACAAGTTCGCTGGTATTGGCATGGTAGTTCAGCGGCGTCAGCAGGTGGAGATTCCCCTCGGGGCCTGGGCGGCGGACAAACATCTGGAGTTCAAAATAAGATCGCGGCATGGCGTTCTGCATGAAATTGCGGTCGCCAAAACGCCCCAGTTTCGTATCTGCAAGATTGATGCGATCTTTCTTCTTGCCATCGTGGCAGCCGACGCAGTACTTGTCCAGAACCGGCTGCACTTCGCGGAGGAATGAGAACCCGCGAGTCGGTCCGTACCAGGGTTTGATTTTCTGGCGGGGCTTGAGCGAGGCGGCCGCAGGCTTGCTGGGCGGAGCGGCGTTGGCGCTTTCGTGACATCCGATGCACGAGAGCACCTCGCCGGGCATCGCCGTCATCCAGCTTCGCATCAGGGCCAGCGCCTTGCCTTCTGCGTCCAGCGGTTGGATCGCCAGCGGAGTGTTGCACGGGACCTGGAACATTGCAGAACCGTCTTTCTCAACGTCGACGGTCCCGAGGATGACTTTGACGTCCCAGCCGCTCTGGATGCCGGCGTGAGCGTGGCCGCCGAATCCGCGGGGCGAGAATTCGTACTTGAACACGCGCAGCTTCTTGACCGATCCTCTCGGCACGCCGGCCAGCCCGGGCCCGAAGTAGACGTCTGAAAGAACTACCGTAGCGTCTTTGGCCTTCAGGTTGACCCGCTCGGGGATGACTGGCGGTTTCTTGCGCTTCTTCAACGGGATCGGCTCGAGGTAATGCTGCGTAGCCGATCGTTTCAGCGGCAGGAGGTTGTCGAAGGTGTCAACCAGGTAGATACCATAACGGTCCCTGCTGTTGAGTTGGACTGCGGCCAGGTGAAAGTCCCGGTTCAGCGGGAAGGGATGGAGAATCTTAGGCCAGTTGCGCTGGAAGTATTTATCGATAACGACAGGCTCAACCGTTTTTCCATGTCCGGGAATCGCCTGCAGTACGCCGTCAGCGTCTTTGCGCCCCTTGGCTACGTCGAACAGGACCATTTGCCCGGTGCGCTGATTGCCGTGATGACCGCTTACCACGCCGGTAAACGCAGTCGGATGACCGGGCACGGACTTGGCGTAGAACAAGCTGTTGGGCCACCAGGAATTGCTGCCGTAGTGCGCGCGTTGATCGGTCCCGTCGGGATTCATGGTAAACAGGATGCGGCTCCAGAAGTGCGAAAGGTCCGTGTATTCCCAACGCAGGAACATGATCCGCCCGCTCTCGGTCAGATACGGGCTCCAGTTGCTCTCCTGGTCGAAAGCCAGCCGCCGGATTCCCGTGCCGTCGTTGTTCATTACGTGGAGATTGGCGATATCACCGCCGCCGCCGATGCATGGCACGCCCTGGAAGCCGGCGGTCGAAACATAGATAATCTTGCCGCTGGGCAGATAGCAGCCTTCGAAGTTGCTTATATCGGCGTGCTTGCTCAGGCTCACCTGGCGAGTCGATTTATCCTTGAGGTTCAGTTCGAATACCTGCCAGGTCCTGTTCTTGCAGACAGATGAATACAACGCCTTGTCGGCGTCGAAATGCAGATTCATATCGCCCATGAACGTTTTCGACGTCGCCAGCGAGTCGAACTTCCCGTCGAGCGACACCAGCCCGATGGCGTTTTGACTATTCTTGGGGATGCGGATCGAGGTGTTAACCAGCCAGTTCGACGTCGTACCGGGGTAGTTCCGCTGGACGGCGATAATCTTGTCGAAATCGATAGCGGGGTTCGACAGCAGAACCCGGCGTTTGAAATTCACAATCGCCTGAGACGCAGGACCCGATGCGGCGCTTTTGAGATTGGCCGAGTGCGATTTGAGTTCGGCCAGCAGTTTGGCCTCGTCAAACCGATCCGGATAACGGGCCGCCAGATGCTTGATCGCGCGGGCCATTGCCTCGGGATTAAAGAGCGACAGTTCACTGCTGACGACCGGCCTGGCCGCGCGCTTCCTGCGAGCGCCGGCGTCGCATCTGGACGAGACCGAAAGGATCGCGCCCGACAGGATCAACAAACACAGCGGCAATGAGAACGACTTCGACATACTCAGTCTCTTCTGGAGGCGTTCTTCCATTATTCTTCCTTCACGATCTGTGGGACACAACCCAGGCGCCTTGCACATCGCAACGGATCATGGGCTCGCATTCGACGTAGTTTACCGTTTATTGACCATTTCGGCCATTGCTTTGGCCAGAGATCCGCCAGTTGCTTGCCTGGGGACCCTCGGTGCTTAACGGATCACAAGACGCGATCTGCTGTCGAACAGGCGATTATTTTCCAATTCTCTTGTCGGAAGATACAAAAAACGGGCGAGCCCGTCCTTCAGGCTCGCCCGCAAGTGATAATCTGCGTGGTCATGACTCGAGCGATCAAGCCCGAATC
>CAYMSH010000441.1:0-4788 GCA_964392945.1 uncultured Planctomycetaceae bacterium | reverse complement strand
AGTCGCACTGTGGCCTGGGGAAAACGTATCGCAGGCTTGAGCGATATGCCGAGGCCGTCGACGCCTACCAAAAGGCTCTCGCTATACAGCCGAACCACATGGAGGCCAATTGCGGGATGGGTGTTTCGTATGGAGAACTTGGGCGACATGCCGATGCAATCTCATCTTGGAAGAAGGCCATTGCCATACAGCCAAATGACGTAGAGTCGCACTGTGGCCTGGGGAAAACGTATCGCAGGCTTGAGCGATATGCCGAGGCAACTGTCGCTTGTGATAAGGCCATAGCTCTCAAACCAGATTGTGCTATGATGTATCGCACGAAAGGCGCAGCCCACATGAGGCTCATGGAATACGCGTCGGCTATCGCCGCTTTCGAGAAGGCTATCGTTCTTGAGCCGAAGGGTAAGATGGCCGCGTTGACCAACGAGTATCTCCGCGTCCTCCGCAAACTGTAATATGCAGAACGCCAGAGTTAGCATTGAATCCGCGACCAACATCACGCCACGATAGTCGGCGACTATTACAAGATTCGCCGACAACGACAGGGAGCTGCCGGCCGTCGGATTCGACATGAATGACACCGGCCAGGATCAAGCACGAACCGATATCCATCACGCCTTTCTAGTTCGCACTGATCGATTGCCGTTGAGTCCCACGAGGTCGGCGCCCTGATCGAGATCCTGCGAGCCGGCGCCCGGCCGCAACTGTCTCAATTACGCCGACCGATGGTAATTTGTGGCGCCGGACAATCGGGGTCCGCTGGAAACCCCCTTAGCCATATCAAGAATTCCCGTTGACAAAATGGGGCGAATCGCTTATATTAAGGGAGTTGTCTGCTCGTCTACCCGCTAGTGAGGCCTTTCTGCTCAGGACATGCAAAGGAGTTGCTCGATGAACCACGTTACTTTTCGATACGCGCTGTGTCTGACCATCGCCGTGCTCGTCCTGGCCTGTGCGGCCCCGCGCCCCGCCGCGGCCGATCCGCTGACGCTGACCAAGGAGTTCACCGACGACCCTGTCTGGCCCGGGGGCGAGGTGACCCTGGAGTTTACGCTGACCAATCTCGACCGGGACTTCCCCGCCACGAGCATCAGCTTCACCGACATGTTCGATCCGGCCTTGTCGGGTCTCAGCCCGGCCGCCCCACTGCCGAATAACCCTGTCGGGCCAGGCTCGACCCTGTTCTGGTTGGCTGACGTGCTGACATTGACCGGCGGACAACTGGGACCCGAAGGGTCGGCGAGCTTCAGTGTCGTCCTGCATGTACCCTTTGGCGTGGCCCCCGGACACTACGACAACATCACCGGCGAGGTGACCGCTGAGGTGGCCGGCTCGTTCGTTCTGGGGGATCCGGCCGCCGACACGCTTCACGTAATCCCCGAGCCGGCGACGATGGCGATCCTTCTGGCGGCCATGGGCGTCTTGAGCCGACGCCGCGGCGGCAGTAGGGTCAACTCTTAGAATAGAAAATGGCGCAATCTGATCGACTCTATGGATCCTTATATGTTATTCTAAGGGCTGACCCGCTGGCCCAAATCCTCCGCCTCCGGCGGGCTCAACGTCTTAACACCAACGGCATTCGAAATCGCCTCACCAGGCCAGCGCATCACGGCAGTATTGACGATTGCTCGGGCATTGCGATCTTGCCGCGTTCGAGCAGGACCCCGGCGACAGTCTCAAACTCCTGGGCCATATCTCGGATCGGCTCGTCAATGGTCATATCCCCGCAGTCAACGTTCGCGAGAATCCCGGCGAAAACATCGAAATCAATGCCTCTGGCTTCGCCCAGGGGTATTAACTTGCGCTTTACCCAACTGCGTACGAACATGCTGCGGATCTTCCAATACACGCCAAACGTCCCGATAACGCCGCCCACGATCACGAGAGTCCCCCAGAGCCAACTGCGGGTAACGGGGTAGAATACGAACGCCGCGGCGACAGCGGCTATCACTCCCAACGCCGGCAGGCAGCCGGCATTGAGCGGAAAGCCCTTTCCCAGCGACCAGATAAAGCGGCAGACCTGATCGACCTGTTTCGTTTCTTTCACAAAGGTGTCGATCTCGGTCAGCAGGACCGTTCGCTGAGCCCCGTCGATACTGTCCCAGGCCTCCAGGCGTTTGAGAAATTCCCCAACACGCTCGGCATCGGCCGACTCACGCACCTCTTTGATTCGTTCGATCGCCAGGCGCATCGGCGCGTTTCCATGATCGTCGGACGATGCGGACTCCTCGGCGCATTGCGCCATCGCCTCCAGCGCCGCACGATCGCGCCGAAGCGCCACCAGCCGCGGATTCGTCGTCGCGGCCAGATCCTCGACAGGCATCGCGCCAGCCCTGGCGCGCGGCAGGAACTCCTCGTAATCGCCCCGGTAGCACATAACTTCGCTGTGGCAGGTCGAACAGGTGCGGGATGTGCCCTTGTACGTCCCGCGAGTCAGAGAGATCGAGCAGATGTGACCGACCTCGAAGTGATCGATGACCTCGAAAGCCCGCATGCAACCGCACGTCTCACAGTTGTCGGCCGCAACTCCCAGCTTCTCGGTCCTGTGCTTCGTCCCGAACCAGATCATGAAGAACATACTAAACCCGCCTTTATCGCTGTCATGCCCATTTCTAACTGTAACGTGACGTTAATAGAACGCATCGGCGCCCATGCGGCAAGGTAATTCCGCGGGAACAGAAACGCAATCCCCCCGGCAGGAAGGCTCCCGAAGCATTGTTACCTCAAGAGGCGGAATATGACCTTAATCCCGCGCCAGCGCGGGGCTACTTGCTCGACGCACTGGCGAGTTTTCTTACCCAGCAGCTTTTGCACAGGCATCGGTCCCGCCCGCAGGTTCCGTCTATGTCTTTGTACTTCCTGGGCTGGATCGATGCTGTCACCAGCTTGACCGCCCTCTTGTAGTCCGGGTCTTCCTTGCCGGAAAAACCGCTGGCGATCTGACCCCATCCGCCGGCGGCTACCGGCAGCGGCGCGTTCAGGATCCGGCTGGCCGCCGGTCTGCCGACATTGACCAGCGCGGCAAACGGCTGGGCGGCCAGCTTGGCGTCAAACCGTTTGGCGATCCATGCTCGCAGGGCTTTTTCGCCGGCCGGGTCGGCAATGCGGTCTTCGATACGATTGAACGAATAGTTGCCGCAATATTGTGCGTTCACGTCGAGCCAGTCGATGATCGGGGCGATCTGCTTGGCGGTGAACTTGACCTTGGCGTGGCCCTTCATCAGCACGCTGGTCAGCTTGCTGGCCGCGGCGAAATAGTCCCTGGGCCGCGTGGCATGGGTCTCGGCTTTGAACTTGGCGGTCTTTATCAGGCTCGGCGCATTGCAGATCGAATTGTACGATCTGGCGGTCTTCAGGATCTTCGAGACCATCCAGCCCTTGGGCTTCTTCGGCGTTTCTACGGTCCCGAGCAGGTCGAGCTTACCTTCGATCTTGCCCAGGCCGTGGCACCTTATGCAATGCCGATCGAGGACCGGCTGGACCGAACGCATGAAGCTGAATCCGTCTGCGTACGACGGATCGCTCGGCGGGATGATCTCAACGGGCTTGCCCTTCATCGCCGTAGGAGCCGCCGGCGGCGCCGAGCCCTTCTGCTCGTGACAGCCCACGCAACTGCGGAACTCGCCCGGCTGGAGGTAGACGAACGTTCGCATGGTCATGACCGCCATTCCGTTTTCGTCGAGCGCCTGGAGCTGCAGCGGCTTGCCGGCCGGTGCGGTGAACATGACCGACCCGTTGGCCTTCACCGGCACGGTCCCGAGGATCTTCTTGGCCACTTCGTGCCGCACGAGGCTGGGCTGGTTCTTCCAAACCGCCGGCTGATTTACGATCTCGTTGATCCGCAGGGCCTTGATAAGGCCCGGCTTGAGGATCTTTTTCGGATCGTTCATGGTCTCGTACACGTCCTGAACGGCGAAGATCCCGGTATTCGGAGCCCCGGGCTGGAGCGACGAGGGGATAAGTCGCGGCGTCTTTGTCGCCCGGATCGGCGTCGGCGAGAAGCTCGAAGTCTTGCCTTTGTAGATCAACTCCCGGCCGCCGAAGGAATCGACTAGGTATATCGCGAACGTGTCTTGCGGCTTGCGTCCCTGGTAAGGCAACTGCTGGGGCGAATACGCCGCCAGGAAGAGATCTTCGGTGATCGGCCAAGGCGTGGAATAGCAGCCCTTGATGTTCCGCGACTCGGCCTCGAAGAACGCTATCTCCGGCGTGATGCGTTTAATGGGCTTGGATCCGTTTTCGCCGACAGTCGGATCGATGCGAATAATGCAGCCGGTCGAAAAGCTGTGGTGTCCGGTAGCCAGGGCGACTACTTTTGCCGAACCGGGTATCGGCGCGGTTTCGGAGATCATCCAGGGGCTCACGGTGTCGGCGCCGAAGAAATTGGCCTGCGTCGCTCCGTCGGGACGGGTGTACCAGAGCATGTGGAACATCGTGACGTTGCGGTTGATGTAGTCCCATCGCGTGTAGACCATCCGCCCGTCGGGCAGGACCACCGGGTCGGCTTCGTTGGCCTCAGCGAACGAAATCTGCTTCAGACCGCTACCATCTCTTTCTACGCGGTGCAGCAGCAGCGACGGGGTATACCTGCCGTTGTGACACCGCCCGAACCCCTGCATACGGGTCGATACGAACGCAATCCCGCCGTCGGGCAGGTAGCACGGATCGTTATCTTCGATGAGCACCGTTCGGCGGTTTTCCCAGCGGGCCATCGCATCGGATGCGGTCCCGGTGATCTGCTTGACGCTGGAACCAAGGGGCAACATGGCAACTGACCTACCAAAGCGT
>CAYMSH010000440.1:0-4833 GCA_964392945.1 uncultured Planctomycetaceae bacterium | reverse complement strand
GAGAGTTCTTCGTGCTGTTTTCGCATCGCAGCGAAGAGTTGCCCGAGTCGATAATGATCACCAGGCACGAGTTCAAGACCGCACCGGCGTCCCGCATGCCTGAAGACTACATCTGCGACATCAATATTGGAGACGGAATCAACACTCGAAAGAGAACCCTCCAACTCAACTTCCCGGTAACCGTTGGGAGGTATCGACTGCACCAGTCGACCTGGCAGCCCAAGGACGACAGCCCGTCGAACTACAATGACCCCTCGGCGATTGTTCTCGGGGTGGCCGACAGGCCCGGGATAACGCTGATATTCCTGGGCAGTTGCATGATATGCATCGGTTTTCCGTACGCGTTCTACATCAAACCGCTTATCTTCCAAGCCGCAACCAGGAGGGCGCAGTCATGAACCGATGCACGCTGATACTGTTGGGAATGTGCCTGCTTCTGGCGTCCATAGCCGGATGCCGAGGACCGCAGACCCAGCCCGAAGACCGCATGTTCGACGATGAGACCGTGAAATTCTTCTCCGAATTGGACATCCAGGCGCTGCGAGCCCTCGCCGCCCAGTACGGAGGCAGAAAGGCCGGAGCCCTCGACTCGGCCGCCAACGATGCGATCCAGCAGATTACCGGCTCGGAAACCCCTGACGGCGTTCACGCAGCCGCGGCGTACCTGGAGTTCTACTTCAATGCCGGAAAGTATCTGAGCAAACCGATCCTCTTCGTCCGATCCAACAAGATCCGCAGAGTAGTGCTCGATAATCTGGAAGACGCGGACCTGGAGACATTCAAGCGAACCAAGCGCATACCGCCGGCGGCGATCATGCTCGGATCAGGTGAATCGTTGATGGCGATGGTGCAGCAGAATCCCTACGTGCGCCAGATGGTGATGGCCGGCAGGATCAGCATTGATGACGTTCGTGCGACAAAACCGGTAGGCACGCTAGGCGATCGTTGGGGCCGCCTGCTCGAGCAAGAGGCCTTCAGGATACCTATCAATCGCCTCAGCGGGCGACACGAAGCGTTCGTGGGCATTGAACTGCGACTGATGCCGAATCCCGTCCAAGCCGACGCCGAGAGCAAAGGCGCCGACGACACGCCCGAGGCCGATGAAGTATGGACCAGCGCCAGTGACTATCTGATCGCCGCCAGGGGGCAGGCCCCGTCGCCTGAAGGCGAATTGATCGTGAACCTGCGGGAAGCCTGGATCCATCGCGACGTATCGAAGGTCAATGACATCGTATCGAAGATAGGCGTCGCCGGCTCCGCCTCTGGCGATTATCCGTCGCCGGGGCGATTGACGTGGGAGTTGCGCTACAACGATATGGACAAGGGGCACCCGGCTTTCGCAGGCTTTGTCGTGGCGTTTGTCATGTTCATAATCGTGATCGCGACAGGCAACGGCTGGCTACGGGCCGGCGCGATGACCGTGATGACGCTTTCGACTGTCTTTATAGGCGGCGCATGGGTGCTGCGATGGATCGCCAGCGGCGAGGCGTGGTATTTGCCGCCGATGATGAGCCAGTATGGAGCGCTGGTCTCTTCGGCTGTGCTGGCCGCGGTCCTGGCGATAATCATCGAACTGTTCAAGAAATACAACTATATCGCACTGGCGGCGTGTTTTTACGCCGCAGCCGTTCTCGTCTGGGTCTACTTCGGCAACGTTCTGTTCCCCGGACAAGTAGACAGTTCCATAGGCGGCGTGCGCGGCATCCTGAAGCACAGCCTGATGATCGTTCACGTTTCGGTCATCGTAGTAGGACATGCACTTGCCGGAATGACGGTTGTTACATCCGCGGCGTATCTCCTTATCGCGTGCATCAAAGGGCTCGGCGGCAGGGCGACCAGTTCGCCTCCCGGGCTGTTCGGCCCTGTCGGCGATTCGGCGCTGGCGTCGGCCGATCGATGTAATCTGATACTCGCACAGGGCGCATGCTGGACCCTGATCGTCGGAACACTGCTCGGAGCCTGGTGGGCCGACGACGCATGGTCGCGCTGGTGGGGCTGGGACCCGAAAGAAACCTGGGCCCTGATCACCTGTCTGTTCTTCCTAGCCGTGCTGCACGTGAGGCTCGTGACGTCTTCGAGATATCGCGGTTTGTGGACCGCATTTGCGTGCATACTCGGTGGATTTGCGATGCTGTTCAACTGGTTCGCCGTCAACTACATGTTCTCGGGACTGCACTCGTACGGTTAATCCGCGCCGATTCACGAGCAGAGCGACATAACGAGTTCCTGGAGTGCGGCTTTGGGCTTCTGTCCGGATTTCATTCCCAGGTCCGCGGCGATCAGGGATTTCATGTCGGCCTGGAGTTTGCGCAGTCCTCGACGCTTCAACATCGCCACAAAAGCGTTCCTCTGATTGTATGGCATGCGTAGATCGGGCTTTGCCCCGGCGCTGATCTGCTGCTGGGCCTGCAGCGCCTTTCGAAGGTGCCACGCGATTGAGCCCAGAGCCTGGAATTCAGCCCCGCGTATTCTAAGGGCCCCGTCCAGCGCCTTGAGCGCTCCGGCGGTGTCGCCTGCGGTTATCGCGTTTGTCAGTGCGAACGCCGCCGGACCGGCAGTGGCGGTAACTACGTCCTGAACGTCCTGCGGAGTTATTGTCTCGCGATCTCCGATGTACAGGCAGAGCTTCTCTATCTCCGCGTTCTGAGCGGCCAGGTCGCGTCCGATCCACTGTTCGAGCATGTCGGCCGATTGCGGATCGATCTTCTTGCCGCGTTTCCCCGCCGCCTTGGTCAGCCACTTCTGCAGAGAGCTTCCGTCCGGCAGCTTGCAATTGAGAATCTCGCCGATTTTCTTGACGGCCTTGGCCAGGCGCGTGTTGCCTGGAAACGACGAGACGATAAGGACCAGGGCCGAAGTCTCGCACGGGTTGGCGACATACTCTTCGAGCTTCTGGCGATGCTTGCTTATGAACGCGTCGGCGTTGCGGATCAGGACCACTCTGGACGGAGCCAGAAACGGCAGGGTGCGCAGTTCGTCCATAACGTCGGCCAGTTCCGGATCGTCGCCGCCGTCGAAGTTGGCGATGCAGGTTTGCGGATCGGCTTGTCCCACTATGCGTGATATGATCTCGGCGCGATAATGATCCTGCAGGAATCCGTCGGTTCCTGAAAGGACGTAGACAGGTTTAAATCCGCCGTCAGCCATTGGTTTCGATACGTTCGACAGTTGGTGTACAAACACAAAAGCAACCGGGGCTCCTTGCGGGTCCTCGCTGAACGGGAAACCCGGCGGGGCGTCGGTTGCAGATGTGGGTTGACTCTTGGTTTCTGTCAGTTGGCGGCTTACATCTGGTTGTCGCGATACTTCTTCCAGAAAATCAGCACGCCGATGAGTGCGATCAGGGGAATGATCTGCCACCACTCAAAGATACCCAACACATTCAGATTAGCCATACTACACACTCCTGGGCAAGAACAACGGAATAATGGTACGCATTCGACCCTTAATTAATTGCATATCAGGCATTGCGGGTCAAGTAAAAAGTCGCATCCGATCCATATTGTCACGGCGGGATGTTAAAGGTTGGCGAGTCTCTGGGCTTTGTCGTGTGCGACAAGTGCGTCAATTATGCCGTCCATCTGGCCTGAGATAATGCGGTCCAGGTTGAAGTTAGCGCCTTCCTGACCCTCACCCTTGAGGCGATGATCGGTGCAGCGGTTCTGCGGAAAGTTGTAAGTCCTGATCCGCTGGCTGCGATCTCCCGACCCGATCATGACCTTTCTGGTGGCCGCCTCGTCGGCTAGCTGTTTGTTGTGATGGTGCTCGTACACGCGAGTTGTGAGGATTCGGCGGGCTTTTGCGCGGTTCTTGTGTTGGGACTTTTCGTCCCGCATCGACACGGTAATTCCGGTTTCGATGTGTTCGAGTTTGATCGCAGATTCGATTTTATTTACGCTCTGTCCGCCCGGTCCGCCAGCGCGGCTGACGAACTCGTTGACGTCGTTGGCCCAGTCAATCTGGATGTCGATTTCCTTCGGCTCGGCCAGGACCGCCACTGTCGCCGCCGATGTGTGTACTCGTCCCTGCGATTCGGTCTTCGGCACTCGCTGTACGCGGTGTCCTCCGCCTTCGTAGCCGAGTCGCGACCAGACGTCTTTTCCCGTGACGTTTACGACAATTTCGCGGAATCCGCCAATTTCCGTGGCTCTTGCAGTCAACACTTCGAATTTCCACTTCTTCGTTTCGGCGTAGTGCTTGTACATGCCGAGAAGATCGCCGACGAACAGGGCTGCTTCGTCGCCGCCGGTGCCTGCGCGAATCTCCATCAGGATCGAGTCGATCGCAGTGTCGGTGCTCATCACCAGCAGGCCCTTGATGTCCTCCAGAGCGTCGTGAGCCTGGTGCTTTAGCCCGTCGAGTTCGGCAGAGGCCAACTCCTTCAAGTCGGCGTCAGCTTCGGGATCGTCGACTATTGACTGGGCCTCGTCGCGGTCTTCGCAGACTTTCCTGTAGTCGCGGTAAGGTTCGACAATTCTGGCCAGGTTGGAGTGCTCTTTGGACAGCGCGATAATCTTTTGCGGATTGCACGCGATCTCGGGATCGTTCATCTGCTCGGCGATGTCGGCGAAACGACGATCGAGTTCATCGAGCTTGTCGATTAATGTGTTCGAAGATGCCATTGCAGGTCCCGGTGCTGAAGCAGTTTGTGTGGTTAGGCGTCGTTGTGACAGCGCAAAAACGCCGACGCGCCCCGCAGGGCTAAACGTCGGCGTTATAGTGGGTTGCAGCAGCTATTTCTTCTTGAAATAGTCTCCGCCAAACTTCTTCTGGAACTTTTCGACGCGACCGGCGGTGTCAACGAACTTCTGCTTGCCGGTGTAGAACGGGTGG
>CAYMSH010000439.1:0-4837 GCA_964392945.1 uncultured Planctomycetaceae bacterium | reverse complement strand
CGTTGAACTGATCCGGTACATGGCGCCGGAGCAGTTCAACGGCCAGACCGATGCGCGAAGCGAGATTCACAGCCTCGGTCTAATGCTGTACGAATTGCTGACGCTTCGTCCGGCGTACGAAGAGCCGCTCCACGGTCTGCTGATCCGGCAGAAGATGTCGGCGCCGCCGCCGAAGCCGCGAGAGATCGTGCCCGACGTGCCGCGCGATCTCGAGACGATCGTGATGAAAGCCTGTGCGATCGATCCGTCGCATCGATACCCGCGAGCCGAGGCTCTGGAAGGCGATCTCAAGCGATATCTCGAAGGGCGCCCGATTCACGCCCGACGCGTGTCGCCGGGAGAGCGTCTCTGGCGCTGGACTCGGCGAAATCCCGTGACCGCCGCGCTGAGCAGCACCGTAGCGATCCTGCTGGTCGCCGCGGTGGTTGTCTTCGCTGTCGGCAAAGCGCGGACGGACGCCGAGAAGCAACGGGCCGTCGAGGCCCTGGGATCGCTGAAGATCGAGAAGGCCCGCGTCGAGACCGAAAGGAGCAAAGCACTTACCGCCGTGGCCCGCGCCACGCAGGAACACGCCCGGGCGGAGAAGAATCTGCAGACCGCAATGACCGCCTTCGAGGAAATCGTCGGCAACATCGCAGCACGAGGGTTCCCGCGGTCCCTGGCGTCTGACGAGGACGCCAAACCCACGGCGGTCACGCCCGCCGACGTTCAATTGCTGGAGAAGCTGCTGAAGTTCTTCAACGAATTCGCCAGCCAGAACACCGCCGACTTCCGAACGGAAACCGCGACTGCTCACCGACGCCTGGGCGACATCCGGAAACAACTCGGCCGCTTCGCACAGGCCGAAACCAGCTACTACAAGTCGATCGAGATATACAAGGCCCTGGCCGCACGCAACGCCAAGGCCGAACCGACCGGGCCGAAGCGTCCGGATCCGAATGATGCGTTCGTCATCGAGCAAGCACAAATCCTCAACGAGATCGCCGACTCAGAAAGCCGACGCGGCGAAGTTCCGAAAGCGCGCAGAACACACCGACAGGCCTTGGGTCTGCTGGAGAATCGTCAGGGTCGCCCGACCCCTGCGACGCGGTTCGAACTTGCCAAGACGCTGCTACTGAATCTCTCCATGGACATTCGCGCCGGTCTGGAGCTGGCGACGGAAAAGACGCGACCGGGTCGGCCCGGCCGGTCGCCGCGCAGAAATGGCGGCAAGCCGCGAAGGCCCGGACCGCACAGTCGCGGCGGAGGCCTCTTCGGGTTCCGAAGGCTCTCGGGAAGGACTTCTCAGCAGATCGAAGCGTGTGATCGGGCCATCAAGCTGCTGGGCGATCTGGTGTCTGAGTATCCCGACAACAGCGACTATCGACTCGAGCTGGCTAGAGCGCACCACACCCAGACTCGCTACGCGTTCGGCGAAAAGGGCGCCGACGCCGAGAGCCAGTCCCTCCAGTCGGCGATCAAACACCTCGAACATCTTACCAAAGCGTTTCCCGATGCACATGTGTTCAAGTACGAACTGGCCAACGTGCTCAGCACGCCGCTGAGCAATAGCAAGGGCCAAAACGAACGAATCGCACGCGCCGTGGCGCTGGCCCGGGGTCTGCTTGCCGCATCCCCTGACATCCCCGAATACCAGTCTCTGGCCGGCGATTGCTTCCGACAACTGGCCGAGTCCCAGGCCAAGTCGGACGACCTGGACGCCGCCGCGGCGTCCTACAAGCAGGCCATCGCCTACCAGAAACCGCTGGCCGATCGTTTCGCAGATACGCCGCTGGCGCAACAGTCCTATGCTCGGTCTCTGTCCGGGCTGGCCGATGTTCATATTCGCCTGAGGCAGTGGACATCCGCACGCACCGTCCTGGACGAAGCGATCCGACGAATAGAATCGGTCAAGAGCCACGGCAAGAGACGCTTCCTTCTCGAACGTTTCATCACTGACCTCAAATCCCGCCGCGGCAAGCTGACCGACCGGTAGAAGCTCGCCTCAAGACGAACGCATCCCATCCGAGCGGTCGCCTTTGCGCCGACTATATACCCTTTTCCAGGTGGAGCTGTGGATGCCGGCCCGCGAATTCGGTATCGGTTGTGGGACTAGACCCGATGGTCCGGCCCCAACGACAAGAAACTCAACCGAAACCTCCGACCGGCCGGATGCGTCCCCCGGCGTCGGCGCCATGAGACCGAAGGCGAAACAGTGCGGATGCCAGGAGATTATCATGAAGAAGCGAATTAGCCTACTGTGCGTATTGTGTGCCACGCTGGTGCTGGGCGGCATGAAGGGGTGGGCCGCCGAAGAAACGCAGAAGCGCCCCGGGGCGAGACGACCAGGCAGGGGAGCGATCATCAAGAAGTTCGACAAGGACGGCGACGGCAAACTGAACGAAGAAGAAAGGAAAGCCGCCCATGCGGCGCGCCGGAACCGCGAAGGCGGAGCGAGACGCCATAGGCAAGGTCCGCCGCCGTTCGTCGTCAAGAAGTTCGACAAGGACGGAGACGGAAAGCTGAACGAAGAAGAAAGGAAGGCCGCCCGCGCCGCCGGCAAGGCCCGGCACGAGGAAATAAAGGGCAAACTGCTGGCGGAATTTGACGCCGACAAGGACGGCAAGCTCAACCCTGAAGAACGCAAAGCCGCCAGCAAGACCCGAATGGAGCTGCGATGGGAAGGCCTGCCGGCGGAGGTCAAGGAGCGGATCACCAAGCGTTTCGATAAGGACGGCGACGGAAAACTGAGCGACACCGAACGCAAGGCGGCTATCGCGGCCCGCCGTCATCGCAAGGGACATCGGCATAAAGACGGCGCCGGACGCCCGGGCTCGGGCCGACGCGGCGGATCTGGTGAAAACAGGCCCGGCAGAGGTCGACAAGGCCAAGGCCGGCAGAACAAAGGCCCGCAAGGCGGAGGTAAATAGCTGCAAACGCAGTCTGCGACGGATTAACGGGCTTTGCGGGTCCAGGGCCGCTCACGCGATAAGCGGCGGGCGGCCCCGATCCGTATTTCCCGGCTATGCAAAGTCATTCGCTCCGATCGCCGACGATATCAAATAGGGATACGACGAGAATTCTCAGCCGGTGTTGTGGATCACGAGACTGGAATTTCGGTACAGGTAGTGACGCCGACAGAATCGAAAACCACCTACCGTAACATGCAAGGAGTAGTACGATGAAGAAACGAACACTATTGGCGCTGCTGGCCGCGACACTCATGCTCGCCGTATCGATCACCCAGGGCGCGGCGCGCAGAAGTCGTCCGACGCGATCGAAGGGCAAAACCGCCGCAAAACGCGTCGATCGCAGCAAGAAGCGAACCGCAGACAGGACCAAACGCCAGGCCGTCGACAGAAAGACCAGAGCCAAGTCCAAGGTCGACACAGCCTGGGAAAAACGCTCCGATCGCAACAAGGACGGACGCGTCGGACCGAAAGAACTGAACACCCACAAACGTCGCGTCATGGACGCCGACAAGAACGGAAAAGTGGGTCTCAAAGAACGTGCAGCATTCTGGGCCAGCCACAAGGGCAAAGTCAACTCACCGGCCGAACGTAAATACGACGCAAATAAGGACGGCGTGCTCAATGGCGCCGAAGCCAGAGAGTTCATGTCCGACCGCCTGCGTGTGATCAGAACAGACGGACGGGCCAAGGTCAACACTCCCATCGAGAGGAGATTCGACACTGACAAAGACGGAGTTATCGACCGCAACGAGGCCGGAGCCCTTCGCAGCGCACTCGGCCGGCGAGCCGTCGTCGACAAGCACTGGGAAAAGCTCGCCGACACCAACAAAGACGGGACTATCCAGGGCTCCGAGGCCCGCAGGTTCTGGACCGCATGCAAGTCGAAAGTGAACACGCGTTTCGAGAAGAAGTACGACGCCGACTCCAACGGATGGATCAGCGGCGAAGAAGCCAGAGAGATGATGAAAGATCGCCTGCGAATCATCAACACCCACGGGAGAGCCATCGTCAACAATCCCCTGGAGAAGAAATTCGACGCAAACGGCGACAATGTCATCGACCGGGCCGAGGCACAGGCCCTTCACGAGTCACTGGCCGAAGTCGACAAGCCGTGGGAACACCGCGCCGACAAAAACGATGACGGCAAGGTCGATCCCAGGGAAGCCCACAGATTCTGGGCCGCCAAGAAAGCCAAGGTCAACACCCCCCGCGAACGCAAGTACGATCTCAACAATGACGGATGGATCAGCGGCAAGGAAGCACACGAGATGATGAAGGACCGACTGCGCATCATCAAGACCCTCGGCCGGGCCAAAGTCAACACGCCGCTGGAGAAGCAATTCGACGCCAATGGCGACGGCGTGATCGACGCCAAAGAAGCCCACGCACTCCGCCGATACGTAGCAAACTCATAGCACTGCCGCGATAACGAAAGTATGAGGGTCATCCGCCAGCCGGATCAATCGCCAGAAATAGTCCCAAGCACTCTCGGAACGTGCAAACCTCTCCGGCGGCGATCGTAAGAGCACGCTTGGCCGGCTCCTGGCCGCGAACGTCGGCGAAATCGGTGTCGTTTCGGCTGGCGATGGCGAACACTTTTTCCAGGTCAACGTTGTGCGGTTCCAGCGGAAGTGCGTCAGTCAGGAAGCCGTCGGCCTCAACTTCACAGTTAACCGCATCGATACCGGAGAGAATACTACTATGCACCCGAGAGACCATGAACGCTCCTGACAGCCCCATGGCGCAACACTAATCGTTCTTCTGGTTTTTCTTCTTACTTTTCTTCCGCTTTTTCTTTGTTCCCATTATTACCGGCTCGCCGCGGGATTCGGCGGGAAACCACTCGTCTAATTCCCGCCTCATTTTCTCCAGAACAGTTTTACGTC
>CAYMSH010000438.1:0-4842 GCA_964392945.1 uncultured Planctomycetaceae bacterium | reverse complement strand
CGCTACACTTTTACGCCGCCCGCCGGGCGCTACATTTTTGCTCCGCCCTTTACAAACGCGCCGTCAGGTTCTTGTCGTTAGATTCTGCCGTGATGTTCTCGCCGTCGCCAATTGCCAATTGCCAGTCTTCTTTCCATAAACTTACTTACTGGCGAGCGGCGGGGGATTTGAGACAGAATTCTCAGATTTTCTCATAATTATTTTATCAACAGGATTCAACAGACACGTAATCCATGTGATCCACGCATGTTACACTAGCCATTGCGTGGGAGACGGTTTTCAATATCTCACGACAGGACGCCTGAGCAGCCCCTCACGCGCCACGAACACAACGAAGCGTCAACCGTATATGACAGAGCGCTTAATATGCCGTTTTGCCGTGCTCCTTGCCGTCGCCAATTGCCAATTGCCACGCCGTTGGCCATGCCGTTGTAAACCATTTGTGACACCCGCAGGCGGATCCGTCGGCGGCTTTGGCCCGGCATTAGTAATGCGATCTGCGGTTTGCGGTTGCTACCTGAGGCGTTTACGACTATCCTCTTACGCCCTGTAACTGTTTGTATTAGCGATAAGGAAGAACGCATGGATATTCTGATTACCGGCGGGGCCGGGTTCATCGGCTCACACTTGAGCGAAGCCCTGCTTGCCGGCGGACATTCGGTGACTGTCGTCGACGATCTGTCGACCGGTTCGCTTGACAATCTAGCTGGCGTCAGGAGCAATCCTGATTTCCGATTCGTACGCGAGTCGGTCCGCGAAAAGTCTACGATGACGTCGCTTATCGATCGCTGCGATCTGGTGTATCACCTGGCCGCCGCGGTCGGAGTGCAGCTCATTGTCGACCAGCCCGTGCACACCATCGAGACCAATATTCACGGCTCGGAAGTAGTGCTGGACCTGGCCAACAAGTTCGGGCGCAAGATACTCGTCGCCTCGACAAGCGAGGTCTACGGCAAGAACACCAAGACCCCGTTCAGCGAAGACGACGACACCACGCTGGGCTCGACTCGATTCACCCGCTGGAGCTACGCCTGCAGCAAAATGATCGACGAATTCCTGGCCCTGGCGTATCACCAGGAATGTGAGCTGGAGACAATTGTCTGCCGGTTCTTCAACACCGTAGGACCTCGCCAGACCGGCACGTACGGCATGGTTGTCCCGCGCTTCGTGCAGAAGGCCCTGGCCGGCGAGACCATTGAAATCTACGGCACCGGCGATCAGACACGATGTTTCTGCAACGTCAGCGATGTTGTCGGTGCGCTGATCAAGCTTGTAGATTGCAAAGGCGCTGTCGGCGAGGTTATCAACGTGGGCACGACTGAGTCGATAAGCATTTCCGGCCTGGCCGACAAGATCATCGAGATGACCGGATCGAGCAGCGACAAGAAGTTCCTCAGCTACGAGGAAGCTTACGGGCGGCCGTTCGACGACATGCTCGTTCGCAAACCGGACCTGACGAAGATCAACGGCCTGATCGGGTTCGAGCCGAGCGTTGGGCTCGAACAAACGCTGCAGCAGGTTATAGACTTCGAGAAATCGCGAATGTAATCTTGCGGGTCTACGTTAATCGCACTTGATATTTGTACTCCATAAGTGGATGCTACGGGAGTTATGACCAACACTTACTACGTTACAACACCGATCTATTACGTCAATGACGTGCCGCACATCGGGCACTCTTACACCACGATTGCGGCCGACGCGCTGGCGAGATTCTTCCGCGCCGAGGGCCGCGACGTGCGGTTCCTGACAGGCACCGACGAGCACGGAATAAAGATCGTAAAAGCCGCGGCCGAGCGCGACATGACGCCGAAACAACTGGCCGACGAAGTTGTTGTGGGATTCGAGGATCTCTGGAAGGATCTGAACATCTCCAACGACGATTTTATCCGCACCAGCCAGGATCGCCACGAGAAACGCGTGCAGGCGATCATCACCCGGCTGCTCGAACGCGACGAGATTTATCTCGGTCAATACGAGGGCTGGTACGACGAAGGTCAGGAAGAGTTCATCACCGAATCGACGGCCGCCGACAACGAGTTCAAGAGCGCCGTAAACGGAAAGCCGCTGGTGCGATACCAGGAGCCGACGTACTACTTCCGCCTGAGCAAGTGGACCGACAACCTGATCGCGTACATTGAGTCGAATCCCGATTTCATCCTCCCGCAGGCTCGCCGCAACGAAGTGCTGAGCAAGCTGAAAATGGGCGTCGAGGACCTGAGCATATCGCGTCTGAAGGACAAGCTCGGCGGGTGGGGCATCGAGATGCCCAACGATCCGTCGCACAGCGTTTACGTCTGGATCGACGCACTTAGCAACTACCGCACGGCGCTGGGCTGGCCGGAGATCGGCGACGAACACGACGGGACACAGACCAAGTACTGGCCCGCCGACGTGCACCTGATCGGCAAGGATATTCTCTGGTTCCACACGGTCTACTGGCCGGCGATTCTGATGGCCCTTGACCAGCCGCTTCCCAAGCGAGTTTTCGCTCACGGCTGGTGGACATCCGAGGGCAAGAAAATGTCCAAAACGCTGGGCAATTTCATCTCCAGAGAAACGATCGCCGAGATATGCTCGGAGTATTCAGTCGATGTTTACCGGTACTTCCTGCTGCGTGCGGTCGCCTTCGGGGCCGACGGCGACTTCAGCCACGACGCTCTGAAGGGACGCTACAACACCGAACTGGCCAACGGTCTGGGCAATCTCCTGAACCGAACGCTGAACATGATCAACAAGTACTTCGACGGCGTGCTGCCGGCGGCCCAGGCGCCTGGCGCCGAGGAGCAGGTTGTCCTCGACGCGGCCGCCGATCTGAGTAATTCGGCTGTCGGAGCGATGGAAAACTGCGATTTCGGCCTGTACCTGGACAAGATCACCGAACTGGTCAACGCGACGAACAAGTACATTGAAGTGACTTCGCCGTTCAAGCTGGCCAAAGATGAATCGCAATCCGAGCGACTTGGCGCCATACTATATACATGTGCCGAAGCGGTTCGCGTAGTGCTTACGTACTTGTCGCCGCTGATGCCGCAAATGATGGCCGCCGGTCTGGAGCAGCTTAACTGGCGGCTCGATACCGACACGACGCTGACGCAAGCCGGACAATGGGGCTTGTTGCCGGCGGGACTGCAGCTGACGAAACCTCAACCGCTTTTCCCGAGGAAGCAGTAATGGTAGGCCAATCGGGCAAGACAATGGAAGACGTTATCCGCGACGACGGGCGATACCCCCTGGAGGCGTTCGCCTTCCTGCACGACGCGCTGAACCGCGCCGTAGGCGACGTCCACGGTGAAGATACTCCGATAGTCGAGAACCCCGAAGCCGAGTCGTCGCGGCACGTCAGCGGGGCCCAGCTGTGTTATTCGATGCGAGACCTGGCCCTGGAACGCTGGGGACAGCTGGCCAGGCCGGTGCTGACCAAGTGGAACATCCGGGCCACGATCGACCTGGGCAACATGGTCTACCTGCTGGTCGACAACTCGTTCATGCGAAAGACCGACGAAGACAGCATAGAGGACTTTCGCGACGTATATTCGTTCCAGGACGCTTTCGACGTGGCGATGAATCTGAGGCTCGATCAATGACCCGCGGTCCGAAAAAAGACACACCCCCAACGCCGCCCGAACCTGTTGACATGAGCGACGGCATTCCCGATCGCAGAGCATCGATGTCGCTGGCGGTGATCGGCGTGCTTGTCGCGATTTTTGTCGGGTGGTGTGCGTTCCTTCTCTACTGCCAGTACGGCGGAAGGGTGTAGTTCGAGCCGATCGTTATTCCTGAAACCAAGCGGAGCACGACGTGAAAAGATCTGCAGTGAACTGCCTTGTTGTCGTTTTAGCCTGCGTAGGACTTCTCTCGGCCAGCGGCTGCATTGAGGCCCGCCCGGGCGTTGTGCTCGCCAAGGATATGCCCCTTACGCCGGCCGGCTCGCTGACCGCTGCGGAAATGGGGCTCCGGCTGGGGCTGATGCTGCAGCGAAACTCGGCCCACAGCGCCGCATTGAGCAATCAGCACAACTCGGTGCTCTTGTTCGCCGATCCCGGCGGCGTGGCGTACGTCAATGGCGCCGCGGTAGGCAAAAAGGGCGGCATTGTAGCCGTGAACAACACGCTGTACGTGCCGGCGTCGCTCGAGCAGGACATCCGCCTGGCGATGCGAACCGCACGTATATACACCACGACTCCCAGGCGGTCGGTGTCGCCAAGGCATTCCAGCCCGCCTGTGAAGAAAACCCAACCTAAGTACGGGCCGATCGTCCTGGATCCGGGCCACGGCGGAAAGGACCCGGGAGCCGGACACAACGGATGCACTGAGAAGGACATCGTACTCAGCGTGGCCCTGATGGCCGCCGATATGATGCGGGCGTCCGGAGTCGACGTGCGCCTGACCCGTAGCGACGACACGTTCATCGAGTTGAACGATCGTGCGGCGATGGCCGGTAATGTCGGAGCGAAACTCCTGCTCAGCCTTCACTGCGACGCTGCTGCGAATCGAGGGGCCCGGGGCTTTACGATCTACACGCCCAGGACCCGCATGGGCCAGGCGGCGCCGCTGGCGGCGGCGTTGGAGAAATCGATGGCCTCCGGCGGTCAGGAAAACCGCGGAATTCGCGGCGCCGGCTTCAGGGTGCTGCTTCGCACCTCATGCCCGGCGGCTCTGCTGGAGATGGGTTTTCTAACAAATCGATATGACGCCAGGCTGCTGGCCGACAAGTCGCACCAGCGAACTTTGGCCCGCGCGATCGCCGACGGCGTAACTAGCTACTTGACAAGATAGCGCCAAGATATTTCAATTTAGGAACAGTGCCGCTAACGACACTTTCAGCAAGAGACAAAAAAC
>CAYMSH010000437.1:0-4885 GCA_964392945.1 uncultured Planctomycetaceae bacterium | reverse complement strand
GATTTCGTAACCCTCTGGCGACGAGGCCGTCGGGCAGTAAAGCATTTCGTTCTGGGTGACCTTCTCGCTCATGGAACCCGTGCCAAACGGCGAGATCGAGTTGTAGAAGTTGAATCTGGCCCGTTCCTTGAACGCCGCGATCGTGTTTACATCGCTGGTCTCGTACTGGCCCAGCACGCTGGTGTCGAAGGGGCGCATCCTGGCCGGATAGAGAGCATCGGGACCGTCGTGGCGAATCTTCTCAGACAGGGCTTTGGTGTCGAGGCCTCTCAGGCGGGCGGCGATCTTCAAGCTCGCCGACGCTTCGATCAGGCCCAACCAGTGCAGGCATTTGGCCAGGGAGTCGCCTCGCACGAAAGGCCCGTGGCCTTGCACGAGGGTTACCGGGCTGTCGGCCAGGTAGGCTGGGATCCGCTCCTCCATTTCCCTCGAACCGGTGGGCTCCAGGTAGAAATCTGAGGAGACCGGTCCCATCAGGTGAGCACCGGTGCAGTCTATCGGGAAAAATGAGAACCGATCCAGGCCGTCTACATTTCCTTCGTAGGTCAGGAAGTTCTCGTGGTCCTTCGTGTCGAACGTGATCGCAGTGGCCGAAAGATAGTGGCAGTGAATCGCCGCTTCGGCGCCGTCGATAGAGAGCACCTGGCGATGAATAGTCGACTCTGTCGAGGCTCTGCCGTCGCCCCAGCTTACTTCCTTGAACTTCAGCGGAACGATATCGCTCGGCACGAGAGAACCCTGCTGGGACCCTGACGTGGTCATGAAGAACGATTCGCGGTCTTCGGGATGCCGAAGGGAGATATTGCCGCTATGGGTGTTGTTGCCGTCTGTCAGCATGATCGCCTTGCCGACCGCGGCCATGGCGTTGTATGCGTCTCGTTTATCAAAGTGCTTTTCAGTGCTCATTTTTTCTCCGGAATCGCGGCGTCGCCGATCTGTTGCAGAAACTCTTCGAGGTGCGTTTCAGTCAGGGTTTTCGCCGTCGGCAGCCCGTCTTCGTCCAGGCCTGTGGCTTCATAGAACTCGCGGCGCATCTTTTCAAAATCGTCCCTCGAGCATTTCGTTTCGACACCGTCTACATCGATCGCCTCGTCGAAGAATCGGTCCGGCAGCCAGTCGTTTTGCGCCGTGAATCCGCAGCGATAGTTGAACATGCGCTCCAGGATCAGGCACCTTCGTGCGGTCTGTTCCAGGTCGCTGGCCTTGCGCTGGCCGCCGACAATATCGTTCAGCATATTGGCCATTTCATCGACGCTTACCGAGAAACCCGAGAACGCACAGACGCCGAGGGTGTCGTAGGTGATGTTCTGGTAACAGACGTTCCTGGCGACCAGTGCGGCGCCTTCGATCTTGTTGCCCGGGAATTCTCCGTAACCGGCGCAGAACGCCAGCGGCGCCGAGTATCCGCCTTGCAGGTGGCATCCTCCCCTGGGGCTCATCATGTAGGACAACGCCTGGGTCCACGTGGCTCGCGGATCGTACGCCGGCAGTTCGAGGCTCTTGACTGTCATCGACGCTTCGTCGTGGCCGCAGCGTTGGGCCAGTCGTTTGGCGCCTTGGGCTACGATCCGGCCGATTCCGGTGTTCGCCGCGGCTTCCTCGATCAGCGGGCAGAGACAGTCGGCGTTTCCGAACTCGATCGGCCCGCAACGGGAAACCAGCGGCTCGGCGTCGGTCATCAGCGACACTTCGGCTTCGGTGCGATCCGACGGGTCCTTGGCCGCGACTTTCTCGCAAATCTCCATCAGCGTTGCGATGGTCCCGCCTATGGAGATCGTGTCGAATCCGTAGCGATTGCAGAGGTAGTTGGCTTCGGTGACTACCTGGAGATCGTATATGTGGAGATTGGCTCCCAGCAGGGAGACTGTCTCGAATTCCGGGCCTTCGCCGCTGGACAGCGTGTTGCCTTCTTCATCCACGATCTGCGTTACTCGCGTGCACACGATCGGGCATTGTACGCAGGCGCCGCCCCTGACCTTGACGGTATCGTGATGCAGGAACGCTTCTCCCTGGATCTTGGCCAGGTCCGACTCGTCGTGCCGATTGTCCTGGAAGTTCCTGTGCAGCAACTCGTCGTATTGATCGAGCATTCCCATCAGCCCGTTGGTTCCCATCGACGAGAGGATTCCGTACTGCTTCTTGGCTTTGGTGATCTTCCCGACCCGGAGCTTGGCCCGGGCCTTGTAGACTGAACCGGAGGTGTTCTTGGCGTCCAGGCCCTCGGGATTGCTCGCCTGGACCGATCGCTGGCCACGAACTGCGATAGCCAGAATGTTCTTCGAGGCGAATACCGCTCCGCTTCCGCCTCGTCCCAGGGCGCGTCCGCGATCGTTTATGATGCACGAGATAAGCGACAGGTTCCTGCCTGCGCCGCCGACTGTCATGATCTTGTGTTTCTTGCTCGTGACTGACTGGACCGCGTCGGTTATCGCATCGACGTCTTCGATGTTCACTTCGGGCGCCGATACGAGCCGCGGGCCTTCTTCATCGATTACGAGGACCGAGAGCTCCTTGGCCCGTCCCTTCAGGACCAGGGCGTCGAAGCCGGTTTTCTTGAACTCCACACCCCATTTGCCGCCGCTGTTGCACGAGCCGATTCCACCGGTCAGGGGAGATTTGAACGCTACGTGGATCCTGCTGGCCGTCGGTACGTTTGTGCCCATCGTCGGCGACGTGCAGAACGCCAGCACGTTGTCTTCAGACAGCGGGTCGATATCCCCGATCGGATCGCCCGGTGCGGCCTGGTTTCCGAGCAATTGCTGAAACAGCAGTGCGACCGCCAGGGATCGCCCGCCGATGAAAAGCTCTTTCAAGTCATCGGCCAGGGGTATCGTGTCGATGGTCTGTCCGGAGAGATCGACCTCTAGGATTCCATCCATGTAGCCGTTATTCGTGGTTTCGTTTGCGTCCTGCATTGGTCAGACTCCAGTGATTTTTCGCCGAATTCTCCGAGCGAGCCGTGGTGACGTTAATCCACGATTGTAGTCTTTAATCCGCCCCAGGCAAGGGGCGTAACGAAACGAGCCCCGACTTCCGGCGGAAATCGGGGCTCGAAGTTCAAACGCACCTGGTCAGGAGGTAGCGTTCTGCTGATCTTATTTAGCCGCGGGCTTGGGGCACTTGCAGCAGCATTTGCACTTGCAGCAACCGGTAAGCTCGACGACGGAGATCGTGTACGGGGCGTCTACGACGTTGTTGTCGCAAGGGATGTCGATATTGGCGACGTAGAGCTTCTTGCCGCGCAGACGCGATTCAGAAGGCTTGTCCAGCCGGCCGTCGGTTCCGTCGCTGACGCCATTCTTGGCCAGAGTGTTGACCTTGCCGCTCTTGGGGCAGATCTGGTGAACCGCGTTGCCCAGGAAGTCGGCTACGTAGATCATTCCGTCGGCCGCGTAATCCATGCCGTCGGTGCAGAGCATGCCCTGGCCCTTGACGAACACTTCGCGACTTACCGGCTTGGTTCCGGCTTTGTTCATCTTGAACTTCTCGATCGAGGCTTCGCCGAAGTTGCAGACGAACATGTTGCCTTCGGGATCGAAGGCCATTCCGTTGGCTCCGACGGCCCATACCGGGTTGCGGGTCTCGAGGCGGGCGATCAGATGTGAGTCTTTGCCGTCAGCGGCCAGTTTGATCGGCTTGGCGCCGTTGAGCTCCGACAGGGCGAAACGATACACGCCGCTATGGTGTACGCCGGTCTCGTCTTTGATGCCCAGGGATGTTTCGGTTACGTATACCGCGTCGCCTCTGCAGGCTACGGCGTTTGAGAAGTTGAATCCGTCTACGACTGTTTCAACGGAAATCGGCTTGCCGTTTACGATCGTAACCTTCAGCAGACGCGAGATGGCGCCTTCGGCTCCTACGATCGCCTGTGCGTCGGCTACGTAGAGGTTCCCGTCAGATCCGAAGTCGATGCCCAGCGGGCACGTTCTTTCCGTTGACGGCAGGTCGGGCAGTTCAACGAACTTGCCGAGCTTGTCGTTCTTGTCGATGAACATGATCGCGCCCGGGATGGTCTTGTCGCCGAAGTTGAACGTCGACAGGTACATGTTCCCGTCCTTGCCGAGCACCATCCCGTCAGGGCTGTTGCGTTCGGCCGGCAGGTTCACCGCGATCTTCGGATTCCCGATAGGGGGCGCTTCGCATCCGGCGAACATCGCCGCACACAACGTCACGCACGCCAGGGCTGACAACACATAAAAACGTCCACTCGTCTGCTTCATAACAATCTCCTTATCTGTTTATTACGACGTAGTTTCAGGATCCGGCCAATATCGAAGGTCTGATTAAAACCGCCGCCGACTGGGATTACAACGCTTTATTTGCGATATCCGTGCGATTGTAGCAGCCTTCCCATGTGATTTTCTCTACGGCCTGGTAGGCAAGAGCCTGGGCTTCGGCGATGGTGTCGCCAAGAGCCGTCACGCCGAGGACGCGCCCGCCGTTGTTCACCAGCTTGCCGCCTCGCATCGCTGTGCCGGCGTGGAAGACCTTGACGTCGTCGATCGCGTCGGCGTCTTCGATGCCGGTGATCTCGAAGCCTTTTTCGTAGTCGCCGGGGTATCCGCCTGAAGACATAACCACGCAGACCGCCGGTCTGGGGTCCCACTCGATGGCGATGTCCGCCAGCTTGTGCTCGGCGGTGGCCACCATCGCTTCTACGAGGTCCGACTTGAACCGCATCATCAGCGGCTGGCATTCCGGATCGCCGAATCGGCAGTTGAATTCGATGACCTTCGGCCCGGCGTTTGTGAACATCAGCCCGGCGTAGAGCAGGCCTTCGTAGCGTCCGAAGTCGCGGCGCATGGCGTCTACTATCGGCACGAGTATTTCAGCTTCGATGCGGTCCATGGCGGCCGACAATTGTTCTTCGGATTTGGCGAAGCAC
>CAYMSH010000436.1:0-4893 GCA_964392945.1 uncultured Planctomycetaceae bacterium | reverse complement strand
GCCCCGCCGGCCCGATGGAACTGTACCCCAAAGCCAAATTCGCCAAATACAAGCCCCCGCCGCGCACGCTGCCTCGATTTCCTGGTGAGTATCGCCAGTGGATACAGGCAATCAGAAACAACAAACCAGCGCTAGCCGAAATGCCTTTCAGCTACTCCGGACCGTTGTGCGAAACGTTGGCGCTGGGGAATGTGGCCTATCGCACTGGCAAGAAGCTCCAGTGGGATCCGATGCGGATGAAGGCGACCAACGCTCCCGAGGCCGACAAGTTCATCCAGGGCAGTTACCGAAAGGGATGGGAACTGGATAAGCCCAAGATATTGAAAGAAGCGCCGTCAAAGAAACCGGAGCGCCCGGCGGAGATCCGAAAACCCGCCCCGCCGGTCTCGAAGCTCGAGAAACTGCTGAACCGCATCGAGAAGACCGACCTGCCCAAGGCGTACGACATCCGCAAGCACCAGGAGTACGTCGATCGCCGAATGGCCGGACTGAGCGGAGCCAAGAAAGCCAGAATCGGTCAACTCTGGGCCGACAAACGGCGAGTGCATCCCAAGATGATCAACAAGGGCAAGTCGTTCGTAAGGATCATGGAGTATGTAGCGAGGGGCGAAAAGTGATGAGAACCCATAGAACAAACCACACGAATACGAGCCGGAGCACAGGTCGAGCCTTGCTGGGCTTGCTTGTTGTCGTGTTGGCTATGGCGTCACGGCTGCTGGGCGCCGAGTTGCCCCCTGAAACGCCCCTCTGGGACAAGCCGCCGCAGAAGACCAATGTCAAAGAGAAGGTCCGCACCTTCAAGTCGCCCAGGACGCCTACCGGATTAAATCGCGCGTTCAGTTCGGTATCCAAGCCGACGTACGTTATCCATCGCCCGGCCAAACCAAACGGTGTAGGGCTGGTGATCTGCCCCGGCGGAGGATTCCGCGACATCTGGATCGATCGCGAAGGGCACGACCTGGCGATCTGGTTGAAGAAGTATGGCGTGACATCGCTCGTGCTGAAGTACCGCACACGCCCGGCCGACCTGGGCAAGCCCAACGCTTGGGCGAACTATCAGAAGCTCGTGCGAACCGACGCGAGACGGGCGATCCGGGTTCTCCGCACCCAGGCGAAGAAACTGGGTTTGAACGTCAACAAGATAGGAATCTGCGGATTCTCCGCCGGCGGGCATCTTGCCCTGAACACCGCCCTGCACGACGATCCCGAACGCGGGTATCAAGTCAGCGGCAGACCGAACTTCGCCGGGCTCTTCTACCCCGGCATTCCCAAAGACGCCGACAAGACCCTCGCCGCTCGCACTGCTAAAGGCAAAGCCCCTCACGGAATATGCCCAATGTTCATAGTTAACGCCCGCGTCGATCGCCTGACGCCGGCCGCGAAATGCATCGACTTCTACGCCAAGCTCCTCAAAGCCGGAGTCAACGCCGAACTGCACGTATACGGAAAAGGCTCGCACGGTTTCGGCATGGGCGCCGGGCCGGGTAAGTCCAAGGCGCTCTGGACGAAGAGCTTTGTCGCATGGCTCAGTGATTCAGGAATGATTCCGAACTAATGAGATATAAGCTAAGAACAGATCGTCGCAAGTTCCTTAAGTTGATCGCCTCAGGCGCCGCTGTCACTGCGCTGACGCGAGCCGGCGTTGGGAGCGTGGCGCCGGAGCCGAGCAAGCAGAGGAAATACAACGTTCTGTTCCTGGCCGTTGACGATCTTAACGATTGGGTCGGCTGCCTGGCCGGACACCCTCAAGCCAAGACGCCCAATATCGACAAACTCGCCGGAAAGGGAGTACTTTTCGAACAGGCGTATTGCGCCGCGCCCCTGTGCAATCCCTCCCGTACTGCGGTCATGACCGGTCTGCATCCGACAACGACCGGCATTTACGGTAACAGAAACTGGTTCCGGGACCATCCCAGATTCAAGGACGCCGAGACAATACCACAGTACTTTCGAAAGCACGGTTACGCGGCCTGGACCGGGGGCAAGATTTTCCATCAGGCCCACGGAAAATACTCCGACCCGATCTCCTGGGACAAACAGTACTCCACGAAAACGGGAACGCCGAAACCGCCGGCGAAGAAGCGTTATCTGCACGGTATGAAATTCCCCAACCCGATAGTGCAGGGGCTGACCGATTGGGCGCCGATTAAACAGACCGACAAAGAGACAAACGACTGGAAGACCGCAGACCTGGCCGCGGGATTCCTGCAACGAAAACACGACAAACCGTTCTTCCTGGGCTGCGGGATATACCGTCCGCACTTGAGTTGGTATGCGCCCAAAAAGTATTTCGACATCCACCCTCTGGACAAGATCCAACTACCGGTATGCAAAGCCGACGACATGGACGATGTCCCGACGATAGGCCGCAGAATGGCCGGGACTTCCTTCAGTACGATCAGGAAACACGGGCAATGGAAACGCGCCGTCCAGGGTTATCTCGCGGCGTGCTCATTTGCCGACGCGTGTGTGGGGCGCGTCCTGGACGCACTGGACAACAGCGAGTATCGGGACAACACGATTGTCGTTCTATGGGGCGATCACGGATACCACATCGGCCAGAAGAACCACTTCTCCAAGTCCGCCCTGTGGGCCGAAACGAGTCGCACGCCTTTGATAATTCACGTACCCGGCGGTTCAAAACGCGAAACACGCTGCAAGCGGCCGGTCAGCCTGGTCGATATTTATCCGACCCTTGTCGAACTGTGCGGCCTGCCGGCCCGCAACGGACTTGACGGCCGAAGCCTCGCCCCGCTGGTGCGGAACCCGGAAAAGGCCTGGCCCTATCCGGCCATAATAAGCCATTGTCCCTACTGGTACGGCGCGAACCATGCGATTCACAGCCAGCAGTACCACTACATTCATTACCGGGACGGCGGCGAGGAGTTGTACGACAATATCGCCGACCCGTACGGATGGGCAAATCTGGCTGATGATCCGAAATACGACGAAGCCAAAGCGGACCTCAAGAAATGGCTGCCGAAGAAGACGGCTAGACACTTTCGAACAGACGTGGCGCCCAAGCAACCCAAACCCGAAAGGTAATCGATGCTGAATTTCAACGAGACCAATTACAGAATTCGGACGCTTTCAGTCATGTTCCTGTCATCTGTGCTGCTGGCGGCGACGCCTGGCTGGTCGGCGACGGCCGACAAAGACGGCTGGACGCAGCTCGGGCCCGACGCGTTGTACAACAGCGCCGAATGGATTAAAGCCGGCAACGCGACGCTCAATCCGTCTAACCCCAGACGCTTAGTCGCCCAGAAAGGCGCTGGCGTGCTGGTCAACGGTAAGATTGGCAAGACCAAGAGCCTCGTCACGAAACGCAGCTACCGCGACATCGAATTCCACGTCGAGTTCATGGTCGCCAAAGGCTCGAACTCCGGGATCATCTTCCACGGAAACCACGAGATCCAGATCCTCGACAGCGCGCACGTGAAAGAACCCACCGGCGGGCACTGCGGCGGAGTCTATCCACGCGCCGCGATGAAACCGAAATATCACCATATCGACAAGGGCTCGCCGCCGAGAGTAAACGCGGCCAAGGCGCCGGGGAAGTGGCAGAGCTATGACATCATCTTCCAGGCCGCACGATTCGACAAAGCCGGCAAGAAGACCGCCAACGCCAAGTTCGTAAGAGTCACGCACAACGGAACAGTTATCCAGGAAAACGTGGAGGTCCCATACGCCTGCGGGCCGAACTGGGATCGCAAACAGTATCCCCAGGGAAGAGTTATTATCCAGGGCGACTACGGCCCGATAGCGATTCGCAACCTGCGCATACGCAACTGGAAACCCGGCGGCGAGAAAAGACTGAACACCCCGCCGGAGGGCTTCACCGCCCTGTTCAACGGCAAGGACTTCACCGGTTTCCACATGTCGCCCCGCGCCAAGACCATGTGGACCATAGAAAACGGCGTGCTCAAGGCGCCCAAGCTCCTCGAACAGTGGGGTGCGGACCTCATGACTAAAGGCAAGTACAAGGACTTCGTACTACTGGCGGATTTCCGTATGCCCAAGGGTTCCGACAGCGGCATCCATTTTCGCCAGTTCATCCCCGACATGGGCCGCTTCGGCCGGAACGAGCAGATCAACCTCGGAACCGGACACCGTATGGGCCAGGTGGAGAGCTTTGGCTATATGAAGTACAAGAAGCTGCCGATCGCCAGGCGTCTGAAGCCCAGCGAGTTTCCGAAGGTCAAGCAGATCGCTCCGGAACCGGACCAATGGCACACTATAAAGATCACCGTGCAAGGCCGCACGCTGTCGATTGAGGTCGATGGCGAAACCACGCTCGACAAGTTCGTCTATCCGGCCTGGCTGCTGAGTGACGCCCCCGCCCCGCTCCGCTTCCAGAAACACCGCTTCACGGAAATGGGCGGCGGCAATCGCAATCCCTGCCCAATCGAGTACCGCAACCTGTTCATCAAGGAGATCAAAGCCGCCGGAACCGCGGCCAAACCGGGCAAGCTGAACGTTCCGCCGAAAGGCTTCACCGCGTTGTTCAACGGTAAGGACTTCACCAACTGGAACGCTCACCCGAAAGTACGGGAGTTCTGGTCGATTGAAGACGGCGTGCTCAAGTCGCCGGGCCTGCTGAAAAAATGGGGCGCCGGCCTGCAGACCAAAAAGCACTATCGCGATTTCATACTGATGGCCGAGTTCCGCATGCCGACTATCTCCGACAGCGGAATCAGTTTCCGCCGACTGATCCCGGAGATCCCGGGCTTCGGAACCCAGGAGCAGTTCAACCTGCGATCCAAGGGCGGAATGGGACACCTGGAGAGTTACTACTTCCTGCCGAAGAAGACGGCGAAAAAACACGGGCTGAAGGAAAACACCAAGCCGCACGTCAGGCACATCGACCCGAAAGTCGGAGTGTGGCACAAGGTG
>CAYMSH010000435.1:0-4934 GCA_964392945.1 uncultured Planctomycetaceae bacterium | reverse complement strand
GCCCAAGCCGCTGGACCCGATATTCGGACCGCCTCGCGGATTCAGTTTCCCGAAAATGGTCCAGCCGATCCTCGACAAGCACTGCATCAAGTGCCACAAGGACAGCAGCAAGACCCTCGGACCGCCGCCCAGACGCAGGGGCAAGCAGCCGGCCAAGCCCAAGATCAACACCAACGCGACGATCGATCCGAACGAAAAGAATATGGCGTTCAGCCTCCTGTCCACGCCCAAGACTGACGGGCGCGCCAAGAGAGACTGGTCCGAGGCCTACCTGAATCTGACCCAGCGAGGGAGGCCCAACGAGATCGTCAACTGGCTCAATGTCCAGTCGATCCCGCCGATGCTTCCGCCTTACTTCAAGGGCTCCAACAAGAGTAAGATCTTCGAGCACATCGCAGGGCCCAAGTGCAACGTGAAGCTCTCGAAGCACGAGTTGGCGATTATCTCATGCTGGATCGATCTGCTGGTTCCGTTCTGCGGCGACTACGCCGAGGCCGGAGCCTGGAACGACGGCGACAAAGCCAAGCACAAACGCTTCATGGACAAGCGCAGGCGCATGGAGCTGATCGAAGCTGCTAATATCGAAGAGATGCTGACAGGTAAGCGCCCGGCCGGAGCCCCGACGGACAAGGATCCGCCGGTGATCACAACAGGCTACCGTAACCTGGCGCTGAATCCCAAGGACGTAATGGGCGACTCGAAGGTCTTCCCGCACGCATCGACTAACAGCGTATGTCGCGGCCAGGGTTGCTACGGCGCCCAGAACGTGATCAACGGCAAGACCGCTAACACCGGTCACGGCGGGCGTTTCCCCTCCTGGGGTCCGGACCGTCGCGAGGATCTCTGGCTCAAGATCGACTTAGGCAAGGATTACCATATCGACAAGCTCGTTTTGTGGATCCGCGCCGAGGAGCGTCACGACAAGCACTGGCACTCGGCTACGCTGGAATTCTCCGACGGAAGCAAGGAGAAGATCAACATCAAGTGGACCAAGCAGCCGCAGACCTTCAAGTTCCGCAAACGCAAGGCCAGTTGGGTCAAGTTCACCAACCTGGTGCAGAAAAAGCCTCTGGGCTGGTGCGCGTTCTCGGAAGTCCAGATCTGGGGCCAATAGGACCAGACGCGACGCAAGCTGAATTGATACCCCGCCCCGTCGGATTAGTTTCCGGCGGGGCGGTTTTTTGTGTGGGGTCAGAGCCTCATTAACATCAAGCATTCGGACATACATGGAACATGAAGAAAAAACAGTGCTTAATGTTAATGAGGCTCTGACCCCACAGGCTTTGTCGGGGCCTTCAGATCTCCGCAGGCGAACTGGATGCCGTCGAGGTAGAACTTCAGCATTGTCGGGTTCCAGTAGATTTCCGTGCGGTGTCCGATTGTGGTGTAGAATACTCGTCCCTTGCCGAACGACTTGACCCACGCCAGGGCGAAATCGTTATCGGTTCGCTTGATCCACTTTACGCCCATGTTCGTGGTCTTTACGTCCAGACTCAGCAGCACGCGGAGTTTGGTTCGATCGTATGGCTTGCTGAACTGGAAGACCTCCTCTTTGATTCGGAAAGTCTTCTTCCCGCCGAAGGCCTTGGCCAGCGGGTGGCTCGGCTCTTCGACTCGCACGCCGACTTCCTCGTTCCACGGATGTCCGGCGACAGTCGCCCCGATCATCTCGCGGAATTCCGGCCAGTGGCGATTGCCTCCCAGAGCGTAATGATACGCCACGAGCCCGCCGCCGTTTCGCACGAAGTCCAGCAGGCTCTTGCGGAGCATCAGTTCGATGGCTTTCTTGTCACCATGGCGTTTTAGTTTCTCGGCGACTTCATCGCTCGGCGTAATCCAGGCGCCCGATGCGTTGTTCAGGACTATCGTGTCGAACTTCTTTAGGCTCTCCGGCAGGAAGACTGCCAGGTCGTCGCTCACCACGGCGGTAAATGCTCCGGTTTTTTCGCCGAGCGTTTTCATCGCTCGCGCTCCGTACGGAATGCAGTAGCCCTTGTGCGGATCTTTGCTCATCAGATGCGCCGGGGTGTTCCAGATCAGCACCCGCCTGGGCTTGCTTGGTTTTACGCTTGGTTTGTCGGGCGCCGCTTTTCGGATCTGCTCGGCGCGATGTTTGGGTATGTCGTCAATCGCTCTGCCGGCGAGCGGAACTGTCAAAACAGCCAGCAAACAAACGCACCTGGTGAACATGGTTTTATCTCTCCTTAGAGTGACCAGCCCTTGCGATACTCGCGACGCAGGGCTGCGTTAGCCGGTTTGTTGTTGATGATTTCGCACGCCAGCGGATCGAACAGCAGCGGGCCTTCGAACATCGTGGCTATGTTGCCGAGTTGCAGGAATTCGTTGAGGCATGCGGCGTAGTCAAAGCAGCTCCAGGCGGGCTTGCCGCCTCGCACTGCATCGAAGAACTCCCGCTCGTGGCCGCGGGATCGAGCCAGCTTCTCCGGACGTTTGGTTTGAACGCCCTGGAACTTGTCGCTTGGGGCAAGCGAGAACGTGGTGTTGTGTCCGTTCGTATCGATCACGCCTTTGTCGCCTTCGATCGCGGCGCCGGCGTGATCGTCCCATTTCTTTCGGCCCTTGTCGCCCCAGTCCAGCCCGCGTTTGATCGTTTTCTCGACCTTGTCGCGGAAGCCCGGCGGCTTTGGCCCAGTTCCCCAGGTAAGCGTTAGAGGCCGCAGATCGCCTCGAGCCGGAATCTTGTAAGTCACCTGTTCCCATCGCGGGAATGAGGTCTTGCATATCTCCGACACTTTGGCTTCTATGCTGATGATCGGTTTGGTTTTGGGATCGGCCTGCCAGAGCGAATCGACTTTCAGAGCCTTGAAGGCCAGATTGGCCGAGTGACTGGCCCAGTTGCCCAGCTTGCACGTACCGAAATCCCGCCAGCCCTGCCATCGCATCCATCGCGTGTGGAAATCGCGATACGCCGCCGGCCCGATCCAGGTGTCCCAGTCCAGCGTTTTGGGGATATCCATCTTGCCTTTGGGGAGCGGGCGGTTTCCATTCCCGCCGCCGTCCTTGTAGACGTAGACCTGTCGGACCTGTCCGATCGCCCCGGCCCGGATCAGTTCCATCGCTCGTCGGAAGCCCGGAGTTGCGGTTCCCTGGTTGCCCATTTGCGTGGCGACTTTGTGTTTTCGGGCGACGTCCCGCATTACGCGCGACTCCCACACGTCGCGGCTGAGCGGTTTTTCACAGTAGACCGCCTTGCCGCGTTTCATCGCCGCTACTGAGATCACGGCGTGCGTGTTGTCCGGCGTGGCTACGATGACGGCATCGATCTGCTTTTCGGTCTCGTCGAGCATCTTGCGGTAGTCGCGGAACTTCGGCGTCTCGGGCAGGCGTTTGTAGCTGTTTTGGCACTTGCGTTCATCCACGTCGCACAGCGCGACGACGTTCTCGATCTTCGGCAGCGTGGATACGAACCATTCGCCGCGGCCGGCGCATCCGATTATCCCCAGATTGAGTTTGTTATTGGCCTGATACGTTCGAGCCGACGCGCTGTTCTTGAGAATCACGATCCCCGTTGTCGCGACGGCAGCAGTCTTCAGAAACTCTCGGCGGCGGATATGAGATCCCATCTCGGGCTCCTTTCGAACTCGATCTTCCAATAACGATAAGACTCCGCCAGCCGAAGATCAAGACAACTGGCAATGGACGCATCGTCGCATCGCGGGCATAATGGACTGCGGTAATGGAACCGGATGCTGACATGTCGATGCCGGACGATCGGATTCTCTCGCGTGGCCGGGGTATCCTCGAACTCATGCGAGCCGAATCGCGATCCGGTTTCGCCAGCGTGCAGTGGCGCGACTGGCTGCTGGGCTGGTCGATGCGCCATGAAGGGCTCAAGCGTCGGGTATTCAGTTTCATATCATCTCTTCCCTACGCCGACACGCCCCGAGCGTTTGGAGCGTTGCTGAAGGAGAGTTTCGTAGGGTCCGATGATGTCCCCTGGCTCTTGCGCACCGCGGCGCGGGCTGCGTGCCTGGCCGGTCCGTCTGTGATGCGGGGATTGCGATCGATGGTCCACAGGCGAGCGGCGGAGATGGCTCGGCGTTTTATTATCGGGTCAAGCGCCGCTCGAACGGTGGAGAACCTTACGCGTTTGCGGCGACGTGGCTACGCGTTCACGCTGGACGTGCTGGGCGAATCGGCCCGGACCGACACCCAGGGCGAGTCTTACGTGCGGACGTATCTCAAGCTTCTAGACCGCCTGGGCGAAGCACAGAGTCGCTGGGACGCTCTGGTCTCCGGCGGCGATTCGGACTGGGGTTCGGCGCCGAGGATTAACGTGTCTATCAAGCCGTCGGCCCTGGCGTGCGGCCGCGATTTGGCGGTTATGCGCCACAGGGCCGCAAGGATATACCAGAAAGTTGTCCAGTTGGGCGGACAACTCTGTATCGACATGGAATCGCTGGCGTGGAAAGACGCGACATACGAGCTGTATCGCAGCCTGCGAACCGGCGCGCGTTTCGCTGATCACGATCGCCTGACCCTGGCGGTCCAGACTTATCTCCGCGACACTGACGGCGATCTGGCCGGGCTGATCGATTGGGCCAAATCCCTCGGGACGCGCATTTCCGTTCGTCTTGTCAAGGGCGCCTACTGGGACTCGGAGGTCGCGGCCGCCGAAACTCGCGGTGTGACGGCTCCGGTCTACACGACAAAACCCGAAACTGACGCCGCGTTCGAGCGGGCTGCCGTTGCGATACTCCGCAACAGCGACATTTGCCACCTGGCGTGCGCATCCCACAACATTCGCTCGGTCTGCGCGGTTCTGGAGACCGCGGCTGCGATGGGGGTCGATGAAAGCCGATGCGAATACCAACTGCTATACGGAATGGCCCGCCCGCTTCGCAACGCCTTGCGTCAAATTACGCCGCGAGTGAGGCTCTACTGCCCTTGCGGAGACATGCTTACCGGCATGG
>CAYMSH010000434.1:0-4957 GCA_964392945.1 uncultured Planctomycetaceae bacterium | reverse complement strand
CCAGCCAAGGCACAGAACCATGCCAAGCAGCGTCAGGTTCCTGTTGCGTTTGTTGCGTTCCTGATACCAGTTCAGCGTTCCCATTCGCCACTCCCTGCAGTATGTGTCCCGATCCGAGCCGGCTATGCCGTAGCCTACCTCTGTGTCCTCGTCGTCCATCTAAGTCGTTGTCGTGGCCGTAACACCTCTCGCGCCGTTGCCGTCCTTTGTGACCTTTGTGTCCTTTGTGGCAAAAAGCCGTTATCCGTCGCTTTGTCTACTTGCCCTTGAAGCAAACGATCGAGCCCTTGTCGGTGACCATGTAGAGTTTGCCTTCCGCTGCTATCAGGCCGTCGAATGTCGGCAGGGCGTCTAGTTTGTACTCTTTGAGTTTCTTGCCGGTCTTCTTGTCGAAGATTTGCATCACTCCGCCTTTGGCGCCTTTCAGCCATTGGGCTTGCTCGGTCATCTGGGTCTGGAACAGCTTGTCGTTGGATTTGCCCCAGAGTGCCTTTTCGTCGGCCACGTCGCGCGGGCCGGCGATTATCAGGTGATTGTTGGCCAGGACCATCGCCTTGGCCTGCACGTCCGGCTCGTCGTTGATCCAGTTGTACTCCAGGGCGCTGAGTTTGTCTTTCGACTGTTTGGCCAGTTGCTTCCAGTTCACGGTGTGTGCGGCCAGGAGATCCTTCTTGGGCGTGGTGATTTTGCCCTTGGGCCATGTTCCTTCTATTCGCGGGACGGCGACTTTTCGCTTGGGGAACTTCTCGGCGCTGAACAGGCGGTATTCGCTGACCGACGTGTTGCACAGCAGTTCCAGATCGCGTGCGTAGGAGTATGCGTTCTTCTCGTCGATGCACATGATCCGTCCGCACGGAACGCGCTTGGGGGGCAGTTGGAATTCGGCCCATCCTTCGCCGGCGGCGCGCCCAAAGATCCAGTAGGTTCGCTGGTGCCACGATTTGTCCAGGAACGATATCGGCGAGAACAGGTGCACTTCCTCGTCGTACTGCGTGTCGGGTCTTTGCGGATTCACGCGCGTGCGCTTGCCGTTCATGTCGAACGTCTGGGATTTCATGTAAACGTAGCTGCCGTCGCTGGAGAGAATGTCGGGCTGCGCCACCGGCATGTGCTTGCCTGTCATAAGGCTCTGTAGATTCGCGTCGGAGTCCGGCACGCGGCTGTCCATTACGTTTTCCGAGACCAGTTGTCCCGTGGCCGGGTCCAACACGATCATTCGCAAACCGCCGTCGAGGAACATCGACCGCCCGGCGACGCAGTAGAGCCGATCGGCCTTGGCGGCGCGGTCCTGCTGGACCAGCACGCTGCCCGAGATCGGCCAGACCGATTCGAGCTGTCCGTACGAGATGAGCTTTCGATCGTTAGGCGCCCCGCGGAATCGCCAGGTGAGTTTACCGTCGCTGATTCGCAGCGCGTATATGCATCCGTCGGCGCATCCGAAGATCGCCATTCCGGCGTGGATTGTCGGCGGTGAGTCTACCCGCGCCCCTGCGATGAAGTGCCAGCTTTCCTTGCCGGTAGCTGCGTCGATGGCGTAGATCGTGTGGGCGTCTACTGCGCTTACGATAAGCTTTCCGCCGGCGACGACGGGCTGAGACAGCTTGCCGCCGATATCTTTTGACCAGGCCTTGTCAAGATCGGCCGATACGTCCGTTCGCGCGTATCCGCTGCGCGTGTTATCTCGCCTGAAGACGGGCCAGTCGGCCGTTGAGACATTCTGCGATTCGCACTTGCCGTACGCCGGACCTTTGGTGAGTCGTTTTTCCGCTGGCGGGGCGACGGGTTCCTGGGCGTTCGGCGCCAGAGCATTGAAACCGTTGAGCTTCGACTGGTAGTAGCAGGCGCACGCATGCGGGGCGGCGTAGACCAGTCCGTTGGCCGGCATCACGCCGTATACGCAGGCGCCGCGGACCCAGTGATTGTTGACCCAGGAATCTTCCTTCATGTCGTAGACCGTCATGCCCATAACGGGAGGAAGCTGGTATTTGACAGTGGCGCGCCCGGGGTAGCATCGTTGGTGAATGTAGAACGATTTGATCGGGTTGGAGTGTTCTTCGACTATCTCGCCGTTGGCCAGGTTATAGACCGTGTAGACTCCGTTGTTGCGGCGGCCGAGCACCCAGACCTTTTCGCCCAGGACGAAGAAGTCCTCCATGCTGAAGTGGCCCGAACGCGGCTTGCCTTTGATTGACCATAGGACCTTGCCGTCGGCCAGTGACACCGCATAGATGGATCCCATGGGACTGAGCAGAACGCGGTCCTTGCAGATCACCACTCGCGGTCCGCCGTAACCTGTAGGGATCAACCTGGGCTTGGCGACTTCGGTTTTCCAGAGTTGTTTGCCCGTGGTCTTGTCCAGGGCGATCATGGCCGAGCCGTCGAAGAAGCAGACCATCTTGTCGTTTGCCGACAGGGTCATCGGCGCTACGGGAGCTTTGTGTTCCCAGAGGAGTTTTCCGCTCTCGGCGTTTACGGCCTTGATAACGCGCACGCCGGTTTCGCGAGTCCAGCCCCATTTCTTGTTGGCCCGACCGCTTTCGGCCCAGCAGTTGGCGTTTTGCTGATTGTAGTCTATAGCTTTGGCGTTGGGGTCCACTGCGGCGAAGACCACGCCGTCTGAGACGATCAGTTCGAACGAACTCGGCGTGCCTTTGTACTCGCGCAGGGGCTTTCCGTTGACGGCGTTGAGGCATAGGATGTTCTGGCCCAGCCCGGGAGCTATGTAGACCCGATCGCCGACGGCGACCAGCCGCCTGGTCAGCCAGGTGGGCCCTGCCTTGAGCGGATAGAGTGCGTTGAACCAGCCCTTCAGCGGGCGCTTCCAGAGCACGATTCCGTTAAACGCGTCGCGTGCGGTCAGGTAGCATTCCGACGGCAGTTGGATCGAGTCGGTGAGTCCTTCGTCCATGACATAGAACATGCGTCCGGCCGCCGAGACCATAGCGTTCATGCTGTTTGTATGTTCGTGGCTTCGTCCCCAGTAGGGGCCTGCGGTCCAACGCATTCCGCGCGGATGTCCGGCAAGGGTGTCCTGGGATACCGAAGTCCCGGCCGGGTCGTGAAGGAAGTGCGTCCAGTCGTCAATCGCCTTGGGACGCGGTTTGGTCAGCCGTTTTCCATTCGTGAACACCGCATTTCCGCCGGGAACCAACACTCGCAGGATCTCTTTGTTCGTGAGTTTTCCAGCCTCGCGGATCACTATCATGTTAACCAGTTCGTCGGCGTACGGCAGGTGCTCGCCGTCGAACAGAGCGATCGAAACCTTACCGCACAGACCGGCTGACTTGACATGCTCCCTGGCAGTGGCGACCGCCTCGGGTTTGGCCGCCAGCCCCTGGACTACGAAGTTGTCGCCGGCAAGTGCGACTGTGCCTTTCCCGTCAGTGGCGCCTACGTGGACGATCAGCCCGCCTTTGGCTTGGGTATCGGCGGCCGGTTCGGCAGCGTATCCGGCGGCTGCGAATGTCAGAATCAGGGCTAGTGCGATGGATGCTTGTTTGCTCATGTTATTTCTTTCGTTTCTTTCTTCTGGACTTTGCCGCCTGGAAGGGTATTGCCGGCATACCGTCTGCGAGCATTTGTTTGGACAGGGGATCTTTGTGTTTATCCGCGAACGCCAGCAGGAGTTTGCGGTGGGCTTCGATGATCTTCTTGCTGGCCGGGTCGCCCGCGATGTTCTTTGTTTCCAGCGGATCGTTCTTCATATCGACCAGCGATTCTCGCTTAGTCCCGTGATCGTATACGCAGTATTTGTACTGCTCGCTCCGCACCATTCTTCCCTGTGCAGTTGCTCGGATTCCATCAACCGGGACGGTCTGGCTCAAGTGGTTCTGGATCACCAGATGGTCTCGCCAGTCGGTCGGCGGCTTGCCTTCGACGATTGGTCGAACGCTCCGGCCGGGCAGTTTCTTCGGGATCGCGATGCCTGCGTAGTCGAGCATAGTCGGGAGTATATCCACGCCTGTGTTCACGAGCTTGTCGGATTGCTGCTTCCTGGTTCGCCCATTCTGGCAAATGATAAACGGAATCCGGGCCGACTCGTCGTAGAAGACGGTCTTCTGGTTGAAACGGTGAGCCCCCGCGCAGTCGCCGTGATCGCTGGTGAAGATGATCACGGTGTTCTTCTCGTGTCCGGATTTCCGAAGTGCGGCAAGCACCTTTGCGATCTCGGCGTCAACCTTTTCGATCAGGCGGTAGTATCCCCATCGCAACTGGCGCCACTGATCGTCGGTGTAGTTACCGACGGGGAACTTGCTGCCCGGGCCCTGGTAGCCCTTCCGCAGCGTTGTCATTGTGTCGGTCTCGTTGATCGGCGGGGCGAGGTTCTTCGGAAGCGGGGGACACTTGCCGGCCGGCGGGGTCTTGCCGACAGGACCGCTGGGCAGCTTCTGGAACCGGCTGAACTGGCAGATGTCGTGCGGATTGCTCAGGCTCACGACTGTCATCATCGGCTTGTCCAGCTTGCCCTGCTTCGATACGAGATACTGCTGGGCCAACTCGCCGACCTCGCCGTCGTGTCCGTTTCCGTAGAGGCATTTTGCGATTTGGAACCCGTGGGCGTCGGTCTTCTTTCGATCGAAGCAGAGATGCCACTTGCCGAAGTACGCCGTCTGGTATCCGGCGCGGAGGAAGTAGTTTCCCATGTTCAGGAAATCCTCGGTGTCGAGCTTCGCGTTCCTGTTGGCCGTCACGCCGGTTTCATGGGGATATCGTCCGGTGAAGATCGAGTTGCGGGCCGGCATGCAGAGCGGGTTGGGGCTGTAGGCCCGGGAGAAGAGTGTGCCGGATGCGGCCAGAGAGTCCATCGCCGGGGTCTTGAGCCACTTGGTCCCCATGCTGCAGCTCATGGCGTCGGCGAACTGCTGATCGGTCATTATGAACAGGATGTTGGGTCGATTCTCGGTGGTCTTGTCGGCAGCCGACAGGCCCGACGGCGCATAAAGAGCCGCGGCGGCTA
>CAYMSH010000433.1:0-5012 GCA_964392945.1 uncultured Planctomycetaceae bacterium | reverse complement strand
GAATGCGTTTCTTGGCTGAAGCTGAATGGGCCACGTACTACTCCTGCGTATATATTCTACTTATCTAGGTTCTGTTTACCGGAAAAGAATCAGGAATTATACATCCTGGCCGGACAATAACAAGCAAATTCCCGACAAATTATTCGCCCGTCGGCTCGCTCGGCGGCTGGGGGTCGCTGTCAATGGCCTTGTTGACCTTGTCGAGTCTCTCGCGAACATCCTTGTAGTTGTAGTCGGCCTGGGCCACGTGGGAAAACTGCTCCCTGGCCTCGACGAGTTTGCCCATCTTCTCAAAAACGCCGCCGAGGTGATACCGCAGGTCCTTTGCGCGGTCTTCGCTCATCTCGGCGTCGAGCGCTCTTTCGTATGTTTCGCTGGCCTCTCTCATCCATCCCTTGGCCTCGAACGCCTGGCCGAGATAGCTCATCGCGGTAAGATGCCGCCTGGGGTCTCGCTGGGCCTGCTGGAGCGATCCGATGGCCTCGTCGTACTGTGCGGCGAGAAACTGCCTGCGTCCCAATTCGTACTTCAGCGTCAGGTCCGTGGGATAGTTGATCGATCGTTCCTTGTACTCGTCCAGTTCAAAGGCCAACTGGGCTCGGAGTTGCTTCTTGGCTCCGTCTTTGTCGCCGGCCTTGACCAGCTTGCGGTACCTGCGGGTCATCTGGGTGATCTTGATGTCGCCGATTCGCAGCTTGTACTGGTAGGCTCCGCTGTCGAAATGGGCCTTTGTCAGCACGTCGATGGCCTCGCCCTCGTAAGCTTCGTCCTGAAGCTTCAGGAGCGCATCGACGAATCCGTTGACTTTTCCCGTCACGTCGGGGCTGGCGAGGTATTCGGTGCGGGCCTTTTCGACATCCCTCATCAGGAAGTCGTCGCTCTGGTGCAGTTCGTCCCGGCGAGCGAGTTCCTGTTGACCCTTGAGATCGACGACTTTGTCGGTGAACTTGCCTTCGTCGCCGTACTTGCCCTTGTGCATGGTGTACTTGGCCGACAGATCACTGAGCGTCTGCTGGATCACCGCGTCGTCGGGCATGACTTTTCTGGCCAGTTCGCAGGCTTCCATCGCCGGGAGATACTCGTCGATCCCGGTGAAATCAGTAGCCAGCATCATCAGCAGCTTAACGTTGCCCTTCTTGGCCTGCCGCTGGGATTCCAGCAGTATGTCGCAGATCCATTTAAGGACCGGCTTGAGTTCGAGTTTGACCGCGGCTTGGCGCATCTGGTTCATCGTCTGCAGCGAGCCGGGTTCTTTGGCCAGCAGGAACGCGCCGTTGATCAGGTTCTGCTCGGGATCTTTGCCCATGCGGTGCTTGAACTTGTCGCCCATACCGGGATTCTTGCCGCCCTGGGCCTTGCGTTTCATCGCAACTTCGCGAAGGCGCTGGTGACCCTGTTCGACATTTCCCGGCTCGCGTTTGAGCCCTTCGACGTACATTTCTATCGCGAAATCCCAGTTGCCGGTCTCGGCCACCTGTTCAGCTCGCTCGAAGAATGCCTTGCCCTTGCCGGTCCTGTCTTCTTCCGGGGCGGGATTATCAGTTTCAACTTCGGTCATTACTGCGTCCTTCAAAAGTAGTCATATGCAGGAAAATAAGCGCTATACTCTACACCGCCCCGCCGACGGTAGCAAGCAACTTCTCGGCTCGAACAACCGACAAAACACCGCATCACCACCAATAACGCGGCTCGCACCGATAGTTACCGCCGCGACGAAGGCTCAACGCCCCGCCACAGAATACACCGAATACCCCGAAAGCCACAAGAAACAACGAAAACGCCCAGTTTCGCCTCCACGCCGTCCGCAGGTAACGCTAGAACTTCAATTGATGCGTCAGTGCTTGCGTCGCGCCGTTTTTGAAATAGAGTGTCGCCTGGACTTTGAACGTACCCCAGCCTCGGCGGGACAGCGGAAAGCCGTACGCCGAGCGCGTTGTGACGTCTATCGTGTTTGGGTTGAAAGTCGGATGCAGTTTGTAGCGGACTTTCTGGATATTCTGCAGTTTGCTCCACGGCCCGTCTACCGAGACCGTCCAGGTGTACCACTTCTGCCCTCTGATGATGCTGTCCATGTAGGCGGTGTTCTTCAGCACAAGTTTATCCTGCACGGGATCTTTGAACTTCATGGGGCAGGTGAGTTTAATCTTACCGCCATCCTTCAAATCCACAGTCGCCGCGATGTTGAATGTGCCCCACCCGTTGGACTGGAAGGCGAACCCGTTCTGCAGCGAAGCGCGGATCACGCGGTCTCTCGGCCGGAATGTCGGGTGCAAATGGTACGTGACCTGCCTGATGTCGTTGAGCTGGGTCAGCGAGCCGTCGATTTTCGCCCACCAGTCCCATCGGCTCTGGCCGCTGCGGTCTTTGCCCCAGTACCGATCAGTCTGGATCAATCGCAGATTGTATTCCTGGGCGACCCGAAATACCCGCGTGACGGTGCGCGTGGCGTTGTTTTTGAACGTGATTTTCGCATCGACCCTGAATTGGCCCGGAGTGTATTTGTTGGCGGCCACTTCATATTGAGTCCGCCTGTTGCTCCGCATTACGGTTTTGCTTGACGTGGCCGACCAGTGGAGAGTCCAATCCACTTTCTTGATCTTGTCGAGCCCGGCCGACTGGCCGGAAATGTACAATCGCCAGTACCACTGCGGTTTCTTCTTCGTCGGCTCGATACCGCGATACCAGTGCCTGCCGCTGATATACAGATTCATCGTCGGATCGACATGGCTTGAACGCCGGACGACACTGTACTTCACATCCATCATCACGTAAGCCAGATAGACCAGCGAATCGCCGATGTATTCGATCTCGTCCATGACATCGTATCCGACCCAGCAATACCCCTTCTTGCCCCACCTGCTGGACCATGAGTTCAGGAACAGAAACGCCTTTCGCGAGTCGTCGTACCCGACTATGCACATCGCGTGAAAGCCGTGTTTCTGGTTCGCTATGCGCGTGGCCCTGGCCTTTTTGTGCATCTTCATATCGTACACGTCATAGGCCCCGCTGTTGAAATCCCGGTTAGTCCTGGCCGCGATGAGAACAGGCAGCCCCTGGGACAACGCCAGCCGGATCTCCTGCGACTTGAACAGCCGATAGTAGTCGGCGATCTTGAACTGACGCGCCTCGCGGAATGCGGCGTCTGTCGGCTGGGATGTAAAATCGGTCGACTTGTAGGGGCAGGTCTTCAGCGTCGCGCACCCTCTGAGTTTCATCAGTTTCATTGCATTGAGGATGGAGCAGCCCTTGTTCCGCCCGCCGTTTATCTGGTTATAGATGAACGTCGGCGAGAAGACGCGCTCCGGAGCGTCAGCTTTCCATTTCTGATCGATCACTTCCAGATAGCTCTTGGCCGCGTAGGCAGTAGCCCATGCAGCGCAGTCATTCATCCTCTGCTTGCCGACCGGCGGCAGGTAAGGCCTGAGATCCACTACATAGTTTACGCTGATGCCCATCTCGTCAGGCTTCCATGGCTGGACCTTTTTCAGTTCTTCAGGATCCGGCTTCTGGGCGCCGCCAGAGTATTGGCCCTGGGCCCGTGCGGAGTCTGGCTGGGCGGTGCAGACGGCCAGGAAGCAGGAAACGACAACAGCGACAGCCACGATGGTTCTAGTGATATGAGGAGCCATAAGATATCGACCTTTCGTAAAAGGACAAAACTGACCGTAAACATTGTAGCAGCAATAATTCCCAAGAGGCAAATTAGCGTGCGAGAACTTTTCCACGAGCCACAAGGCACACGGCCACGACAACGCCTTTTGCCACAGAGGACACAAAGGGCTCGCACCCTCGCCGTTGGCCGCCGGCCGTTGGCCGTTGCCGCAGCCGTTCGCCAACTGCCAACTCCCAATTGCCAATTGCCAGCCGTTAGCCTTATCGACATTCACCATTGCGTGGCCGAGACGGTCAATGATAGAATAACCCATACCCCAAATCGCAATTTGAAAGATTATCAACTGACGCCTGGAGCATGAAAAATGAAATCATGGAAATCCAAAGCCCTGGCAACTGTGTTATCCCTGGCCGTGTTATTCCTGGCCGTGATCACGTTCTCTATCTCCACCGCCCAGCCCTCGGGCGGGAAGCAGGCCCTGAAACCCGCGGACCTGGAGTACCTCGGGGCGTTCAGACTTCCTCGCGGCGGAACCCAGGACGCACAGACCTGGAACTATGCCGGAAGCGCCATGACTTACTACCCCAAAGGCGATCCCAATGGCGCAGATGACGGGCTGCCGGGCTCGATTCTCGGCACAGGCCACGAGCAACATCAATACGTATCGGAATTCAGCATCCCCAAGCCGGTGATATCAAAGAACAAGAACGTCAAAGAGCTGAACCGGGCGAAAGCTCTCCAGCCGTTTACCGACATTCGCGACGCATCCTTCAAAGAATATGAAATGCCCCGCGTCGGAATCGAGTTCCTGGCCAAACACGGTAAGCAGGATGACGACTACCTGTTCTTCACCTGGGCCCAGCACCTGGACGAAACGGCCGTGGGCCCTTCACTTGGCGCCCGCAAGATCAAACTGTCCGATCCGAAATCCTGGGGACCGTGGAAGATCGAAGGCAAGAGCAACTACCTGACGGCCGACCTGCTGTTCCAGATTCCCGAGCAATGGGCAAAGGAAAACACATCAGGAATGCGGCTGGCGATGGGAAGATACCGCGATGGCGGGCAGAGTTCTCAAGGGCCGACGATAATCGTATGCGACCCGGCCGCGAGCGGAGCATTCCCAAAAAAGGGAGCATCAGTAAAGAACAAGACCCTGCTGCGGTACTCCAACATTCTCGACGATCCCAAGGCCGCCAAGGGCCTGAAAGATTACACTCACGCCGACGCCTGGAACGGGGCGATCTGGGTCGATTACAACGGGAAACAGGCCATGATCTTCACCGGGATCAAGGGAGAGGGCAAATGCTGGTACGGATACGGTGATGGGACCGTCTGGCCGGAAGAGCCGCCCTACCCTCCCGAACCCGAAGGCGGCAGAGGCTGGTGGGCCAAGAAGTTC
>CAYMSH010000432.1:0-5022 GCA_964392945.1 uncultured Planctomycetaceae bacterium | reverse complement strand
GGAGTTTCGGTGTGACTTACGAACACGATTCCCAGAGATTTCTTAAGATCGCTCGATACGGCGAGGTAACCGTCGATTCGAGCCCAGAAGCCCACTCCCCAGATCGGAAAGGCGTATCCAAGCAGTGTTTCGGTCCCGGTTTGCTCGTCGATTACCACGGCTCGGTATGTCCGCGGCGAATGCGGGCTTCCCTCGCCTGGCGACACATTAAAAACTACGCCGGTTCTGGGGTCTGATATCGACCGATTGATCGGCCGGATGCTCTTGGCGTAAAGCCGGCCGACCTCGGTGTCGCTCAGCGTTTGGCCTTCGTCCAGCGCGAACACGTCAACTAGCGCTCGCTGGCGGAATGCCTGCTCGTTGGCCTCCACAGTCGGACGCGCCATTGCGTGCAGCGACATTATCGCCGCGGTGAAGATCGCCGAAACGATCGCCGCGAAACCGATCACGTACGCCGGAGAGTTGATGTTCAGCTTCACTGCCTGACCCTCCTGCGGTCCCAGGCCTCGGCGGCCATATCGAGCAGGGGTGCGATCAGGTTGCCAAGCAGGATCGCAAACGTGGCGGCCGCTACGAATATGCCCCGCCAGCGCAGCGTGATTATCAGGAACCCTATCAGGAAGGCATATGCGATCTGGGCTGCGTTTTTCTTCGGCGCGCTCACCGGTTCAGTGATCATGTAGACCACGGCGAACATCGTCGTGCCGCTGAGCAGTTGCCAGTGGAGCGGGGGGACCTGAGCGATCCCGTCGAACCCGAGAATATTGCGAAACAGGACGTTGGCTACGATCAGTCCGGCGAATCCTCCGAGCATCAGCCGCCACTTTGCGGTCTTCGTCCAGAGCAGATAGACCGCCGTCAGGGCGATCAGCACGGCGCATCCTTCGCCGATGCAGCCGGCGGTAAGAACTCTTTGAGCCGATTGCGGGCCGGTCTGGAACAGACCGCCGACGGACCCTATCGCCATGTCCCACATCGAGGCGCCGTTACCGGAATTGGCGACTGCCTCCAGGCCGTGCTGGCGGGCGACCCACATTGGCGAGGCCTGGCTGATCGCGTCGACGACTCTTCCGCCGGATTGTTCGAGATAAGCCGGCATTTGGCCCAGGCTCTCGAATGACCAGCGGGCAAGACCGCCGGGGAAACCCTTGAACGCCGGCACGAATCGCCCGGTCAACTCGACTGGGAAGCAGATGTAAACAAACGCTCGACCCACGATTGCCGGGTTGGCGAAGTTGCGCCCGAATCCGCCGAAGACCTCTTTTCCGAACAGCACGCCGACGACTATTCCGACAACGGCGATCCACAGCGGGACCGTAGGCGGAAGTGATAATCCGTAAAGCAGGGCCGTCACGAGACACGCAGTCGAGATCGACTGTCCGCGAGCGCGGCTGGTGATTCGCTCGGTGATCAGCGCCGCGGCAATGCACACGCCGACGACGGCTGCGGCTCGCCATCCGAAGAAATAGACCCCCGAAAGCACAACCGGAGCCAGGCAGTAGACCATGCGAAGCATGCTCGCCTGTTTCATAAATAATTTCGGGCGCCTGGCCGGCGGAGCCTTCGGAGCGGTAGGATCTGGTGATGTTTCGTTCATATGCGGCGCCAAGTCATATGCGGGAACTGCCGACCCGCGTGCTTCTCTATCAGTCATTTGAGGGGTGAAACCTCGTTTATCCCCGCCGGGGAGATCGAGCATTCCAACCGCTGGTGATGATTCTATCATAACTCGGCATTGTGGCAAGATCGTTTCCTATTCGTTGTTCTACGGACCATCGACGCGATCTGGCGCGTCAATTGAATTAATGTCGACTAATAGACTCTTGATTCAACCCGCGACGGACCCTAGAGTAACATATCGTCGTTAGATTGTCGGCCGCATGTCGGAGCGAATGGAACTCGGAATGGACTTACCAGTTATTGACACACCGGTATTCCCTCGTTGGGTATGGATCGAAGAGATTACGTACTCGCATATCCCAATCGCCACTCTGGTGACGGCGTACATGCTGCTTGCTCCGGTGCTGGAATACATCGGCATGCGACGCAAAGATCCGCGGCTCGATCGATTGAGCAAGAGCTTCATCTGGTTCTCGATGATCCTGTTCTCGCCCGGGGCGGCGCTGGGCACCGGTATTCCGGTTTTCATAATCGGCACGTATCCGGAGTTCTGGTCGCGCTGGTCGAATCTGTTCTTCTGGCCGCTGGTGGCCCAGTTCCTGTTCTTCCTGGCCGAGGTCGGTTTCCTGTTCTTCGGTTACTACCTCACGTGGGACCGCTGGTCGAATCGCAAGAAGCTCCACATTTCCATGGGTGTCGCCGCTGCGATGATGGGCCTGCTGGTCCAGACGGTCTGGGATGCGCTGGGAGGGTACATGATGACGCCCGGCGGCGTAGCCCTGCCGGCAGTTGATCAGCCCGTCGGCTGGTCGGCCCAGGCGTTCTTCAATCCAAGTTTCCCGTACCTGCTGACGCACCGGATATTCGGCAACTTCAGCTACGTGCTGATGCTGACAGGCGGGGTGTTCGCACTGCGGTACATGAAGGCTCCGAAGAAACCCGAGGACAGTCTCGGCAAGGAACTCGAAGACAGGGCGTATTTCAAGTGGGCGTCTAATTTCTGCTTCATCACCGGCTTCCTGTTCTTCTTCGCGATGCCGATAATCGGCTGGGGCTACGCCAGGTTAATCCAGGCCGAAGCGCCAGTGGCGTTCCACGCGATGATGGGCGGCCACGTCACGACACAACTTACCGTCAAGATGTTCCTGATCGCCGTGATGGTTGTTATAGCGACAACGTACATTACGATGCGCTATCGCGGCCGGGCCCTGGCCTCGGCGATAACCGCCGGCCTGCTGATCGTCGGCTGCGTGATTCACCTTCACCCGCCGCTGGACTGGTTCGGCTCCAACGCGATAGTCTGGCGCGTGGCGGTTACTGTCGTAATCGGCGCTGCGATCGCCTGGATATGGCTGATGCGAGGACGCGGCAATCCTGACAACAAGTGCTGGCGCTGGGCGATGTTCGTGGCCGGAATTGCGGCGTTCTTTACGTTCTGCCTGGGCGGATTCGTTCGCGAAGCCAGCAAGAACCCCGACACCGTTTACGGTGAAATCGTCAAGCCGGAACTGACGCCGATGGAGGCCGATCGATACCTGGTCTACAAGAGCTGCCTGGGCTGCCATCATCGCAAGACCGACGAACTGGGCGACTACGATGTCAAGGACTGGTCCAAGACAGTCGCCGACGAGCGGGTCAAACGCAAGATGACGATAACTGACGACGAGGCCGAGCGAATAATACGCTATCTCCGGGAGCACCACCCATGATGTCGCTGCTGGCGGAAATCCCGTTCATACAGTTTCCCGGCGGAGCCAGGTGGTCCATCGGTTTTACGGCGCTGTTTCACACGTCTGTTGGCTCGCTGGCGATCGGCTTTGCGTTTGCAGTTACGGTTCTCCAGATAGTCGGCTACCGCCAGCGCGAGGCCAAGTACGATCTGCTGGCCAAGCGCGTGCAGTTGTGGCACGTGTGCATATACAACGTCGGCACGATCAGCGCCATCGGATTCGTGTTCCTGCTCAGCGGACTGTATCCGCAGTTCTGGTCCCAACTGTTCGTGCACTTCTTCTGGACGATGATCCTTGAGGAACTGCTGTTCTTCCTGCTGGCCACGACGCTGACGCTGCACTACTTCTTCTGGGACGATCTCCGCGGCCACAAGAAAATGCACATCCTGCTCGGGGCGCTCCTGACGCCGATGTTCTTCCTGCAGTTTTTCCTGATCAACGGGATGGGCGCGTTCATGCTCACCCCCGGGTTCGCCAAGGGCGGCGTGAGTCAGTGGCAGGGCACGATGGGGATCCTCGGTTGGGACAAGCTGGCGTTCTACAATCCGTCATTCCTCATGCTCACGCTGCATCGCACGTTCGCCAACTTTGCCTACGGCGCGTTTATGGTCGCCTGCATATGCGGCGTGTGGTTGTATATCTCCAAACGGTCCAAGATGCAGGACCTCCACGAAAGAGGCGGTCGCGCCGCGTTCAACATGGCGTTCATGTCGTTCCTGTGCCTTCCGATTGTGGGCTTCTTCTACGCCTGGGTCCTGAAGTACCACGCCAAGGACTCCTACAACAACCTCATGCACGGTCGCGGCGACGTTGTCGCCGGCGGGGTCGACTGGTGGTGGCTCAAACACATAGTCGTCGCCTCGATGATCGGCATCGGGCTGGCGTACAGTAGACGCCAGGCTCGTGTGCACAAGGGCTTCAAGATTCCCATGGCGCTGGTTTACGCCATCGCCGGGATCTACCTTATGTTCTACGCCGGAATGGGAATGCAGATGACCTGGCTGTTTTTCTGGGCTTCGCTGGCTTGTGCTGTCGGAGCCGGTCTCTGGGCTACGCACCTGCTGAACCGCAACGACAACTCCGGCCGCGCCGTCTTCGTGATAATGGGTGTGCTGTCGTTCGCCACAGTCCTGCTGGGCGGATACAATCGCGAGGCCTCTCGCCCGCGGTTTGTGAGCCCTTCGGGTCAGCCCCAGGCCGGGGCCAATCGCATAGCCCACTACGACGAAGTCTACTCGCCCAACGAACGGGCCGCCGGCGTCTCCATGCGTATGGTCACCAGCAGACCGGCGCATGTGCCCACGCCGACGCTCACGCAAATCGACCCGGACCGGGCGGGCCCTGAGGACCTGATTTCCGATCAATGCATCGGTTGCCATACGCTCCAGCGAGTGCACACTTACCCGCGAAAAGACTGGCCTCGCGTGATCAGACGCATGCAGGCCTACGGAACCAGAATCACAGTCCAGCAGGCCAAGGCGATCAGCGATCACCTGCTCAGCGGAAAACCATATTGACGCTTCGCACCGATACCCGACAGACCCATGACAACAGAACCTCAAACACAGCCGGACGATACGAGCGATCAAGGCCAACCCCATCGCTGGGAAGCCGAGATGGCCGAGTATCCCGATCGTCCTCCGCAGGAAGACCCTCGCTGGGCCATTCGCGT
>CAYMSH010000431.1:0-5038 GCA_964392945.1 uncultured Planctomycetaceae bacterium | reverse complement strand
GGCGGGGCGCCCCGACGGCCAGGTTGGGGCTGTTTACAAACTCAAATTCGCCTATTATCTGCGCCTGTATATTCGGGAGGGCCGCCGGAGGGCGGAGCGACTGGTAATCAACGGCGTCGGTCGGTCGTAACGGCGCTACGGCTTGCTCGGCGCGATCGCAGGCCATGTCGCGCAGTGATTCCGATGTTCCGGGAGACAACTCGCTTGAGCGAAGCTGAACGGCGCTGACCAGCAGGCTCTCGAAACCGCCGACATGTTCTTCAATCCGCAGCGCGATGTGCGTGGCGTTGAAAGCGCGAACATTCAACCACCCGCAGCGCCAGGCTTTGTATACCGAAACCGACAGCAACACCGCCAGGCCCGCCACGCGCGGAGCCGCGGGCAGATCCATCAGCCAGTCAATCGCCATTACCGCCAGAAACAGCGGTATTATCCAGCGACACAGCGCCAGCATGCCCGCGGTGACGTGCAGCGTCTGGGCGCGGCGCCAGACGGCCTTTATGTACGAAAACAAGTTCTTTTTTTGGCGGTTCTCTGTCACGACAGGTCGTACCTCCTTCTGACAATCCATTCAAAACCAACCAGGAACACAAGCAGGAACGCCACTACCCCGTTGTCCCACAACGGCAATTCCTCGCTAACGCTGATCGTGTGCGGCTGGCGGTTCAGCAAAGAAGGCAGTTCTCCAATCCGCGGGATGCTGAGGCACTGTCCGCCGGAGATATCCGCAATTCTCCGCAGGCGTTCGATCTGCATGTCGGTGTTGGCCATTTCAGGTTTAACGGCGGCGACCTGGAACTCAGTCGTGTTGGAAAGCGAACGGTCAGCGGAGTTCGCCTCCATCCGGTATCGGCCCGCACGCGGCGGCGAGAAGTAGCCTTCGTAAAGTCCGGGATGCTCCACGTCGGGACGAAGGGTCACGCGTTGGGGCCCCGCGCCAGGGTCGCCCGTCGCAGTCACGGTGACATCAAAACCGGACTGCGTGACCGGTTCGAACTCATCGTCGAGCACCTGGGCGTAGAGCAGCGCCTGGCCGCCGAGCGGGTATGAGGCCCGATCCGTTTCCAGGCGGATTCTCTTGTGCTCACCCATGAGTCGTGACAACGTCATGAACTGGATGCACTGCGACCAGACTCGCCAGTGATACTTGTCACCGGTCTTGAACCGGAGCAGCCACAAGCGGTCTGTTCCCACCATCATGCATTTACCGGTTCCGTATCGCTGCCAGGCCACAAGCGGGTAACGGTCTGCGCGGGTCTGGGAGTCCGACAGTTCGGCCAGCACCGTCGCGCCCGGCCTGGGGGCCCCAAGCGGCGGAATCCGATCGAGAGGCGCCACGCGACTCCATACGCGATCGTTCTTTTCCGCATCGGTCTCCAGGGTCATCACCAGGCTGCTCCTGCCCTCGGCGGTCAGCACGGGATACACGCTGTCATCCACGTCCTCCCATGAACCATCAGGGTCGAACTCGACAGGAAGCATGCGCTCCACGGGCGTTCCGGCATAGCTGCTCGGCGCATATCGCGAACCGCACAGCATCAGCAGCGATCCGCCGCGGTCCTTGATAAGCTCCTCCAGTCGCAGGAATGCGTCGGCGGAAAAGAACTCGGCATCGACATCGCCGAGGATAACCAGGTCATACTTGAAAGCCTCTTCGCGCGTTTCGGGGAAACGGGCGATGTATTCCGATGAATTCCGCGCCACCTCCGGCCGGGCCCGAGTGGCTATGAAAGTAGCGTTGATGCGAGGGTCTCTTTTCAACATCGCGCGAAGGTACCGGTACTCCCAGCGAGCACTGCCTTCCATGCAGAGCACGTTGATCTTCTCGTTAACGATCCGAACGCTGCGTTTGATCCGATTGTTCTCGGCCGTCGCTTCGTCGCCAAAGGGCTCTATGGATATCTCGACTTGCGCTACGCCCCTTTTGTACACGTCGACATTGAAGAAGATGTCCTCGAACTGCAAACCGCCGGACAGGGTAATGCTCCGCCGGGCGACGCCTCTGCCGTTAAGGAGCACCGTTAGATCGGCGGTTCGCTTCTCGTAGCCCTTGGACCGGATCTGGAGGCGGATCGGGACCTTGTCGCCGGAGAAAGCCACTTCCTGCATGATGATGTTGCGGATAGAGACGTCGTCGGGCTGGGCGATGCCGACCGGCACGGAATAGACAGGAATTCCGCGCGTGCCGAGGTCGTAGATCGCAGCTTCGCCGCCGCGCCAAGAGGTGTCGAGCCCATCGCTCAGCAGCACGATCCCCGCCAACGGGGCGCCCCTATCGGCGTTGGCGACCGCCTCGAGGGACTCGGCTATGAATGTTCCGCTCCCGGAGGCCTTCAGGGAAGACAGGGGATCGGCGGATCGATTCGGGCCGTCAGCGAGCATGCGAAGCTTCTTGCCGAACGCATAGTAACTGACATCAAAATCCTCGCCGATCGACTCGAACATCGCCCGGGCCGATCGGGACATAAGGCTCCTGGCCAGGTCAAGGCGCGAGGCGGCGGCAATGGTCCGGCGCTGCTTGGCGTCGAGCGTCATAAAGGCTCTGTTTACATCGTCGCTGACCGAAGAGGGAAGGATGTTAAGCGCCGTAGCGGCCTCGACAATATCCTCGGGCTTCATGCGCTGATCGGTCACGGACATGCTTTCGGATATGTCGATCAGCACCGGCAGGCGGCGTTTTACCACGGCGGTTCGCGTGACCAGCGCTGTGGGCTCAAGCAGAACTGCTACGATCAGGCACAGAACGCCCAGCCGGGCGACGGCCAGCACGATGTGAATCCGCGTCGGAACCCCTCGCCGGCGGCGATAGAGGTATGCCGTCAGGAGCACGGCGGCGACAAACGCCGCGACCACGGCTACCGCCGGCATCGGACGCGCCCACGTGATCCGTTCGGCCTGGAATATGTTCAAAAACGAGCCAATCATTTAAACGTCCTCCGTGTGCGGCGACGTCGGCCCGCGTTTATTCGCCGCAGCCGGGCTTTTGAGCATGCGATCGGCCAGCAGGCTCTCGACAACAAGGAGCAGCAGGCCTGCAAGCATGAAGATGGGCCAGAACGACCGCCCGGTGCGCGCCTGTTCGATGGCGCTGAGCAGGTCAGGGTCTGAATTGGCGACTGTAATGCCGGTTCCTTCGAAGCTCCTTACCGTCTCGGAGGCCGACAGGCATTCTACATTCGACTCGCTGGTGTCAACGTTGACGGCGACCGGCATGCCCGGAGCCTGCACGCTGACTCGGGCCATGTAGAAACCGGGTTGGCCGGCGTGCTCCAGCAGGGCCATGTAATGGTTGCGATATTCGCGGACCGGCACGGTGATCGTTTCGCCCGCGGGCGTATCGAACACAGCATCGCTGGCGTCGGGCTGATCGACGTAGGACAGCGACAGGGAATCGCCGATTATCCGCGGCTTTTCGAACTCGCGTGCGGTCAGGTACGTCACCATCTGTTGCAGAATCATGGGGAAAACCGGCGTGACGGCCATGTTGTTCCACTCCGGCCCCGCCGAGGTGGTGAACATGAAAACGTGGCCGCGACCGATGGCGTGTTCCAGCAGCACAGGCTTGCCGCTGCCGGCAAGCGACAACACCGCGACGCTGGTGGGCGAGGGCTTTACCTGCAACAGTTTCAGGAAACGCGCTTCACTGAGCAGGTCCTCCGGCAGGGACCGCAGAGGACGACACACCGGATGATCGGGCATAATCGGGTCCAACGCTCCGCCGACCCCCATCGCGTCGCTGGTCTTGACAGTTTGCTCGATAGAGGCCGGCAGCAGGTCTGTTCCCTCAAGCGACGATCGCTTGTTCCATACCGCCGCTTTCATGTTATCCCCCGCCAGCCAGATCAGGCCATTGCCGGCGCGGACATATTCCTCAAAACGGCTCGCCTGGTCGGACGTAATGTCCGGAACATCTGTAAGAATCACAACATCGAAGCTGCTTAAGTCTTGAGTGGGAAGGGAGATCCACGGCGCAGACTGCACGGTGAAATCCTCTTGTCCCGCACTGGCGCCGCGTGCGCGGAGAGCCGCGGCGATCAGTCCGCCGGACTTGCCGCGCCCGCCGGATGATCCGTCGACAACCAAGACCGACACCCGGTCCCGGATGACGGCCACCGCCCGGCGCGAGTTATCCGCCGCCAGCGAATCGGCGTCAAGTTTGGCGGTGATACGGACCGATCCGGGATTCCGGAAAGGGACGAACAGCGAGACCGTCTCGGCGGCCCCTGCGGCGATCGCGCCAATGATCTTGGTGTCCACGTTAATGTTGTTGGCCATGCCGTTGACCTTAACATTCAAAACGGGAACCGCCCCGAAGTTGCGCACGGTTGCACGATACCGTGCAATGGTGCCCTTGCGAAGCACGCCGGAGACCAGCTCCAGATTCGTTATCGCCAGGTTGTCCGAGCCGCCGGAAACCGGAACCATGCACACCCCGGCGCTGCGGCCAAGATCTTCAAATGCGTCGCTTAACCATGCCGAACGATCCTTCCAGTCCTGGGCCTGCATGTCGGTGACGATATAGACTTCCTTCTGCGGCGCGGTCATGCCATCGACCAACTCTCTCAGCCGACGCGGAACGCTGTCTAAGTCCAGAGATTCCGCCGTCGCCTCCTGGTCGTGGAGGATCTTTTCGAAACGTTTGGGATCGAATGCCATATTACGCACAGCAACCCTGTGTTCGGCGCCAAGCAGGACCAGGCTGACCGGGTCGCCGGGGTGGATCTCTGCGGCGATCGTCTCGACTTTCTCGATTGCTCGCTCGAACCTGGTGCGGCTGCCGTCGCTGTGCTGCATGCTGTAAGAGGCGTCCAGGGCGATAATCACACCCGCGCGGCGTTCGCCGAATCGCGCCCCAAAGCCGTCGGCCTCCTTCATTACGGGCTTGGAGATCGCAAACGCCAGCAAAAGGACCGCAAGACAGCGAAGCAGGAGCAGAAAAATATCCCGAAGGCGGACCTGTCTTGAGCGAACGCGAACGGACCTGTTCAGGAACTGCATCGCCGCCCAGTCGGTCCGTTTGACCTGGTAGCGGTTCAGC
>CAYMSH010000430.1:0-5042 GCA_964392945.1 uncultured Planctomycetaceae bacterium | reverse complement strand
GCCGAGCAGGGCGCGGTAGGTTTGGAGGATGGACTGCCAGGCGAGGGCGGGCAGTCGGCCGAGCAGGGCGCGGTGGTAGCGGAAGAAGACGCGGAGTCGCTTGGGAAGGGTCCGGACGAACTGGCGGTGTGGCACGCTGAGGCAGACGTCCTCGGCCACGTGCATGCCGAACAGGAGCGTGCGCTTCTGAGAGCAGCTCGGGCAGATGCATCTCTGCTTGCAGGAGAAGGCGACGAAGAACTCGTGGCGGCAGTCAGGGCAACGCACCCGAGCGAAGCCGTGTTGGATGTCACCGCATTTGAGGAACCGGCGGATGGTCTTGTCGAAAACCGGCCGCCAGTGGCCGTACTTGCGAGCGTAGCGGTCGGGGTAGACGGCGCGGAACTCGTCGACGTGTTCGCGGACGAGGCGGTGGAAGTCTGATTCGAGGCCGTGGCGTGGGCGGTAGACACCGACAGACTGGTCGAGGAGACAGGCCACGCCGCTTCCCTTTATTCAAACGGGCGCGCCTCCTTGCACTCGAAATAGGTTCGGGTTCTGTTAGGGTATTATGGCGATGATGCCCGACCAGGCAAGAGCAATTGACTCGGCTCCCCAAAGCCCGGACCACTCAAAGGAACGCCTATTCTGGGTGTCGCGTCCTCCGAACATGACGCAGCACGGTTGCAGCACGAGCGGCGGAATGCAGCGCCATTGCAGCGCGTGGCGGCATTAACTGGCACTACCTGGCACCAACTGGCAGGCTCCGAGTGCGTCGGAGCCGAACGCGACGGGATTGGCACAAGGCTTTGGCGTGTTGGTGGATAGGGCGCAAGGGTAAGGCCCGACGGTGGTTACCGCCGAGCCTTGTTCAAAAGCGGGCAACGAGATTCGAACTCGTGACATTCACGTTGGCAACGTGACGCTCTACCACTGAGCTACGCCCGCATGCAAGACTAACAATTTAATCGAACCCGGCTTTTCTGTCAAGTCCCCTGGGACGCAAATCTTGCAGATTGACCATAATATTGTGCGATGACGCGGATATTTCCGCTGTCGGCGTTTGATTTGGCGAGATTTTGCAGCGGTCGCAGCCATGGTGTGTGACTGGTTCTTGGGGCATTTCTATGTTCCCATGAACTTGGGATTCATGAGAGTCTTTCTTGATCAGGTGATCAGGAGACCGCAGGAATACTGTTGGTATATCGATCAGACCTGAGATTCATATCTTGTCGTTGTCTCTTCACCTGTCACCTGTTCACCTGTTCTCCTGCTCTGTGTGCCGCCGGCTGTTGGTGCTTGTTAATTGCGTGAGTCTAAGATACTCTCTCTGCCATGATAATAGCGGACATAATACCCAAAGAGTTCTTCGATCAGCACTCGATGCTGCTGTTGCTGTTCGTTGCGGTGTCGATCTCTTTTCTGGTCTTCGGCGCCGACAGGGCGGTAATGGCGGCCGTTCGGCTGGCCAAGGCTATCGGTATGAGCACCGTTATAATCGGCGCCACAGTCGTTAGTCTGGGCACCACGAGCCCCGAAGCGTTCGTGTCGGTCACCGCGGCGATAAAAGGCAACGGCGGGCTGGCCCTGGGCAACGGGGTCGGCTCGATCATATGCGACACGGCGCTGATTTTCGGTTTGTGCTGCTGTATCGTGCGGCTGCCTAAGGACCGTTTCATCCTTCGCCGACACGGATGGCTGCAGTTGGGCTCCGGGGTGCTGCTGGCGGCTGTCCTGCTTGTGCTGGCGTGGATCAACGGCGGATTCGTCGGCGTGGTTATCCCGCGTTTTCTTGGCGTGATCTTCCTGGTGCTGCTGGTCGGCTACATGTGGATTTCCGTTCGCTGGGCCCGTCAGCATCCCATAGAACTGTCGGAAGAGGAACAAAAGGCCGCAGATGCGCCCACCGGCCCGGCGATTGTCGCCAGGAGCGTGATCGAACTGATCATCGGACTGGGCCTGGTGCTCGTCGGATCGAATGTGCTCATCGGATCGGTCGAAGTCCTGGCCATCAGGGGCGGCGTGCCGCCGAATATCCTGGCCGTAACGCTGGTTGCGTTCGGGACAAGCCTGCCTGAACTTGTGACCGGGATAACCTCGATCGTGAAAGGGCACCCCGAACTGCTTATAGGAAACGTTATCGGAGCCGACATTCTCAACGTGCTGTTTGTCGTTGGGGCGTCGGCCGCGGCCGTGCCGCTGAACGTGCCGATCGAATTCTACTACCTTCACATCCCGGTAATGCTCCTGGCGCTGGTGCTGCTCCGCACGTTTATCTGGGCTAAGGGACCGACGTTCGGACGCAGGCAGGGCATATGGCTGCTGCTGCTGTTCCTGGGCTATTACGCGATCATGTTGACGATGGTATTGACCGGATATTTGCAGTACTCCCACGAATAGGGCCGAAATGTATGTTATAATCCCCTGTACGTGGAGATTGAGCATATTGCCAGCCCCGTCGGGCCTGTGTAGGCGCTGCTGGGCGGCAGGAAAAAAAAGGCTAATAAGGGCATATGATTATCAAATCAAGGACGTCTCTGTTCGGCGCTGTCCTCGCGTCGATAGCGGTTGTGTTGCTGTGTGTTCCTTCGGCGATGGGAGCGGCGGACAAGGCTCCCGGGCCGGTCAGCTACCCGCACGCCGGAATTTCGGTTACGCTGCCGGAAGGGTTCGACGTGCAAACCACGGCTCTTCCCACGATCGTGACGCGAGCCGGAATGCTCGTCATCGGCAAGCCTGCGGTAGCCCTTACGGTAAGCGCCTTCTGCGTGGCGAAGGAAGCCAAAGCCGGTGAATTCGCCGATTTTTCCGATAACGCGCTGAAATCCCAGCTTTCGGTCCGCAAATTTAAGGCTCTCAAGAGCATGCCGATCAAAGTGGTCGGTAAAACAGGCGTTATCAGGCTGTTGAAATACACCTACGACGGCGCGATGACCACGGCGGCCAGAGTGTTCTTTATTCGAAAGCTTGACGATCAGGAGTTCGCGCTGTGCTACATGCTGAGCGTGGAGGCCGGAGCGAAGCACGAATCGAAGCTGCTGGGCACGCTGAACAAGGTCATGACAGGCGTCAAGCTGATCGATCTGAAGTCACCGGCGTCGCTGCCGGTGCGATTGAGCGAACGCAAGATCACCGACTATCGCGGCGGATTCTCGCTTCGAGTGCCTGAAGGCTGGTACGGCTCCGAGATCAGGGGCGGAGTGTCGCTGGGCCAGAAGAACTATGCCGCCGCAGGCGTCGAATCGCCGCAGGTTGCGATCCTCTCGACCGGGGTCAAGCCTGACGCCGAAGCGAAGGCTATGGCCCAAACAGCCGCCTCCCGCTACCTCGCTGCGACGACCCGGCCCGACAGCGGCATAGAACTCCTCAGCCAGGGGCCGGCGAAAGTCGGCAAGCAGGACGCCTACCAGTACGTTCTCAAGATGGCCTATAAAGTCGCCGACAAGGATCAGCCGGTCGGAGCCAAGACCAAGCCGGCCAAGATCGCAAAAATTCAGGCCGTGCGCGTTGTCTGCCGAAAAGACGACGACGGCAAGTCCGTTCGTGCGTACTTCTTCACGTTGTCGTGCCTCGAGAGCGACGCCAAGCAGGTGTCGCCGTGGATCGATGCGATGGCTGGCGGCTTTGAGTATATCCCTCTTCCCAAGCCGACGAGCAAGCCGGCGGCCAAGTAAATCCAAATCGCCGGGCGCTGAGCCCCGCGCCATGCAATGAATCATATGGACGATCCCTGCGTTGAGAACATCAGCTTCGGCGGCTGTAGTGTCGAGTTTGTAACCGCCAGCCCGTACGTGCTGCTGCTGTGTCCGGCAGTTCTGGATTCCCTGGCCGACAAGCTGGGCCCGCTGCGGGCCAGGAGGTGTCCGGATCTGGAAGGGGTGTTGGGGCGATTTATCAACACCGAAGCCTACGGCCGGATCGCAATGTGCGAGATATCGGATTTCCTCCCGGGCCGATACGAGTTGGACATTTCATTCCTGGAGAAAGTCGCCAGCCGCCCGCCGAAATCGTTCCTGGTCGAACAGGACGCGCTGCTGGCGGTCGATGCTTCGAAGATAAGCCTCCTGTCGCGAAGGCTCGACTGGGATACTTGCACTCGGCTGCTGTCGGCCCGGCCCGATGACAACTCCCTGCTGCGAGAGGTCAGCGAATCGATGGACGGTCCGTGTTTCGCCATCGTAACAGCTGATGCGGACCTCGGGCTGGAATTCGACGGGCCCGGGCGATATGTTCTACGCTCCGGGGCGATTCAGAGAAACCGACAGGAGCCGCAATAAGATGACCCAGACCAGCGAGCAGCCGAATTGGCAGTGGGACGAGACCGCCAAAATAAGCACCGACTACGGCGACACCGCAGAAGCCCGCAACTACGATAACCGTCACAGCCACTCGGATCGAAACGACGCCGAGTACCGCGAGATTCTCGATCTGATTGATCCCCAACCGGACTGGACGCTGATGGATATCGGAGCCGGGACAGGCACGTTCGCCATCGCCGCGGCCGGGCGGTGCGCAGAAGTTTACGCAGTTGACGTCTCGGAGGCAATGCTGGAAATCGCCGCCGAGAAGGCGAGCGACGCCGGGGTCGCCAACATGAGATTCCTTCGCGGCGGGTTCCTGACCTACCAGCACGCCGGCGAACCTTTCGACGCGATCACGTCGCATCTGGCCCTCCATCATTTGCCGGACATCTGGAAGCAGATCGCGCTGGGGCGCCTGGCCGGAATGCTCAAGCCCGGCGGACTGTTCTATCTCCGCGACGTGGTGTTCCAGTTCCAGCACGATCAGCACGCAGAGATGTTCGACCAGTGGGTCCAAGACGCCGCCGAGCGGTTCGGCCAGGCCTGCATGGCCTCCAAAGCCGAAAGCCACATCAAGCGAGAGTTCAGCACGTTCGGGTGGATAATGGAAGGGCTTCTGGAACGGGCCGGATTCGAGATCCTGCAAGCCGACTACACCCAGCGACTGGTGGGGTACTTCTGCAGAAAGATATGATGCTAAGTCTTGCCCCAGGGCTATCGCATGTGAGAATATATTTCTTCAAGTTTGGCGCATGTTAGGTT
>CAYMSH010000429.1:0-5054 GCA_964392945.1 uncultured Planctomycetaceae bacterium | reverse complement strand
GCCGTTCCCCCGCGTAAAGGGCCAGGCCTACGGCCACTCGAACCATATACCGATGGCGGTCCGCTGGCCGGGCGGCGTGAAATCACCGGGTCGAACGGTGGAGGACTTCGTAGACTTTACTGCACTGGCTCCGACGTTCCTGCAGGCCGCTGGCGTAAAGAACCCCGCGCCGATTATGCAGCCGATAAGCGGAACGAGCCTGTTTGATTTATTCGCCGGTTCGAAGTCAGGCGCCGTTCGCGATCACGTGCTGATCGGCAAGGAGCGGCATGACATCGGTCGGCCCGATGACGTCGGCTATCCGATACGAGGCATTCGCAACGCCGAGTGGCTCTACATTCGCAACTTCGAGCCGACCCGCTGGCCGGCGGGTAACCCCGAGACCGGATACCTCAACTGCGACGGCAGTCCGATCAAGACCGACATCCTGAACCTGCGCCGCAGCGGCAAGGACGCCAAGCCGTGGGACCTGTGCTTCGGCAAGCGTCCCGGCGAGGAACTGTACAACCTTAAAGACGATCCGGATTGCGTGAAGAATCTGGCCGACAGCTCCAAGTGCTTAGGCGTAAAGAAGAAGCTCAAAGCCCAGATGGAGACCGAACTGAAGGCGCACGGCGATCCGAGAATGTTCGGCAAGGGCGACGTCTTCGACAAATATCCATACAGCGGCAAGAGCACCAGAGATTTCTACAACCGATACAAGAATGGCAAGAGACCCGGCGCCGGTTGGGTCAACAAGAGCGATTTCGAGAAGGGTCCGTTGGAGAAATAGGGCCGGCGGTCTTCAGTGACTTTTTCGATAGCGACAGTGACAGCGACGAGCGAAACCGAGGAGTGATGAGAAGAGTATTTGCAGCGGCGTTTGTTGTGTGTGTTCTGAGCGGCGTTCTTGCCGGCGGCGAAGTTACGTTCGGCAATAAACGATTGACCTTCATTATGGGACCTGGCGGTTCTTTGGCTGGTGTTCGAAACGCCAGCGGGGCCCGGGTTCGCCCGGGGCGCGGGGCTCTGTTCAGCGTGACAATGCTGGAGAATGTTCACGGTCTGGATGATGGGAAACGCAGGACCATCGAGCTCAAATCCGTTTCCCGCAAGGGCGATCTGATAACGCTCGCTCCGGCGGACCGAGAGGCTCCGAAGTTCACCTTCAAGACCGCCGACAAGGGGAGTTACTTCACGATTGAACTGGTCAGCATGGCCAATCCGAAGAACGCACATGCCGTTGTGCTGACCATGCAGAGGATTAACGGGACCACCTGGATGCCCCTGGACGGCGTGACGAAGAAGTCGCATCGGCTCGGAAACCGGCCGAGCTTTTTCGGCGTGATGCAGCGAAGTAAAAGCAATCCTCTCGGCGCGATCGCCATGTGGCAAGCGAAGGATGACGCCGAGGAAGATGAGATTCTCTACCAGGTCTGGGCCAATGAAGGCCTACCGCATCCGAAAGTCAAAGGCCCCTGGACCGTCGATCGGGCCAAGAAGTGGATAGCCGACTGGACCAAAGAATTTCGGGACTATTCGAAGATGTACATCGGGCCGAGAAGCCCGGAGGATTTGAAACCGCTGGCTGGCCATGCGGCCGCCTGGGGGCTTACCGGCGTATACATGCACCTGAACAGTTGGGGCGATCGATACTGGGCTTCGGACCGCGACAACTTTGAGGTCAGCGAGAAAATATTCCCCGGCGGCAGGAAGGATATGATCGCCTTCAGCAAACTCCTGCGAAGCAAAGGGCTCGGCCTGACGCTCAGGACCACCAGCTACGGGCTGGGGGGAAAGCATCCTAAATATATCGGCGCCAAACCCGACCCGCGACTGGCCGCCTGGTGGCGTGGGACACTTGCCGGCGATATCGATGCGAAGGCCAGGCGAATAATCGTCGCGCCAAACAAGAAGCAGTTCACCGAATACGACGCAAACCGCAGGTGGAGTGAGATCTTCAATCGCAAGTGCATGCGGATTGGCGATGAACTCGTTCAGTTCGGCCAATATGCAGAGAACCCAGACGGGACCTGGACCCTAACGCAATGTCGCCGCGGGTTGTACAACACGCAAGCCGCCAGTCATGCCAGAGGCCAGCAGGCTACGGGGCTCTATCGCATATACGGAATCGCTTTCGGCCCGGACCCCGACAGCAGTCTTGTCGACGAACTGGCCAGGCGTTTTGCCGAGTTCCACAATGATGTCCGCTCGAAGAACTGCAACTTCGACGCACTGGAAGTCCATAAGATGCTTACCCTCTACGGGAGCGATAAATTCATGGGCGCGGTATATCGGAACATCGATCATCCGGTCTGGAGCGACACTTCCGGCGGCGATCAGAATTGGGGTTTCATCGAGAAACGGTTCCACTCGGTGCAAAAGGCGCTTGGCATGAATCGCCCCAGGGGGATTCCCCATCGGCCGAATATCATGATCGGCCTGCACCAGAGTCACTGGTCAGCTTCAGGGCCGTACGCGCATTGTTATGGAATCGTCCCCAACGCGACGGCCGGGCTGAACAGGATGGAAGTGCAGGACCAGACCGGTTTCCACGATGTAACAGTGAATGTACTCAAGACACACGGATTGACTGACAGTTACATCAAAGCCGTCGGGCAGTGGAAGCGGCACGGGCCGTTGCTCCCGAAAGAACTGAAAAAACGCATCATGTCGTCCTGGAGTGAGAATCCCTTCTCGTCGCGTTATTCGCTGGTCGACGAACTCTTCAGATTCGGAGGTTCCGGCGACGAACTGAAAGTTGTTCCGTTTCGGATGATGAAGCGTAAATTCGGCGATCGCGGGTGGACATACCTTCAGGAACACGGGGTTATTTATCCGTATCAATACGTTCGCCCGGGGCAGGCGTTGAACGTGAACAATCCGTACCGGCCCCAGACGCCGGAGTTTATCGTGCGGGTGATGAGCGATTTCAATCGGGATCTGCACTCGATACGAATGAGCGGCTCCGGCGAGAGTCCTGAGGCGAAGAAATTCAACGATATGCTGGATAGATTCCAGGGCGCCTCGGGTGTGAATATCGAAACCCGTCCGGCCGAGGACCTGGGCGGTAAGAGAATCAGCTACCGCATAATGCCCGAGGCGGAAAAGGTCAATCGCAAGGGTCAGACAACGTTTGTCGCCGAGAAGAAAGGCGTCAGGGTCAGTCGCCGCAATGACAGCGACAAACCGCTGAACCTTGTTACGGGACGAGGCGATACGCTGCCGTGGTATCGAGTCAGGACCGACATCACGAAGGCCGGCGGTCTCGGCCTCGTGGTCACCGGCGACGGAAGCGGCGCGATTCTGGTTGTCCGCATCAGCGGCCAGGGCACGCGCGATTATATCGTTCATCTCGATTTCAAGGGCAAGCGTTATGTCGAGATACCCTCTCCGCAAGTGTCATGGTCCGATTCACGCTGGCCGTTCCTGACGGCGTACAAGCGATGGCGCGGCAATACCGTCACCAGGATATCGTTGGGGATCGACAGGATCCCGGCCGGGGCGGCCGCGTCGGTGCTGATAGAAGACCTCCGGTTCCTGCCGGAAACGAATTCGGCGCTGGTCGATCCAGTGATCAAGGTCGGCTCCGGGGAGATCCGCATCAAAGGGACCATTCCCAGCGATCGGTATCTCTGGTATCGCGGCGGGTCAGTCGCCGGGGTTTATGACCTGAACTGGAACAAGATCAGGAATCTGCCTGTTACGTTCGCCAAGGCCCGAGCGCCGCTCGGTTACTCGGATATCACGTTCGTCAATCACAACAAGAAGAGTGATCCGTGGCTGGAGGTCCAGTTCTTCGTTCGGGACAAGAGCGTTGGGCTGGGAGCCGGCGTCGTGCGTTGAGGCGGCCTGCTGCGGGTGCGGCATGTACATCTTCGTCTATTCCTCCTGGGCCTGGTAGGAAAATGAGTGCTGGACCGAGTCGCAGTACTCCCTGAATCCGATCGCCTTGTAGATGGCGTTTGAGGTCGGGTTTGACAGATCGGTATAGAGGACGCAGAACTCGCAGGTCAGCAGGAGCTGTTCGCACAGACTGGCCACGCACGAGGTGGCGTAGCCTCGATTCCTGTGCTCAGGCGGCGTGTAGACCGCCCCGATACTGACCCCGCCGGCCGTGGGGCGCGTCGCGGCGGCCATCGACACCGCGACGTCATCGTCCCACAAGAACAGGCCGCCCGATCGGATGCGATCAATCGTTCTTTCCCGCAGGTTTGCCGAGGCCGGCTCCGCGACGGCCTCCTCGTTGAACGCAGCAGCCCATGCTACGGCGATGTCCGTGTCGTCAATCGTTGCAGGCCGGAAGCGCCCACGCGTCGGCGGCGGCTTTACCAGATCCGTCAGCGTGTATATTCGCTGGGCCATGCTGTCCGAAATGGCCCGCCCGCTGTGTGAGCACCAGAGTTGTGCAAACGGGTCGGCGATCTGCCTGTCGCCGACTACGCCCGGAACGGTCGGGGCCACGGCGGCAATTGGGCTGACCAACTGGCCGGCGACTGCGTCGGCGCCGCCCGTGAAGTACGAGACAATCGCCCTGTGCGGCGGCGTGCAGATCACAGCGGCGCAGATCTGTTTGCCGTCGTCCAGCGTCAGGAACCAGGGATCCTCGGTTCCGAAGGCCTTGGGATTGTCCGCGACTCTCTCGGCTATGCCGTAGCCCAGGCTGTGGCGGACCTCGTCCTGCAGTAGTGTTTTCCCAGCGACATTAAGAAACGCATCGGCCGATCTATAGCGATGTGTGTTCAAATCAGTATCCTTGTATGCGACTATCGGCTCGGGGCTCTGGAGCGATCAGGCGATCCTACACGGATTGAAGGTGAACTGATAGGACATTTGATTCCGTACGGCCGTGCGTGGCGGTGTGGTGGGATTGTCTTTTGGGGTTGGATGTGCTTTCAGGTGGCGGGATTCGCTCAGCTTTGCTTGGCGGCGCGTTCGGGGTCGAATAGGCGTGTGTGGCGGGATGGTTTGGCGGTGCTATTGTGGCGTGGTTTTTTTGTGTTTTTGGGGGGGTGGGTGGGGGGATTGGCGACGCGTTTTCCTGGCGGGCCGTTTGGGGGGGATCCCCCGGTTGG
>CAYMSH010000428.1:0-5092 GCA_964392945.1 uncultured Planctomycetaceae bacterium | reverse complement strand
CAACATTCAACAGCCAGCAAGAAACACACAAGTCTCAAGTAACGACAACGACATGACAACACGCCCTCGGAGGACGCCATGACCCCTTAGTGTGCGGATGCTGATGTTGCCGTAGTCGTTTGCCGTTTCACTTGAAACTTGTGTGTTTCTTGCTGGCTGTTGAATGTTGGCCTCTAAGTCGTGGATGTGAGCTTGCTGGATTAATCCGTTTCTCACGCCATGACATCCGCCAACCATGTCGGCGGTCTGATCGGTCTTCCTTCGGCGTTGACGATCGCGTGGACCGTGTATCCGCTGGCGACTTTGTCGCCGCCTGCGTGTGCGATTGTTATGTCGAATCGCATTCTCGCTTTGCCGGACATGTGCGCGGTTGTCGTCAGTTCCAGTTCGTCGTCGTATCTGGCCCGGGAGTGGAATTCCACGTGCGCCTCGACCAGCGGCAGCAGGGCGCCTCGCGTTTCCATTTCGGCATAGGGGATGCCGGCCTTTCGCAGCCAGTCGGTGCGGCCGACTTCGAACCACTCCAGCGCGCGGGAATTGTAAAACGTTCCCATCTGGTCAGTCTCGCTGTATCGAACGCGTAACAGTGTCTTGGATTGTTCAGGGGGCATTGTCGGGTCCTTGTGTTCGATCGCTGGGGGCTACAGATTGTCCAGGACGCCGTGCCTGGCCGAGGTCAGAACTTTGCCTACGGCGTCTTCATGTTTCCACGCCTCGAATCGCCACCAGTGGTGCATGTCCTGCGGCGGGGCGACGCTGGTGATTATCTCGCGATCGCTCTTGCCGCAAGCGGCCAGATCGGCGACGGTTTCGAGCAGCCAATCGAAATACTGCACCCAGCGCACCAACTCGGCCGTGCGGCAGACCGGCCCGTGCCCCGGCACGACAATTCTCGCATCGAAGTCGATCAATCGCTGGTAAGTGTCTCGCAGCAGCGAGCGAAGTTCGCCGGTCAGCAGTGACCCTGACGGGATCAGGCCCCATCCGAATATGTCGCCGACGAACAGGACCCCGTCATCGGGAGCCCAGATCACGCAATCTTCTCTCGTGTGGGTCCCGCCCATGGGTATCATGCATACTTTCCGCTCGAGGCCCTGGAAAACTCTGCCCTCGGCTTCGATAGTTGTCGTTCGCTGGTTGACGATCTCGGCTCCGAACCGCTGGACAAACGCCCCGTTCAGCGATACGTGATCGTAATGCGTGTGGGTGTTGAGAACGAAGCGGACCGGTTTGTCGCCGACGGTGTCTGCGATTGCGGCGATCACTTCGTTTTCCAGCGGGGCGTCCTCCAGTGCGTCGACCACGAGAATGTAGTCGCCCATGTCGCACCAGCCCATGTTGTCGATCGCCTGGCGGATGAAGAATCCGTCGCCGCCGGGAACAATCACCGGAGTATCTACAGGATCGCCTGCCATTTTCAATATCCTTGCACTAGTCTGTGTTCAATTGCCAACGCACTGAAGTATACCGTCGCGCCGCAGTTCCCGCCAGTTTGCCGCTGGCGAACGATCTGCTTTGGGTTTTCGAACGGGAAAAGAAAAAAGGAATAGCGGCCTGGAGTGATTCTTGGCATATTCTGGGCATTCGGGTATCGTCCAGGCAACAAGAGGAGCATTGAACCATGCGAAAACTGATTCTCGCTGCCGTTGTCGCTGTCGCCTGCAGTGGTGCGCATGGTGAGGTGACAATGGACCCCATCTTCGCCAGCGGTATGGTTCTCCAGCGACAGTTGCCCGTCCCGGTCTGGGGCGTCGCGGAGCCTGGTGAGAAGATCACGGTCTCTTTCGCCGGCCAGTCGCTTGCCGCTGCGGCCGACGCAAAGGGCGCCTGGATGGTCAAGCTGGCGCCTATGAAGGCGTCCGACAAGAACCGGACCATGATCGTAAAAGGCGCCAACACCATTACGTTCACGAATGTGCTGGTCGGCGAGGTCTGGCTGTGCAGCGGCCAGTCGAACATGGCCGGGAAATTCGTGAAATCAAAGGGGCGAGCGATAGACCCCAAGGTCTTCAAACAGGACCTGTCCGGATTCCGGTTTTCCGTCAAGGACGGTTGGAGCGATTTGACTCCCAGATCCCAGCGGCAGCTTTCGTGCGTGGCGTTCTATTTTGGAATTGAGCTGTACCGGAAGTTGGAGATTCCGATCGGGCTGGTCCAGAAGTACAACTCCGGCACGCCGATTCAGGCCTGGATGCCGAAGGACGCCGCCGAAGTGATCCGCAAGAAGCTCGGCATACCGCCCGGGTGGGGCGATGTGTCGAAAAATCGCAACCCCGGCGTCCAGTTCGACGACAAGATCGCTTCGATCGTGCCGTTTACCTTTCGCGGGGTGATCTGGTACCAGGGCGAGCGAAACGCCAAAGCGCAGACCGGTTGGGAATACGATCAACTGCTGGCGTTCCACATAAAGACCTGGCGGGGGCTCTGGGCCAAGCGAGCGGGCCGGAAGCTGCGTAAATTCCCGTTCTACTACGTTCAGGTTCCGACCCAGGAATCTCCGATCGACGGCGAATGGCCCTGGCTGCGGGATCGGATGCGAAGGGCTCTGGACATTACCGAGAATACCGGAATGGCGGTCTTCTACGATTACGGACCGAGCCTGCATCCGGCCAACAAGCAGCCGGCCGGCGAGCGGCTGTCGCTCTGGGCGCTGGCCAAAGATTACGGTCGCTACGATCTGACCCATAGGGGTCCGCTGCTGGACAAGGTCCGGATCGACGGCGCCAGGGCGGTCCTGACCTTCAAGCATGTCGGCGGCGGCCTGGAGAGCACTTGCGGCGGTAAGGACCTGAAGTTCTTCGAGATCGCCGGCAAGGACGCCAAATACCTGCCCGCGGCCGCCAGGATAGAAGGCGGCGCCGTTGTCGTTCAAAATGAAAAGATAACAAAACCGCTCTACGTGCGTTATCTCTTCAGGAAACCAAAACCCGATCCGCGGGTCAGCCTGATCAACGCCGAGGGTTTGCCGGCGTCATCGTTTATCACTGACGATCTCAAGCCGAAGCGCTTGGAGCGTCTTGAAGGAAATATGGAGCGTACTAAATGAGCATACTGTCGGCGATCGGAAACACTCCGCTGGTGGAGTTGCGTAATCTGAATACCAACGCGGACGTTCGCGTGCTGGCCAAGCTGGAAGGCAACAATCCCGGCGGTTCGATCAAGGACCGTCCGGCGTTGGCGATGATCGAGGCGGCCGAGGCAAGCGGCGATCTGACCCCGGGCAAGACGATCCTTGAGCCGACCTCGGGCAATACCGGCATTGCGATTGCGATGATCGGAGCGGCCAAGGGGTATCCGGTAGTGCTGACTCTGCCCGAATGCGTGAGCACCGAGCGCCGTCACGTGCTGCAGGCGTTCGGCGCCGAGGTGGTGCTCACGCGGGCCAAGGAGGGCACCGACGGAGCCATCCGCAAGGCCCACGAAATGCACGACGCGGACCCCGAAAAATATTACATGCCCAACCAGTTCGCCAATCCCTACAACGCCCAGGCCCACTACGACGGCACCGGGCCGGAGATATATGAACAGACCGGCGGTCAGTTGGACGTGTTCGTGACCGGGATGGGGACCACCGGCACGCTGATGGGCGTGCGGCGATACCTCAAGGAGCAGAATCCCGACATACGCGTTGTAGGCGTCGAGCCCACGTTGGGGCACACCATCCAGGGCCTGAAGAACATGACCGAATCGATCGTCCCGCAGATATACGAACGCGAGATGCTCGACGAGGTGTACGTTATCCAGGACGATCCCGCGTTCGACATGGCCAGACGGCTGGCGACCCAAGAGGGGATATTCGCCGGACTGTCGGCAGGGGCTTCAGTGGCTGCGGCGATCGATATCGCATCGAAGATGACAAGCGGGACGGTAGTTACGATCATTCCCGATCGCGGCGACAGGTATCTCAGCACGATGTTCTTCCGCAGCGTGTGCGCCAAGTGCCCGCCATAGTCGAGCGGCTTGTGACCCGATCGTGAAAGTCCCTGGTTCACTGAAGTGACCAGGCCGGGGGGATTGCCGCGCATACGCCTTGGGGACGATCGCAGCTATCTCTTTCGCTGCGGCAGGTTCACCTTGGGAAGGTGCTTCTTGAGTCGAGCGATGACTTTCGCGTGCGGCGGGGTCGGCTTCGTCGAAGCCAGGTTGCGCCATTCGTTCGGATCGGTCTGGTGATCGTAGAGTTCCTCGCTGCCGTCGGCGTAGTGAATGTACCGCCAACGCTGGTCTCTTATCGAATGGTTATTCTGGCCCAGGGTCGAAATGGCGACGTGATCCCAATTGGCTTTCGGGTCCTTCAGCAGCGCCGCGATGCTCACCCCTTCGATATCCTTATTCGGCGTCAGGCCGCAAAGCTCGATCAGCGTCGGATAGATGCTCAACAGTTCGACCGGTTTCGTTGATGCGCCTTTTGCCCCGCCGGGCGCCGAGACGATGAACGGAACCCGCGTTGTTCGCTCCCAGAGAGAGAATTTGGACCATCGCTGCTTTTCGCCAAGGTGGTAACCGTGGTCCGTATAGAGCATGACGATAGTGTTCCTGGCGTAGGGACTTTCGTCCAGGGCGTCGAGCACTCGCCCGATCTGTTCATCCACCCAGCATATGCACGCCACGTAGGCTTTCACCGCCAGGGACCAGCGGTTATCTTCCTTCATCCAGTCATGGGTGGGAATCTTCTTGTTGCTTAAAGTCAGCTTTTTTGCGGCGTCGGACAGATCGCTCCAATCGTCGGTTTTCACCTTTGGAAGCCGGGCGTTGTTGATGCTGTCGTAGACGCGTATCGGCGGGAAGAACGGAACGTGCGGCCGCATGAAGCCCAGGGCGCAGAAGAACGGCTTGCCGTGTTTCTCTTTTAGCTGTTTGACGCCCCAACTGGCGATCTGGTAATCGACAAACGCCTTCTCGTCGTACCGTTGCGGGCCGAAGTCCCATATTTTGTGATAGTGTTTGGGCTTCTTGTTGACGGGCTTGTCGTTCTTGGACCAGAAGCCGGGACGCGGGCCTACAACGTCGAATTCGTTCGGCGGCGTCCAGGAGCCATGAAACACCTTGCCCGCGGTCAGCGTCTTGTAACCGTTGGTCGCGAAGTGGCTCG
>CAYMSH010000427.1:367-5105 GCA_964392945.1 uncultured Planctomycetaceae bacterium | reverse complement strand
CCGGCCTACGAGCAGGTCGTCGTAGTTCGAAGTGTAGTGGTGCGGCTCGAATATCCACAACTGCAGCAGTTGCATGAAGTCGGCCGGCGGAACCAGCGGGCGGATGCGCATGAAGTTCTCGAACACATCCTTCATGTACTGATCACATCGCGCCCAGGAGCTGATAAGCACCATCGATCGCACGCGCCCCGGCGCCAGCAGAGCCATATGCTGGGCGATGGCGCTGCCCATGGAGATCCCGGCCACTCGCGCCGAATCGATCTGGAGTTCATCCATCATCGCCAGCGTATCTTGGGCCATCATTTCGGCCGAGTACGGTCCTTCGGGCTTCGGCGAACTCCCGGCGCCGCGGTTGTCGGGCACTATGCAGCGGAAATGCTGACTGTACGCCTTGGCGTGCAGTTCCCAGAGGCTGTTGTCGGCGCCGAGTCCCATGATCAAAACGAGCGGGTCGCCCTGTCCTGATGTTTCGTAATGCAGTTCTACCGGCATGGTTATCTCTCCGCAGCGGCGTTCACTTGGTTGGTTTCTTGGATTTATCTTTCGGGACATCAACCTTCGCCGCCCCGTCCAGCTGCAGCACGAGAACAGTGACCTCCTCGGCCCGCAGGCCGGAAGGAAGCGTTATCATATGCACGCCGTTGTCGATCCGTCGTTTCAGCGGCGTGTTGCGAACGTCGGCCAGCGCCGAAGCGGCGAGTATCTTGTTCTTCAGCCCGGGCAGAGCAATCTCGCCGGACTGCTTGCCCCAGATGTGCAGGTAGAGCTTCCGGCCCTTGGCGGTGCAGGTCCCCCACTTGAACTTCGTCGGCCAGAACGGGCTGTGCGTGGTCTCGTAGATCGCCGGCCCGTTTACCTTGAGCCATTTGCCGATCCGGATCAGGCGGTCCTGCATTATCACGGGGATCCGCCCGTCGGCGGTCGGGCCGACGTCGAGCAGGAAGTTGCCGCCATTACCGCAGACTTGCGAGAGCATTTTTATCAGCGTGTATTCCGAATCGTAGTCGTCGATCCCCTCGTTGCGATTGTAACCGTAGCTGTGCCCGATCCCGCGGTCCTCCTGCCAGGGGTGCTCGGGAGAGAACTTCCCGCCGCCGTATTCGCTTGAGTAGACGTCTCCGTGCTTGCGCCGCGTCTTGCCCCATCGATCGTTGGCCACGACGTAATCCTTGCACGGCGATTCATTGTACAGCCACGTCGCCAGTTCCAGGGATTTCCACGCCTTGTAGTCGGCGGCCCATTCGCCGTCGAGGAATATGAACCACGGTTTGAACTTCGTGACGACATCCTTGAACTGCGGATGCAGATGCTCTTTGACGTAGCGATCGCGATCGGTCAGGTACAGCGGGTGATACCATTCGTACAGCGAGTAGTATATGCCCATTTTCAAACCGCGTTTCTCGCCGGCGGCGAACAGCTCCTTCAGCACGTTTCGTTTCGGGCCTACGACTGTGGCGTTCCATTTGTCGGTGCTCTTGGTCTTTGAGTACGGCGAGTCCCACAGGCAGAAACCATCGTGATAGTTGGCCGTGGTCACTACATACTTGGCGCCGCTGCGTGCGAATATGTCGCACCAGTATTCGGGCTTGTAGAGTTTGGCGGTAAGTTGCTCGGCGAATTTTTCGTAGGGGTAATCCTTGCCGTACATTTTCTCGTGGAATTTCTGCGTGGGAGAACCCTTTTTCTTCGAATGGTTCCAGTACCACTCAGCGTATCCGCGATCTTTCCAAGCGGGCACCGAATAAGGGCCCCAGACCACGAAGATGCCGAACTTGGCCTCGTTGAACCATCCGGGCAAGGGTCGCGAATCGATCGACTCCCAGTTGGGCTTGTACTTTTTCGCCGGTTTGGCCGCACGGAGCGACCCGGCGCCGGAAGCCAGGGCGATCAACATGAAAACCAGGCAGTATCTTGTCACTCTTGACATCTGCATTCTCCTGCAAGTTCACCGAAACGATTGAGTTGTACTAGTAGAAAGTGAGTGTATACCAGCGACGCCCCGGATACAATCACCGCAACCTGAGATAATGGAGCCAGCGATGGAAACAAGTAGACAATTTCCCCGGCGAACGTTCCTGAAAAGTTCAGCCTTTGGCCTGGTCGCAGCGAGGATTCCAACGATCATACCATCGTCGGCCATGGGCAAGGACGGAGCCGAAGCTCCCAGCGACAGGATCGTGCTCGGCGGCATAGGTGTCGGTCGACGAGGCCGATACGTCCTTGGACGCATGCTCGGCGAAAAGGGTGTGCAATTCGTCGCCATCGCCGACGTGCAGGCCTCCCGCCGCCAATACATAAAGGACATGGTCGACGGGAAGTATCGTAACAAAGATTGCGTGATGCATCGCGACATGTTCGAACTGCTCGGCCGTGAGGACATCGATGCGATGCTGATAACCACCGGCGACAACTGGCACGCGCTGGCGTCGATAATGGCGGCGAAAGCCGGCAAAGACGTCTACTGCGAGAAGCCCTGCGGAATGATGCTGGGCGACTGCCAGGATCTCGCCGACACGATGAATCGCTACTCTCGCGTGTTCCAGGCCGGTACGCAGCGGCGGTCCATAGGCAACTTCCAGTTCGCCGTTCACCTGGCCCGCAGTGGGAAGCTCGGCAAACTCCACACCGTCCACGCATCGATCAACCGGTTGAGCGTCAGTCATGCCTGGCTGCCGGGCCAACCCGAGCCGGACAGGGATGTCTGCGACTGGGACCGCTGGCTGGGCCCGGCGCCGTGGCGACCTTACAACCCGCGCTACGTCCAGGGCCAATGGCACGGCTACGCCGACCTCAATGCCGGAGCCAGACTGCTGGACTGGGGCTCTCACACAGTGGACCTCTGCCAGTGGGCCAACGACGCCGATGAAACCGCGCCGATAACATACGAGCCCAACGGCGGTACAGTAAACGCTCGATACGCCAACGGCGTCAAGCTGGTGATACGCCGGGACAAATGGCTCGGCCTGGGGACCTGCCCAGTCCGCTTCGAGGGCGACGAGGGCTGGATCGAAACCGGCGACACTGGCGGGATCAAACTGCACCCGGCCTCGCTGATGGGAGAACGAAAGCGATATCTACGCAGAGGAACAGACCCGGCGAGTCACGCGAGCAACTTCTTCGACTGCATGAGATCGCGAGCTAAAACCGCAGCCAATGCCGACGTGATGCGGCATTCGCACGTAGCCTGTCACGCGGCCGCGATCTCCTGGATGCTGGGTAGAAAACTCACGTTCGACCCGGTCAAAGAGGAGTTCGTAAACGACAAGGAAGCCAACCGCATGTGCACTCGCGCCAAACGCGCTCCGTGGCATGCATGACATCAATCAGCATAAACATCCTACGAAAGATGGAGTCAACAATGAAACTCAAGGCGCCTATCCCGCGGCGAACGTTCCTGAAAGGCTCGGCCCTTGGCCTGGCCGCGGCGAGCGTTCCAACTATTATTCCATCGACGGCTCTGGGCAAAGACGGAGCGACTCCCGCAAGCGACCGCATAGTGCTAGGAGCGATCGGCATCGGCCCGCGCGGCAGATACGTGCTGGGGCGAATGCTCAACGAGAAAGGCGTTCAGTTCGTGGCCATCGCCGACGTGCAGAAATCGCGACGCGAGTACGTCAAGCAGATGGCCGACGGGAAGTACGGCAACAAAGACTGCGTGATGTACAGCGACATGTTCGAAATCATCGGGCGCAAGGACATCGACACCGTGCTCGTGGCCACCGGCGATCACTGGCACGCGCTGGCGTCGATACTGGCGGCCAAAGGCGGCAAGGACGTCTACAGCGAAAAACCGTGCGGGATCACGATCGGCGATTGCCAGGAGCTGGCCGACACCATGAACCGCTACTCGCGCGTCTTCCAGGCCGGTACGCAGCGCAGAAGCGTGGGCAATTTCCAGTTCGCCGTTCACCTTGCACGCAGCGGGAAGCTCGGCAAGCTTCACACCGTGCATGCGTCGATCTACAAGCTTCGGAACAGTCATAGTTGGCTTCCGGCCCAGCCCGAGCCCGACAAAGAGATATGCGACTGGGACCGCTGGCTGGGACCGGCGCCGTGGCGACCTTTCAACCAGCGTTACGTCAACGGCGGATGGCGCGGTTACCACGACTTCGACTCCGGCGCCACGCTGCTGGACTGGGGCGCCCATACCGCAGACCTCTGCCAGTGGGCCAACGACGCCGACGACACCACCCCGCTGACCTACGAACCGGTTGAAGGCGGATCGATCATCTGCAAATACGCAAACGGCGTGAAGCTTGTCATGCGTCGCGGAGGATTCAGCCGCGAGGGGAAATGGCTAGGACTGGGGACATGCCCCGTGCGATTCGAAGGCGACGAAGGCTGGGTCGAAACCGGCGACAGCGGCGCGATCAAGATGTATCCCGAATCGCTCCAGGGCGAACGACAGCGTTATCTGGGTCGCGGAACGGACCCGGCTGGGCATAGCAGCAACTTCTTCGACTGCGTAAGATCGCGGGCTCTGACCGCCTGCAATGCAGACATAATGCGTCACTCGCACCTGACGTGTCACGCGGCCGCCATCGCCTGGATGCTCGGTCGAAAAGTCACGTTCGATCCGAAGACCGAATCGTTCGTCGGCGACGAAGAGGCCAACCGCATGCGAACCCGGGCCAAACGCGCTCCGTGGAAGGCGTAATTTCAAACACACCCGCTAAGAGGCGACACCATGACAATCAAACGATACATTGGCATCTTATTAATACTGGCGGCGACGGCG
>CAYMSH010000427.1:0-357 GCA_964392945.1 uncultured Planctomycetaceae bacterium | reverse complement strand
TCCGACATTCGCAGCCGACCCGAGCTTCCAGAACGTAGACGAGCAGAAGCTCATCGCCGTGCTGAAGTCAGACGGCCCGCTGTACGGAAAAACCCAGGCCTGCCAGAAGCTGGCGGTCTTCGGGACTGAGAAGTCGGTGCCCGTGCTGGCAGGGCTTCTGGGAGACAAGGCCCTGGGCGACTACGCGCGAATCGCCCTGGAGCCGATGAAACATCCCGGCGTTGATGAAGCGTTCCGGGGCGCGGCCGGTAAACTAAAGGGACGACTGCTGGCCGGCGTAATCACGTCGATAGGCGCCCGCCGCGACGCCAAAGCCGTTTCGGCTCTTGAGAAGTTCGTCGGCGACAAGGACCCGGC
>CAYMSH010000426.1:0-5127 GCA_964392945.1 uncultured Planctomycetaceae bacterium | reverse complement strand
CTCGTGGCCACGAAGTAGAGCTTCTCCCTGCGGAAATCGATGTTCGGGATCCTGATCGTGGTCCACTGGTTGCCCGTGGGCGGTTTGAAGCGTTTGACTTTCCAGGTGCCCCTCCTGGGCGCCTTGACAGCGTGGAACTCCCAGGCTCCGTCGCTTTTCATGCCGCGTGCGGCCAGTACGAGATCGACCGGGCTGCCGATTTTCAGCGTATCGGGCACGATATTGATGCAGTCAAACGACAGTTTGGCGACGCCTCGACCGACGGAATCCAGCTGTCCGCCCCGCTGCTTGGGAACCGTCAAGCCGCGTACAGGCAGCATGTCAGGCGTGAAATAAGGTCCCTTGACCAGCGACGCCAGCGAGAGGGTCTTGTGTCGCTTCGAGCTGCGAATCAGATCGGTCAGCGACAGTCCCCTGAGGCGTTTGATCGCATTTGGCCCCCAGGCTTTGCTATCGCCGAGCAGTTGTCCGATCGCCTTGGCTGTGGTGTCGCCCTTTACGACTCCGGCCTTGGTCCAAAGCTCCTTGACCAGTCCGATACCTTTGGGGTGATGCTCTGTCAGGTAGTGGATGAAGATCGAAGCGGCGTATTCCTGTTTGTCATCGACGGACACCAGACTCTTCCGCCGTCGATTTCTGTTCCAGTTGCCCAGGAAGCGGCGGTATCCGTAGCTCGTGGGGTTGGCTTTGGCTTCTTTCGGGAAGGCGTGGGCCTCCATCCAGACAGCCGTGGTCTCCTTCAACCACTTCGACTCGACGATATCGTAGGCGCCCTGGACCAGGTGAAACAGTTCGTGGGCGCACGTGCCGCGCAGGATGTGCCAGTTGGTCTTGCCGGCCCGGTTCTTGAACTTCGCTTCGTAATTGAATTCGATCTTGCCGCTGGTCATCACCTTGGCGGCGTTCCAGCGGTATGACGCCAGGCCCAGGAATTCCATCTCTCGCAGCGACAGCATGACCTTCCCCCCGGCGGCGATCCTGTCGGACATCCATTTGGGCTGCTTGTACTTCAGCGTGGTGAAGATCGCCGTCCAGGCCCGTTCGGACTCTTTGAGAATGAACTCGGCGTATGCGTTGCTGGCCTTGTCGGTATCGTAAACTATGCTGAAATGCGCCGAAGCTCTTGACGACGCAGCGCCGTCGGCCGATTGGCAAAACAACGCCATCGACAGCGTCGCGATCAGTGCGAAAAATGTGAAAGACATCAGTCTGGAGGTTCTCATTGCTCGTCCTCCGTGATCTTGAGCCGGCCGAGCCAGCGAACGGAAATCGCCGCGCTGAACTTGACCTTGTCCGGACCCCGCTTGACTGTAGGAAGCGTTATATTGTCTCCGACAGGTATGTCGGCGGTGTCGTCGATCTCTTCGATAGTGATCGGAATTTCGGCGTCTATCACCGCCAGCATGCCGCTTTCGCCGACAGCCAGTTTCAGGGTCTTCTCGCCGCAGACGACCTTGAGTTTGTTGTCGTCAGTCACGGTCCAGGAGATATTGTCGGGCCATGGCAACACGTCGTACAACTCCGACAGCGATCCGTCCAGTCCGATCTCAACCTTGTCAGGCGTCTTGCCGGCAGGCGGATTCGGCGTGTCGGCAGACAGGCGAATACGCTTGAAGACTCCGTCGCGCCCCTGGCCGGCGTATGTGATCCGCTCGATGACCACCGCGCCGATGTCTTCAATCCCGTCGATCGACTCGGACATTTCAATGGTGCGATCGACAAGCCGGTTCTTGATCGCCTCGATCAGTTCAGGCCCCATGAACAGTTGCTTGTCCTCGTCGGGATCAAGCCCAACCACGTCGGACAACTCCGGACCAGCATCGACGGTAACGCTCATCGCCAGTTCATCGCTGGCCTTGATCGACAGCTCGATGACCATCGGATTCCCCGGCGGACTAGAGCCGCCGCACCCGCGAACGCACAGAATCATGACTACAATCAGGAGAACCGTCGCCGCTGGGGCCGCTATTTGAATTGAACGTTTCCGATCCAATGCAACATCCTTTCAACAATCGCCATCCCCGAAATGCGCATCACCACGAGCTTGCAAGTGAAATGGCCTTTACGCGCCACTCACACGTAATTGTAGACGTGTAAAGGGCCAATGCTAGAAAAAAAACCGCCCCGAAACGGATAAATCCGATCGGGGCGATTGAGTTTTGTTTAAATGCGGGGGCTCAGCCCCTATCGTCGCGTCGCTTACTTGGCGGCTTTGGGTGTGCTGAACGTTGCGAATCGCATCAGGCGCTGATGCATTCCGGCGAATTGGGCCGCACGAGGATCGCGGGCCGTCGGCGAGAATCCGCGATACATCGGGTCTTCAGCTATCTGGGCCTTGATCGCAGCGATTCGCTTACTGCTAAGCGGATGGGTCTGGAACATCTCGGCAAACGTGCCGGGCTCTTTTTCCGACAGATTCAGGAGGATCGTCAGAAGTTCAGGCATGCCCCAGGGATTGTAGCCGGCTTTGGTCATGTACTTGGTTCCGACCCTGTCGGCTTCGTATTCATTGTCGCGACTATACTTCATGCCGTACATCGAAGCGGCGACTTGCGAGGCGGCTTTGGCGGCGGCGGCTTTATCGGCGCCCGCGGCGGCCGCGGCGATCTCAACCAGAACCGACGCTCCAATATTCTGCTGCATTCCCTTCACGCCGTGCTTGGCCGCCACGTGCACGATCTCGTGGCCCAAGACAGCGGCCAGTTGGCGTTCGTTGGTCATTCGGCTCATGAGTCCGGCAGTGATGAATATCTTGCCGCCCGGAAGCGCAAATGCGTTGGGTATGCCGGAATTGACGAGCGTGAAGTCATACGGCATTTTGCGATCGGACTTGTCGGCGACTTTCTTACCGACCTGCTGAATATAGGCCTGCAGGGTGCTGTCGTTGACAGCTCCGCCGAACTGCGTTTCGAGTTGCGGAGCGGCCTGGAGGCCCATCGCGATTTCCTGCGATTCGGGAATGAAGATCAACTCGGACTTTCCGGTAACGGGATTAACGCTGCACCCGCTGGCGATCGGAAGGACTATGGCGCTCAGCGCCAGCAACAGGACGATGTTTCTCTTTTTGATGCCGACCATGACGATTCCTTTCAAACTGGTTACTGATATTCTCTACTGAATTCTAGCCGATCCGCAGCCCGCGTCAATAAAGCATAGCGCACCAAGAAGATTTTATCATCCGAATTGATCGATGGACCGGCGCCAAACAAAGCGGCGGCGCCGGGATGAACCGACGCCGCCGCGTGATCTTGCATCTGTCAAATACGGCTACCTGCGGCGTTTCCTTCTGATCAGCGCCAACCCACCGAGCGCCAACATCGCCATCGTCGCCGGTTCCGGCACGATCTCTACGTGGTGACCGTCTTCGGCGTCCCAGGCGGCCAGCAGTCCCCCGCCGGCGGCGTTTAGTGCGTCGTAGTCGGCCTGGGCCAGGTAGAGCACGCCCTCGCCGGCGGTCCCCTCCATCGCCGCCAGCTCGCCCAACAGCGCATCGAGTTGCGCCGCGTTTATGTTCGTCGCCCCGACCAGCCGCAGCGCGGTCAGGTCATCCATCGCTCCAAGCGGCGCCAGATCAGTAATCAGCGAGAAATCCACGCCGCTGAGATCCAATTCGACAATACCGGGAAGCTGGCCGATGCCGGTATAGGCCGTGGAACTGCTGCCGCCGTCCAGCAATCCCTCCAGCGATGTCTGGTTCAAGACCGCATCCTTCAGCGATACGCTCGTCAGGTTCGTATCGCCGCCGAAGTTGGTGCGGCTCAGACTGGAGAAATCCGCCCCTTCCAGGTTCAACTCAGTGATCGATGCATTGCCGCCGAACTTGAATACCTCCAGATTCGCCGCCCCACTCAGGGCTCCGGACTCAATGCTCGATATCGGATTGTCGCTCAAGTACAGGTAGATCAGGCCGCCCAGACCGCTGAAGTCGTTCGACTCGATGCTCGATATCTGGTTGTCCTGCAAGTCCAGGTAAGTAAGATTCGCCGGACCGCTGAAGGCGCCCGGGACGATAGCGGATATCTGGTTGCCGTACAATTCCAGACTATCCAGATTCGTCAGGCCGCTGAAGTCGCCCGCTTCAACGCTCGATATCTGGTTGCCGTACAGGTCCAGCCTTATCAGATCCCCCATGGTGCTGAAGGTCCCGGTATCGATACTCGTCAACTGGTTGTCGTACAGATACAACTCGCTGAGGTTTCCCAGACCGGTGAAATCGCTCGATTCCACGCTGCCCAACTGGTTGGAGCCCAGATACAGCGCGTACAGATTCGACAGTCCGGTAAAGGCGCCCGATTCTATGCTCGAGACCTGGTTAGCATACATGTCGAGGTACTCCAGATTAGCCAGGCCGGTGAAGTCGCCGGAATCAAGGCTGGATATCTGGTTGTTGTGCAAGTACAGCGAAGTCAGATTCGTCAGGGCGCTGAAAGCTCCTGAGTCGATACTCGAAACCAGACCGCCCTGCATGCTTAGCGTAGTAGTCGCCGTCCAGCTGTAGTCGCCGATACCGTCCAGGTCGGTTATCTTGGGAGTGGTGTACGAGGCGCTCAGGAATGCCGGCATTGAAGCGCCGGGGCCGTATCCTGCATCTCCAGCCCAGTCGCCAAAGGTGTAAGTTTGTCCGTGCGCCCCGCCCGACAAGCACAGCACCGCTCCGATTGCCGCGATCAGCAACAGCATTACCGGAGACTCCATACGGTTCTTTAATGCGTTCATAACGGTTTCCTTTCTTTCTTTTCGCGTGGCGCAGGACCGGGCCTATTGACGAATCGCGTGCTACGACGAATCTCAACGCAGCGATTTGCACAATACGCCGCCGGATCGTCGTACTTCTCATGCACGCTTCTGCGCAGGAAAGGAAACGTGTGAGCAGGCGTTTGCTCCTGCCTCTTCTATGATTCGACCGGCTCAGGTCGAACGCGGCCCGAAGCTCTAATAGCCACGGGCTGCCAACAGCATAATCGTACCATGAAATCCCGGTTTCTCCAAAGCAAAAATGGGGGTTCCCGCCTCCGATCAGACAAGAAATAAGTAAGGTATTTACCTTACAATCAACCACTGCCGCGTCTACGACCTGCCTGCCGCCTTAAAGTTGTGCAATAGATCATGCTGCGTACCTGAACCGGT
>CAYMSH010000425.1:0-5195 GCA_964392945.1 uncultured Planctomycetaceae bacterium | reverse complement strand
GGCAACGGGCCTTATTTACGTTCGAGACGGGTTGTTAGGCCCGTCTACTGGAGGCGCCGGGAATCGAACCCGGGTCCCGTGACGTTTCAACGCCGGCTTCTACGTGCATAGTCGCGGTTTTTCAACATCTCGCGTCACCGGCCCGCCTGCGACACGGTACGGATCAGCCAGTCTGACCGAATTTTCCTATCGGTTAACCAGACAACTTCCGATCGGTAAGCCCGCTGTTTGTCGTCGCTTCAGGTCCCACGGGCAAGACCCGGGCGACGGGTTGCATGATTATGCAGCCATTGCCATCGGTTGATTGGCATATAAAAGTTTTCCAAGGTGTTTTACCAGGCCTCCTTGGAACCTGGGCACGCCACCGACGCCTCATATCGTCCGGTCGAATCCAATTCGCCCCCGGAACAAAACAAACACACAAAGGCGTCGTGCTACAACTTCATTATACACAATATCGACCAAACGCCAAACACACCAAGGCAAATATTCCAAAACCCGCAAATACCGAACAACCAGCCGGATTCGACTCCGTACAGTCCGGCGGATCTACTTGCCGCTGACGTCAACGCAGGCGAGGTCTCCATCGGCGTTGCGGCAGTATACTTTTCCGCCGGCCAGCGCGGGCATTGTCCAGCATTTGCCCTTCAGGGCCTTGAATCGATGTAGTTCCTTGAAGCCCTTGGCGCTGATGTCGGCCAGGATCAGGTCGCCTGTGGTTGTCAGAATCAAGCTCAGCTTGCCGGCGCGAATCACATTTCCGGCAAAACCCTTGTCCTCCCATTTGATTTCGCCAGTGGCCGGGTCGATGCAGCGGAACCATCTTTCCAGGTGCCCGCCGACGATGTGACCGTCAATCAGCACCGGGCTGAGCATCTTGGATGTCAGGTTCTTGTTGCGCCATACCTGGCTCAACTTGCCGCCGGCGAGCTTGATCCGCGTGCAGACGTAACCGTAAGTTGACGTCACAAAAATACTGTCGCCGATCACCAGCGGATCTGCGATCTTGTAGATTCGTCGGCCCTGGCCCACGAGCTCTCGCCGGGCGATCAGGCGCCCGTCAGACGGATTAACTATCGACATCAGCGTCTTGCCCATGATCAGCACGCCGGGCTTCTTGTCTTTGCCTACGGGGACCAGCACCGGCGAGGCGTGCCCCGGCTTTACGTGCGGCCTGGACTTCCAGGCGAGTTTGCCGCTGGCCGCGTCAAACGCCGCGCCCGCCGAGCCGGCGCTTACGATGACCCTATCGCCGACGACAAGGGGCGATCCGGAAAACCCGTAAGTCTCGCGCTGGCTGCCGGTGGCCTCGACAAGATCGGCTTTCCACACAACCTTCCCGGTAGCCAACTCCAGGCAGAACAACTGGCCGAGTTTGCTCAGCGTATAGACCCGCTTGCCGACAACTGTCGGAGTGGCGAACGGTCCGCCCTCATGTCGAAGCGGATCGAGATCGCACGGGTAGGTGTGCTTCCACTTCAGTTTCCCGTCGGCGGAGTCAAACGCGTAAACCGTATCGGCGTTGTCCTTGTTGCCGATCGTAAGGGCCATCGAGCCGCTGACGGCGATCGATGAAAAGCCCGTACCGACTTTCGCCGTCCAGATAACGCGAGGCGGCGTCTTCTTCCAGTCAGTAGCCAGCCCGTCGTCCGAGCCGGTTCCATCACGCTGAGCACCCCGCCACTGAGGCCAAGCCGCCGCGCCGGCCGCACCTACAATCGCGGCCAGAAGAACTGATGCAAACGCCTGGAGTACTCGTCGATTTGAAAACTGCATGGCAATCTCCTAACTATCTTTGCGCCCGATTCACACGGCGCGGAGTTTCCGGATCGATCCGCGACGAACCACTCTAACGCCTCGAACCCCGCAACACCACTGGAATCAGTCTCCCCAGGCGACCGGGCGGTCGGTTTGCTCTTGAAGAAGAATATCGCATATATTACGCTGTCAGTGGTGAATTCCTCTCGCCCGGCGCCAATCACTCCATCGAACACAGGAGCCGATCCATGATTAATCGTCTGAATCTCGCGGTCTTCGTCGCCCTGGCGATTCTGTTTTCCTCGGCCCCAGTCGCCGCGGGCGATCGACCGGCGACTGTGCTGCTGATAACTTCGAAGGAGCTGGCCGCGGCGTGGAAACCGTTTGCCGACTGGAAGACCCGTCAGGGTAAGGCCACCGAAATCCTGACTGTCGGGCGGATCGCCAAGGATTATAAGGGCAAGGACATCCAGCAGAAGATCCGCGCCGCCGTGCAGGCGTATATCGCCAAACGCGGCTCCAAATGGATCATCCTCGGCGGCGACAGCACCCCGGGCGGCAAGGGAGTCGTTCCGCATCGCGCCACGCACCACTCCATGCTGGGCCGGGCCCGCACGCCCCGCTTCCGGGGTCCGGGAAAGATGGGCACGGGCGGACCGGACCTGCCGACGGACCTGTACTACATAAGCCCGCCGACCCACGACTGGGACGCCAACGATGACGGGAAATACGGAGGCTGGCGTACCGACAGGAAAGCGATCGCCTACACGCACCCCGGCGGCGCCTGCATCGGCCGCATCCCCCTTCGCTCCCCCGCCGACGTCAAGGCGTACACCGAAAAGGTCATCGGATACGAGTCGCGATATCCGACAAAGGGCCTGGCCGGGAAGTTCCTCTACACCAACACCACCCGCGGCTCGGAACCGAAGGTCAGACGCAGCTGGGACAGTTATATTTCCAAGGCCTGGCCGGGGGGCGAGGTCTTTCGCTTCTTCCACACCTCCACACCGTGGGACAAAGCCAGGAAGGCGTCGTACGCATTGAATGCGAGCAACTTCTCGGCTCGCATCGCCGACAAGACCGCCGCCAAGATGCACATGCACGGGCATGGCATGCCGCAATTCTGGGTCTTGGAGCACAGTTCCGGGCGATCGCTGGTCACAGGCAAAGTTGTCGGACAACTGGCCAACCGCGACGCGTACCTGGCGATCACGACTGTCTCGTGCTTCACCGGACAGTTCGACACCGCCGGCGATCCGTGCATCGCCGAGACAATGCTCCGTGCGCCGCACAAGGGCGCGATTCTGGTAGCGGCCCCGAGCCGCCCGGGCGTGCCGATCTTCCACAATCCGCGGCGGGATTTTCCGCTGATGATCCGCGAGGGCAAGCTCGACGGGACAACCGAGACTATGACGCGATTCTGGGTCCACGCGCTGGGCAAGCTCCCCGACGGACGATACCTCACCGCCGGCCAGGCCTTCGCGGCCACTAAGGCCGACATGGCCCCGCACGCAGCCAAGACCGCGGGGTACCACATGATCCAGTGTGAGTTGAACCTGCTGGGCGACCCGACGCTGGACCTGCGGGCCCGCGATCCGATCACCTGCGTTCTCAAAGCGCCTAAAACGCTGAAAGTCGGCAAGCAGACGCTGAAGGTGACAACGAGCCCGGGAGCGACAATTTGCGCCTGGAAAGGCGGCGAGGTCTACGCAGTGACCCGAGCAGACAAACAGGGCCGGGCGTCCGTGGCGATCAACCCGCACAGCGCCGGCAAGCTCCTGCTGACGGCGTGCGGACCATGCTTCAACACTGTCTGCCGCGATATCCCGGTGCGCAAACAGTAAGGCGCCAATGGATGAACGGGAAAAGTTTCGTGCGCCTCGCCGAGCAGTGTATAATACCTTCTCACGCTAACGACAATCCCTTGCTATGGAATAACAGATATGCGGCGATTAACAGCTATATTGATTGCAGTCGTGCTGATCGGCTCGGCTGGTTGGGCTCCGGCGAAGGCGCCCTCGGCGCGCCTGACAAAAGCTCAACGCAAGGCCAGGAGGAAAACCAAACCCAAGAAGGTTCGCAAGGCCAAACCCAAGCCGAGCAAGGCCGACATCACCGCCCGCACGCCCGAATCACTCCGCGCGGCGATTGAGGATCTGACCAAAACGTTCGGGGCCAGGTACCCCAAGGGCGCCGAATATCTCAAGCGCCTGGACAAGCTTGACGCCAAGGACCCGGTCGCACTGAAAGCACTGGCCGACGAAGCGCTGCTGGCAAACCCCCTGCTGGGTTTCGACAAGCTGATAGTTCGCCGCACGGCCGACCTGGGCCTGCCGAGCAACTGGCAGAGCAATTCGTCAATCCGCGGGAAGAACTTCGACAACGAGATCGCCACAGTTTCGCCGGTGAAGCCTTCCGGCAAGCTGACAACGGTGCACCGACCCGAGCGGGCCGGCGACTTCGTAGGCGATATCGACCTGCACTTCGACGCCAAGAAGATGATCTTCTCGCGTTCAGGGCCGAAAGGCTGGGACATCTGCGAGGTCAACGCCGACGGCTCGGGCCTGCGGAAACTGCCGCTGATCGAGGCCAAAGGCGTAAGCAACTACGACGCATGTTACCTGCCGGACGACAACGTCATCTTCACCTCAACGGCGCCCATGATCGGCGTGCCGTGCGTCGGCGGTTCGGCGCACGTGACGAACATGTACCGCCTGGAGACCAAGACCGGAGCCATACGCCGACTGACTTTCGAGCAGGACCACGACTGGTATCCGGCGATGATGAACTCCGGCCGCGTAATGTACCTGCGCTGGGAGTACAGCGACATCTCGCACGCCTACAGCCGCATCCTGTTTACGATGAATCCCGACGGGACCGATCAGGTCGCCTACTACGGCAGCAACTCCTACTGGCCCAACGCGATGTTCTACGCACGCCAGGTCCCCGGGGCTCCGAGCAAGTTCGTCGCTATCGTTTCGGGGCATCACGGGCTGAAGCGAATGGGTGAGATGGTGCTGTTCGATGCGGCCAAGGGCCGATTCGAGGCCGACGGCGTGGTCCAGCGCATCGCGGACCGCCGAGGCCGGAAGGTAGAGCCTGTCATACTCGACAATCTTGCCGGCAGGGCCTCGCCGCTGTACCTGCACCCCTTCCCGCTGAGCGACAAATACTTCCTGACCGCCGCCGGCGGGCAGCGATCCAAATGGGCGATATACCTAGTCGACGTGTTCGACAATATAACGCTGGTCAAGGACGATCCGACGCACCATCTCGTAGAGCCGGTCCCGCTGGCAAGAACCACCCGCCCGCCGGTAATCCCGTCGCGAGTCGATCTCAAACGCAAAGATGCGATTCTCCAGATAACCGACATATACGTGGGCGACGGGCTGAAGGACGTGCCGCGCGGGACGATCAAGCAGCTCCGCAATTTCACG
>CAYMSH010000424.1:0-5217 GCA_964392945.1 uncultured Planctomycetaceae bacterium | reverse complement strand
ACCGTCGGCAGGATGGTGTTGTCGATCGCGTTCTTCGCGCTGCTCGGCACGTACCAGCAGGGCGCGGCCAGCGGGCGATGGCTGCTGAACATCGCGTTCGGGCTATACATTGTGGCCGGGATCACCGACGTGCTGGACGGATACTTCGCACGCAAGTGGAAGATCACCAGCGCGTTCGGGCGAATACTCGACCCGGTGATGGACAAGATCCTCGTTGTCGGCGGGTTCATAATGCTGGCCGGTCCGAACTTCACGATGGCTCCTGGCGCTGTCGATCAGCAGTTGCCCGGCTGGCTTACCGGCGGCATGGCCTCGTCGGTCCAGGCCTGGATGGTCGTCGTAATCCTCGGTCGCGAGTTCCTGGTATCCGGCGTGCGGGGCTACAGCGAATCGCAGGGGATGAAGTTCCCAGCGACCCCGGCCGGCAAGATGAAAATGTTCGTCCAATCGTTTGCGATATGCACCGCACTTTACCAGCAGGCCAACATTCCCACTGCGACGTGGGCGATCTACATGAAGGTCATCTGCGTCTGGCTGGCGGTGATCGTTACGCTGCTGAGCGGACTGTCGTATCTCAACAAGGCCAGGGGGCTTTTGATGAGCAGCGATGAGTAAGCTCGGCAAATTCCTGACTACCGGTCTGGGCCTGGGCTACGCGCCGTTTGCTCCAGGCACGTTCGGCTCGGCGGGGGCCGTCGGCGTCTACGCGCTGGCGGTCTGGGCGCTTCCGAGCCGGTATTGCGCCCTCGGCGTCATGGCGATCGTGGCGGCGTTCTTCTCCGTAGTCTGCGTGGCGCTCGGCCCGTTCACGGAAAAGGCGTTCGGCAAGAAGGATCCGGGCCAATGCACATCCGACGAATGGGCCGGCCAGGCAGTCGCGATGCTCGGCTTGCCAATGATCGGCGCCGGCGCCTGGATCACGTGCGCAGTAGGTTTTGCAGCGTTCCGCCTGTTCGACATAACCAAACCCCCGCCAGTCCGCCAACTGGAAAAACTCCCGCAGGGGTGGGGCGTATTAGTAGACGATCTAGCCGCCGGCGTCTACGCCAACATCGCAGCGCAACTCATCCTTCGCCTACTGCTTGCCGGGTGACGGCGAAGTAACAAAGAAAGTGAGAGAACAATGAATGGACTTAATCGTAGAGGTTTCCTGAAGGCCGCCGCGGTAGGGGCCGCGACTCTTTCACTTCCGCTCAGGGCGATCGCCAAAGATGCTCCGGCTCGCAAGCCGAATATCATCTTTATCATGGTCGATGATATGGGGTATCACGATCTTGGCTGCTTCGGCAGCAAGACGATCCTCACTCCGAACATCGACAAGATGTGCGCCGAAGGGATCAAGTTCACCGACTGCTATTCCGGCGATACGGTCTGCGACCCGGCTCGAAGTACGCTGATGACCGGCACGCACAAAGGCCATACGCCGGTGCGCGGCAACAGCGGCGGGATCGCGCTGCTGCCCGAAGAGGTTACTGTCGCCGAAGTGCTGAAAAAGGCTGGTTATGCAACCGGCGGGTTCGGCAAGTGGGGCTTAGGTAATCAGGGCAAAGACGGTGCGGCCGAGCGGCAGGGGTTTGACCTGTTCTTCGGTTACTACAACCAGTGGCACGCACATACGTACTACACGCACCTGTTCCGCAACAGCGTTAAAGTAGAGCTTAACGGGCGCTACACGCACCACGCGATATTCGACGAGACGATCAAGTTCATCAAGGCCAACGCCAATAAGCCGTTCCTGTGCTACTGCCCCTGGACGCCTCCGCATGCGGCGTATCAGATCCCTGACGACGAGCCGGCGTGGGCCCTGTACAAGGACAAGCCCTGGAAGAGCAAAGCGGCGAAAGTTGCGGCCGCCATGGACTCGATGATGGACCGCCAGGTCGGCGAGATTATCTCGCTGCTGAAGGAACTGAAGATCGACGACAACACGATCGTGTTCTTCACTTCCGACAACGGGGCCGCCCAGCGATTTGACGGAATTCACAACTCCTGCGGCAAGATGACCGGCCGCAAGCGCTCGATGCACGAAGGCGGAATCCGCGTGCCGATGGTCGTCCGCTGGCCCGGCAAGATCAAACCCGGCCAGGTCAGCGATCTGCCGTGGTACTTCCCTGACGTGATGCCGACTTTCGCCGAACTGGCCGGCGTGTCGGGCGAAGTCCCAAAAGAGACTGACGGGATTTCGATCGTGCCGACACTGCTTGGCAAAGGCGAACAAAAGAAGCACGAATTCCTCTTCTGGTCATCCGGCGTGCATGCGGTTCGCATGGGCAAGTGGAAGGGAATCGGCGGAGGCGGTAAGCGGAAAACCCCGCTGCGCCTGTACGATCTGAGCAAGGACATTGGCGAGAAAAACGACGTCGCCGCAGAGCATCCCGACATCGTTAAGAAGATCAACGCGATCATGGATAGGGAGTGGGTTAACCCGCGCAAACAGGTCGATGACGGCAAGTACACCGGCAGGGCTCCGAAGCCCAAACGCCCCAAGAAAAAGAAAAACAACAACAAGAAGAAAAGCTAGTTGTTTGTCTTCGGCAGCGGTTGTTTGATTTCGTAGATCACCGCTCCGATAACCGCTAGCATTGCAAACAGCAATACGCCCCATGTGCTGTTAGTTCGCATTCCCTCGAGTGTCAATGCGATCGAAGCCTTGGCCTGGGGCGCATGCAGCCAGACGTGAGCTGCTGCTGCGCACAGGCCGGTCAGCAGGCCGCACATCATGGCGTACAGCGCTCTCTTGGTCAGAGTCGCGCTGCCGGCCCATCTGGCAACTGCGGCGCCCGCAAGCGTCGGCAGGGCGATCAGGACCGGCCAGAGAGTCACGATTCCCGGAAGCGAGCCCCAGATTTGCAGGTAGATCCATTCGCTCAAGATGAACGCGCCGAGGCCAAACGCCGTTATCGGCAGCATGTGCCAGCCCCTTACCGGCAGCTTCTTGCGGTACTCGTTGATAGTCGTCATGCGGCGTCTTATCGTAAGCGGCAGATTGTAGAACTTTCCGAAAACCGCATGCTCCAGCACGGCTCCGTGTTCGCCGAACACCGGCACGATGTGCGCCGCTTCAGTGGCCCAGTGACCGGCCATGAAGCGAGCCAGCGCCGGATATCGATATGCCATCTGGATCGGAAACGAGAGGTAGCCGACGTACTTGAAGAATCCCAGGAACAGGGCGATGTTGTAGTCCTTGAAGTTCCGCTCTCTTATCACCAGGTACAGTACATACAGGCCGCGGCAGATCGATCCGGGCGATATCGGCGTGACCTGGAAGAATATCATTATCCCCAGGCCGTGCTTCCAGGCCTGGTCCCACTCCAGGTTGTTGACCGCCGCGTGCCAGACCGCTACGGCAAGGGCCACCAGCTGCGTGACCGGAAGGGTGCATACATGCACCGCCAGGCTCTTGAGGTATTTTTGAATATACGGATCGCCGAGTTGCGATTCGATCAGTTTGGCGTCTTCGTCGCTGAGCATGCGATTCTTGCGGCCGGCGGCGAGCATCTCGCGCAACCACTCCTCGCGGGCCTTGGGGTTGAAAAACAGCAGGGCCGGGCGGACGAATATGTAATGCAGCTTTCTGCTTACGTAATGCCAATCGGTCAGTCCGCGATGCAGGAAGACCGGCAGGAACGACATTAGCTCGTGTCCGGCCAGGTGCCAGGGCCTGTGCGACAGCGCCATGGCCCTGGGGCCCGAAACTCTCCCGTCGCGATGCCACGTGACGAGCTTTTCAAGGAACCTTCCCTGTGAGGCTCGCAGCGCGTAATGCCACGATTTGACGATCGTGCCGCAGTGTTTCCTGTATATCGCATTGCCCCACATTCTTCGCGGGCCTTTGCTTATCTTGGGTCCGAGCCAGGCTATCGCAAACAGCGATACGCCCAGCGGCCAGGACATCGCACCGGCCAGAATCGCCCAGATGAAACCGGCCAGGGCTCCGAGTCTGCACAGTCCGCCGACCATTCCGGTAACGGCGAATGCGATCGCCTTGAAGCGGTTCTTCTTCAGCGATGCGGTGAACTGCTCGTCGGCGAATCCCTGCACATTGGCCGCGTTGATCGAACTGTCGATCATGGTTGACCAGAGTTTGCCGCTGTAAAGCAGCTTCACGTGGTTGTGGGTGATGTCGGGCAGTGAGTTGCGATAGGTCTCTTCGGCGCTCTTGAGCTCTTCCATCGCAGGGCCCATGTCTGCGAAATGCTCGGCATTGGCGTCGATGTATTTCTGTAGCGTGTCGAGATTGCCGCGATCGAACTGCACCAGCGAGCCGCGCGCGATTCCCTTGAATATCAGCGGTATGTCGCCTGGCGACATCGGCAGGAACGGCAGCAGGGCCAGCCCCGCGCGGAAGTCAACGGCCGTCAGCCCGTCGGCCGGTCCATCCCCGGCGTCGTTGCGTTTCAGCACGTTGGGTTGCGACTTGCACGTGCCCCATTCGTACTGGCGTGCGAATTCGTGTGCGCCGATCTCGTGGAGCATGTCCACGAAGTCGGCCATGAACTCGCGCTTGGCTCGGTATTCCGGCGAACCGAGTTGCGAGGGGTCGACCTTCTTGCCCTTGAAATGCTGCTTGAGCACGTCGATATGATCATCGACTTCAAGGTCCCAGACGCGCCCGTCGATCCATTCGCTCAACTCGCCGCAGCTTCCGATAGTCCTGTCGATGAACGTCGCGTGAATATCTACGACAGAGCTTTCGCTGCCGAATTTCAATCCCGCCGCTCGCCGTATGAACTTCTGCCAGAGAGCTCCGGCCCGTGCGGCGGACGGATTCAACTGCAACTGGAACGATCCCTGGAAGCCGATCCGGTAAATCACGTTCCTGAAGACCAATGATCCCTTCGAAGGCGGGACCAGAATTTTCATCGCGCATTTTTTATCGACCTCCAGACCGCCCGGGCCCGGACCGTCTGAATCGATGTCCAGAATCTTTATGCGATAGACCTGGCCGGCGAACCCGCCGCCGACGAATTTGTCGATCACGAGACGAACCGAGCCTGTCGCGTTGTCGTTAACGCCGGTAATTTCGTAGGTTAACTCTTGGCCTGCATCGTAGCGACTCGTGCGTGTGGCTCGAATGAGTTCTTGCTGGGCGAACTGGTCAGCCAGTTCTCGGCGTATTTCATCTGGATGGCTGGTTACGATTATTGACTCCTATAGTGTCTTTATGAGCGTCTATCTACTATCGGTTGTTCGGCTTGTCAAGATAAAGGGATTGCT
>CAYMSH010000423.1:0-5226 GCA_964392945.1 uncultured Planctomycetaceae bacterium | reverse complement strand
TCGCCCGGACTGGTCACTTCAGTGAGCCAGTCGCCGTCGCCTGAATCGGCAGCAAGCGAATCTGAACTGAATCCGACGGTACTGACGATAGCAGTAGACCAGCCGGCATTGCCGATCGCCGACGAGAGCCGCGCACCAGCACCGTCAGTAGAGCGAGAGTTGATCGGCGTTCTATCCAGTGACGATTCGTCGACAGACTCCGACGACTTACTGGCAGATGTACTGGCCGAAGCCCCGCTGGCGATGCCGCTGTAGAGCAGGGCAGAGGTACAATCGACTATACCGAGTACTTTGGGGTTGCGATATGTCTGCCGATGCGCGTGCGCTATCGCGGGTCCGATAGAGCGTTCTTATGCGGAAATAACACTCTCTTTTCTTCTTAAATTTCCACTCTGCGGCTTCAAATTCGTGGTATACTAACATCTTAACCCATTCGCTATCGCCATGCTCAAGAGTTCGGAGGAGCTCTTTTTGCGTTAGATGTGAGGATTCTATGGACGGTCACACTAATAGCTTCAGCGACGCACCTGTATTAGAATCGCTCGAACCGCGACTGCTTCTCAGCGGTTCGGTCGTGATTTCCGAGTTCATGGCCTCCAATGACAATACGATCCTGGATGGTGACGGCGAGTCCTCCGACTGGATTGAGTTGTACAACCCCACGGCCTCGCCGGTCAATCTCGACGGTTGGTTCCTGACCGACAAGGACGATAATCTGGACAAGTGGGAGATTCCAAACGTTACGCTGGCCGCTTCAGGGGATCCGAGCGGTAACGACTATCTGCTGATATTCGCCTCTGGCCAAGACGACGATGATTATCCGTATTTCGATGGCCAGCACTATCACACGAACTTCGAGTTGAGCAAATCCGGCGAAAGCGTCCTGCTGGTCGAGAGTGACGGGGCGTCTATCTCGCACTCGTATGTGGACTATCCCGACCAGGTGACCGACGTGTCGTACGGCATAACCGTAGGCTCGGCCTGGAGCCTGCTGGTTGACGCAGGGACAAGTTTCACCTACCACGTTCCGACCCCCGGCGATGTGCCGCTGCTTCCTGCGCCCAATGACGGGTGGACAGGCGAGGCGTTCGATGATTCATCATGGTCTCACTCGACTCACAACGGCGGCCGGACGCTGCTGGTGACAGAGGCCGGGACCGGCGACGTCGACTACGTGGAGATACAGCATGCCGGAACCGACCCGCTCGACGTTACCGGGTGGACGGTTCTGGTTAACTATCCGGCCTCCGGCCCCAGCGCCCTGAATGCCGAGGCGTGGAGCCTCAGCGGTACGCTCCAGCCGGGCGACATCCTGTCGAGAGATGATTCGGGCTGGACCGGCGGCATCGACTGGGATATCGACGGCGACGGTTGGGCGACGATACTGGACGATTCAGGGCAGGTAGTTGACTTTGCGGTCTGGGGATACGACCAGGCCGAGATCGACGCCATGAGCTTCGATTACGGCGGTTTTACCGGCATAGCCCCGGGAGGCCAGTGGGCCGGCGACGGAGCCGATCCCGGTTCGGATTCAGGCGGCGGCCCCGGCGGCGGAGGCGGAGCGGGAATCAGCTACACCGGCGGGACATACACCGAGGATTTCGACTCGATAGGAGTGGGGAATACCGTCGCCCCTAGCGGCTGGAAGGTTGGGAAATTCTCGACCACGCAGAATCGCGTACCGCCCGGGAGCACAGTAGAAAACGAGACACTCTATGCCGACGACGGCGCATCGACCACCAAAGGACTCAGCTACAACTACGGGACCACGGGCGATTTCGATCGGGCTGTCGGAAATATAGCGACCACAGGCAGCGGCGACCGGGCGATGCAGTTGGAGATCACCAACAACACCGGATCGGATATTGAGTCCTTCACGCTGGGTTACGCCGGCGAACAGTGGCAGGACAGAGAATCCGGAGAGAATCCTCCCGAGGGCCTGACTCTGTATTTCAGTACGGACCCGGGCTCGGGCTTTGTCCTGATGGGTGCACAGTTTGATTTCGTGGCTCCGAAGAATAACGGCGGAACGGTCAAGCTCGACGGAAACGCCGCAGAAAACCGCACCGTTATCAGCGCGACATATACGCCGGAGACGCTGATCCCTGACGGCGAGACGTTCTATGTCACCTGGTACGACAGCAACGACGCCGTTAACGACAGCCCTATGGCGATCGACGACGTCTCGTTCAGCGCCGAATTCGGCCCGCGGGAAGTTCTGTCCCGCTCGGGCAATTTCGACACCGATTCGGCCAACGATTTCCAGCGCGGCAACAATCCGACTCCGGGCGTGCAAAACGCCGGTTTGACCATGCCGTTTGGGGCGTTCATACCTAACCAGTTCGGCGTTGGTTTCTCCAACGAGCAGGACGATTTCGAACTCGTCACGCAGACCAACGTTTCGGCCGTCATGAAGGACGTCAACGCATCGCTCTGGACTCGCATGGAATTCGAGGTCCCTGCGATCAACGGCCAGGAGAGCCTTACGCTCCGCATGAAGTACGACGACGGGTTTGTCGCGTATCTCAACGGGGTCCAGGTCGCCGCGCAGAACGCCCCGGCCGTGCTGGCGACAGATTCAAACGCCACGGCGACTCGATCGAACATCCAGGCGGTTATCTACCAGGATTTCATCATCTCCGCCGCTTCGCTCCACGCCGGTACGAACGTGCTGGCGATTCACGGTTTGAATGTAGACCAAGCCGACGACGACTTGCTGATCCAACCGCAACTGGTGCTCAGCAGCACCTCGTCTCCGGCGAGATTCTTCGGTAACCCGACTCCTGGCGCGGAGAACGATCCGAGTGTCGGAGCCCCGGCCGATCCAGTCGTGTTCTCGCGTTTGGGCGGCCGGGTGACCGCTGGTTTGTTGAACGTATCGCTTAGCACGGCCGCCGCTGACGCGCCGCTTGACTATACGCTCAACGGTACGCTGCCGACCGAATCGTCCACTCCGTACACCGGCCCGCTGACGATAACCGACACCACGCAAGTCCGCGCCCGGGCATACGAACCTGGCCGAGCTCCCGGGCCGATCAATACCGAGAGCTACATCGGACTGGCCGCGGATGTCCAGAGTTACTACACGGACATTCCTATTGTCGTAATCGACAATTTCGGCTCCGGCGGTGTGCCGTCGGAAACCAAGCAGCCCACTTACGTATCGATTTTCGAACCAGGCGCCAGCGGGTGGACTTTTATAACCGATTCCGGTGAACTCGGAACCCGGGCCGGCCTGAAGACCCGCGGTTCAAGCACCGGCGGCCAGTCGTACACTGTCGAGGCCTGGGATGATGAGGTGAATGACGACAGCAACATATCGCCTCTGGGGATGCCCAGCGAATCGGACTGGATCCTGTACAGTTCGAGCTTCGACAAGTCCAAGATGAACAACTCGTTCATCTACGAAATGGCCAACCAGGCCGGCCAGTACGCCGTTCGCACCCGTCACGTCGCGTATTTCCTGAACACCGGCGGCGGCGACGTGTCGATGGCCGACTACAAGGGCGTGTTCGTCTTCATGGAGAAGATCAAGCGCGACGACGATCGCGTAGACGTCGAGGAACTCGACCAGAGCGACAACACCGAACCGGAGATCTCCGGCGGTTACATGTTCAAGATCGATCGGGCCGATCCGGGCGACGGCGGTTTCAGCGCGGGCGGCACGGGTCTGAAATGGGTCTATCCCAAGGAAGATATCATAGAACTGCCGGAGTACGACGCCCAGGAGCAGTGGATAAAGAACTATCTGAACGAGTATTACGCGGCGTTGAACGGTCCGGGCTTCACTAATCCGACGACCGGTCTGCACTACTCGGACTACATCGATGTCGCCGCGTCGATAGATCATCACATACTCAACGAATTTACCAAGAATCCAGACGAGTTCCGGCTCAGCACATATCTCTATAAGCCTCGCGGCGAGAAGTTTTCGTTCGGGCCAATATGGGACTTTGACCGGGCCCTGGGTTTCGAGAACCGCTCTTCGAACCCTGTGGGATGGTGGCAGGACTTCCAGTGGGGCAACTGGTGGCCTCGCATGTTCAACGACCCCGAGTTCAGCCAGGCCTGGATCGATCGATGGTTTGAGCTTCGCCAGGACGTCTTCAGCCATGCCAACCTGCAGAGCGTTATAGACACCCAAGCCGCGGATATAGACTACACCGCACAGGATTTCGACAGCAATTGGAACGGCCATTACAACAGCCTGAAGAATTGGGTCGCCGCTCGCGTAGATTGGATGGACAGCCAGTTTCGCACGCTGACGCAATTCTCCCGCTCCGACGGACCTGTCGTCCAGGGCTCGACAGTTACACTGTCTACCTCGGGCTCCGGAACAATTTACTACACTACCGACGGATCGGATCCGCGAAATGTCGGCGGCGGAATACGAGGTCAGGCCTACACCGGCGGACCGATTACAGTTACCGACAATATGAATATTGTCGCACGCGTGTACGATGCCTCGGCCACGCCGTCGACCCACTGTTTCTCGCAGGTTCAGTGGGGTGCCCCGAGCGAACTGGTGCTGGTTGTCGATACGCCGGCCGATGCGAGCAACCTCGCGATAACCGAGATAAACTACAATCCCCACGATCCGACTCCATCTGAATCGGCGATCAATTCATCGTGGACCAGCGAAGACTTCGAATTCGTCGAGATAATGAACATCGGCGGGTCGACTGTCGCCCTGGGCGGAGTTAAGTTTGTTGAAGGGTTCGAGTTTGAATTTGACTCAGACGCTACTCTGGCGCCCGGAGCGAGTGCGGTTGTCGTCGCCAACCAGGCCGCGTTCGTCGCCAGATACGGCTCCGGGCCGGCGGTCGCCGGTCAATACGGCATGGGCTATCAGGCCCCGCATCTGTCCAATGGCGGAGAGAGGCTCCGGATTACAGATGTTCTCGGTCTGGACATTCGAAACTTCCGTTTCAATGATTCAAGCGACTGGCCCGGACGCGCCGACGGAAAAGGCGCTTCGATCGAAATTATAGACACCGCCGACGATTACGGTGATGCGGACAATTGGGCCTCGTCGGTTGCTTACGGCGGAACTCCCGGCGCTGGGCCCCAGGGTCCCCTCGGCGTTGTCATCAACGAAGTGCTTTCGCACACCGACGACCCGGACGTAGACGCGATCGAGTTGTACAACACCACCGGAGCGTCGATAGACATCGGCGGATGGTATCTCAGCGACAGTTGGGGCTGGGCGTCGAATGCGGATAACGG
>CAYMSH010000422.1:0-5253 GCA_964392945.1 uncultured Planctomycetaceae bacterium | reverse complement strand
ACAGCACGGCAGTATGCAGAGGCGTTGCGCCGTCAGGCAGCTTCGCCGGAACGTCGGCGCCATTCTCCAGAAGAAGCTTAACCACCACCAACTGATTTGCACGCAACTGCGAGCGTTGTTTCTTGTCCCAATATCTTGAGAAATCGATTCTCAGCGCCGTGAATAATGGCGTCTGACCATAACGCGCATAGCCAATATTGTGTCTGTAGTACGGAGGGATCGGTTCAACCGTCACCACACGCCTGGAAACGTATTTCTTGTCAACCGCATTGATGTCAGCCCCGGCCTTGAGGAGGGCTTTAATTGCACCAACATGCAGATTCTCAACGGCATGATGAAGAGGCGTCTGGCCCATTCCGTCGTGCTGATTAACATCGACACCAGCCAGGATCAACATCTCAACGAGCCTCCCGCCCTGCTGATCAGGATCCCAACGCACTCCGGCCCAGACCGCAGCATCCAACGCATTGTAACCTGGTCTTTCGCACAGATCTTCATCATACATTTCAGCTCCGGTCCTGATCGACGGGTCGGCTCCGAGTTCCAGCAACACCTTCACGGCCGACAGATTCCCCGCGAATGCCGCCCTGTGCAAAGCCGTGTTGTACCAGATGACTTCTTTGACCCTGCCGCCGTTCCTGGCCAGCAATCGTATGACCTTTCCGTGATCGCCCGTGTGAAATGACCTAAGCCTGGCCTCGGCTTCCTCCGGCGTGTCACCAAAGTCAATATGAAACCATTCCCCGCCGAATTCGCGTATCACTGGCCAATGCCCCCCTGCGGCCACCCACAACGGCGTGACGCCCGACTTTATGCTAACAGTCGCCGAGGCGCCTCGCGAGAGCAGAAACTCGGCGACTTCGTAACTACCGCTGGCGGCGGCGAAGAATAGCGGCGTATCACGGCCACGGCCCTTGGCGTTAATGTCGGCTTTGTGTTGCACGAGGAATCTGACGGTTTCGATACTCCCTTCAAACGCGGCCATATGCAACGCGGTGTATTTGGTATAGTCTAATTTCGCATTCACATCGGCCCCGTGCTCGATTAGAAGCTTCATTGCATCCAGACGGCCTCGCAGCGCCGCGTCGTGCAGCAGGTGGTGCCGGCAACGATCCTCCTCCTTCAGGTCAGTTCCATTAGCGATCAGAAAACGCATGGTTCCCAGATGATTGTTCCATACGGCATGCCGCATTCTGGTCCAGTCGCTATTGTCCCGGGCGTTAACATCGCCGCCTCCGGCGAGGAACGCTTTGGCTTCGGCCAGAGCCTTGGCGTCGCCTTCGGACAACTTGGGCGCACAACCGGTCGCGCACATGGTCGCCGCAAGAACCATCGCCCACACGCAGCAGGATACGTATCTATTCCCAACCATACCGACAGATTACGAAACTGTGATCGATCAGGCAACCCCCTTGCTGCGTGGAGTCAAACTTGTTCGAGTATTTCGCGCATTGCTTCGGCGTTTTTTGCGGCCTGGCCTTTGTGGCAGTTGTTGAAGAATGTGTAGACCTTGTCGACCTGGTCGGCGGTGTCGGACCACTTGCCCAGCAGCTCTTCGATCTCCTCTGTGGTGTAGTTCCAGTCGTACCTCTCGGCGCCGCCGGAGTACCATTTAGACGCGTTTCGCGAGTGCAGCCGCAGGTAGGCCGTCGAAGAAGTTGCTTGCGGTCCGCTGCGGTACAGTCCGTCCAGGTCCGGCACGTCGGGTATCACCAGCGCCACATTTCGCTGCCGCAGACCTTCTGCTGTCGCCGACTCGGCCCAACTGAAGTGCCGGAACTCGACGGCCGTCGGTACGGATGCGAAATCCCCAAGCGTCGCAGCCAGGTATTTTCTATTGGCTACCGTACGGTGAAACGATTGGGGGAACTGCATCAGCACGCCGGCGAGTTTGTCTTGCGAGATCAGCGGCGACAGAGCTTCGATGAACTCACCGGCCACCGCCCTGTTGTGTTTGTGCGTGGTCTCCTGGTTGGCCTTTATCCAGAAGTTAAAACCATCGGGAGTCTTGCGGGCCATCGCATTAAGCGTGGCGGCCGACGGCATGCGATAGTAGCTGAAGTTCAGTTCCACGGTTTCAAAATGGCGGACATAGCAACCCAGCATATCGCGGGGTTGCGTACCGTCAGGATAGAAGGTTCCGACCCAATCCTTAAACGAGTACCCGCTTGTTCCGATTATGTATTTCTGATCGGCCATGAGTTTTTAAACTCCTGTCGCCATTGCGATGCTGATTGTACCGTATTTTTCGGTAACTTTGCCGGTTATTATGTGTGGACCGTAGGTGTCGAAACGGGCAAAACTATTCTGGTCGGGAAAGTATGTCGCTTCAAACAGGCCGAACTCGTCGTCCATTGTCAGGAAGACCATTTCTCGCCCGTCGGCGGCTGGCGTGGGGCGTCTTGCTTCGCATACGCCGGCGATTGTTACGCGGCGGCCGATGCGGGCGGGCAGTTCGCGGCTGGCCGCGTTGACTTTGCCCCGCAGATTTGCGCGGTGAATCTTCATTATGTGCGGCCCGATCGATACGCCGAGTATGCGTCGCTGATCGAGATATTTGCGTCCGGGCGAGTAGTCGCCGGCGGCGGCGGGAGCCGCCCTCCGCTCGATCGAAAACAACCCTCCCGCCGGCGGGCTGCGGCGCGACGTTCGGCGTACGGATATCGCCATGTCCAGTTCGATCATTAGCGCCGGTCTGGTCCGGCCGGTGTAATCAAACGCCCCGCACAAAACCAGCGATCTGGCCTCGGCGCGAGCAAGAGAAGTTCGCAGGATGCAGTCAGTCAGCGAGTCGAATTCGCGTTGCTCTCTGGCGTTTAAAACAGCCAGTGCGCCCGCGGGGCCAAGCGAGGCGATCGAGCCCAGCCCTATCCTGATCGCATCGCCCTGGGCGGCGTATTCGGCGGCCGACCGGTTGACGTCGGGGGCCAGGAATTTCACACCCATGCGTTTTGCCTGCTCGACGTAAACCCGCGGGTGGTACATGCTCTGGTTGTTGTTCAACGCGGCGGTCCAGAACTCGACAGGCCAGTGGGCCTTCAAATACGCCACGGCGAATCCGAGGCGAGCGTAGCTGCCGGCATGTGCTCTGCAGAACGAATAGGAGTTGAACTTGGCCATCTGAACCCAGAGCGAGCGGGCCAGTTGATCGTCGATCCCGCCGGCGCCGCAGCTACGCAGAAAATCTCGCGACAGTTCCAGGCGCTCGTCGTCGCTGCGGCACTTCTGAACGGATTTCCGGAACATGTCGCCGCGGGCGCGGCAGCCGCCTGTTATCGCCGCGGCGACAAGCATTACATCGTCTTCGTACAACATCACGCCGTAAGTGTCGGCGAGTATCGCGTCTATCTGCGGATGGACCTTCGCCGCCGGCTCCAGTCCACGATGGCGGCGGATGAAGACATCCTTCATCCCCCCGCCGGCCGCTCCCGGACGAACCAGAGCCAGGGCCTTCATCACGTCACGCATATGCACCGGCCGGATCGCTCGCAGCAGGTTCCGCATCGCCGGAGATTCCAGTTGATTGCATCCGACAGTGTCGGCGGCCTGCAGTATGGCGATTGTTTTCTTGTCGGCCGGGTCGAGCGATTCCACGTCAACAGTTTGACCGCTGCGAGCCGCGACAAGGTCCGCGGCCTGGCGGATAGTCGACAGGCTGCGGTTGCCCAGGAGATCGAGCTTGACCAGCCCGACGGCCTTGGCGCCGCGCTTGTCGTATTGGATGATCCGGCAGCCCTTGGCCGACGGCTGGAGCGGTGCGTAATTCTCGATCGGGCCCGGCGTGATGACTATCCCGCCGGGGTGAACGCACAGGCTGTGAGGCAGCCCGACAATTCGCGCCGACAGGCGTCTGATTCGAGGGTCCGACGCCAATTCGCCGGGCGAAGCTTGCGATATCATGGCGTTGGAATATCCAAACGCCTTGGCGGTCTGGCGCAAGGCCGAGGAACTCTTGAACGTGTTATGCGCCGAGACCATCGCGACGCGATCGCGGCCCCAGCGATCGAACGCGTAGTCGATGACCTCGTCGCGGATCCGCCAGCAGAAATCTATGTCCAGATCGGGAAAATCGGTCCGCCGCTCATTTAAAAAACGCTCGAACGGAATATTGTAAGTCAGCGGGCACACGTTTGTTATCCCCAGCAGATACGCAACGAGCGAACTGGCGCCGGAGCCTCGTCCGGCCACTGGGGCTCCGCGCCGGCGAGCGTACTGAACGATGTCTCGCACGACGAGAAAATACTCGGCGAACCCCCTGGACTCGATCAACGCCAGTTCGCGATCTATGCGGGCCTCGGCGTCGCTACGAACGCCGCCATATCGCCAGAGAATTCCCTGGCGACATAGCTCTCGCAGGTGCGTTCGCGGCGAGGCTTCGCCGGGACATTCAAACGCAGGAAACACCGCCGGGCGAGGGAGGAACTTGTACCGGCCGCACAACCGGGCGAGACGGAGATTGTTGGCGATCGCGCGCTGGAACTCGGCGAACTGAGCCGGATCGCATGGCGTCGTAGACAAGCCGGGAAGCTGATCGTCGCTGACTTCTTCAAACGTAGAACCAATCCGAATCGCAGTCAGTAGTCGAGCAATATCATGATCGTCCGGTCGGCCTGAATAAGCAGTCGGACAGGCGACAAGTTCGCACCCCAACGCGCCGGCGGTTTCAACCAGTCGCCGAACGCAATTGGGCCCCTGGGCCGCCGGATCCAACGCCAGCCACAAACGCTCCGGCCCGATCGCATCGATCAGCACGCCGGCGAGTTCGGCCTCATCGATCAGGAAATGCAGACCATCGACAGAATCGCCCAACGAATCGGTCAATGAAGAACCCGTACAACACTGAACTCTCGTTATCAGTCGGCAAAGATTACGATACCCAAGATCGCTTTCAACCAGCGCAACGCACCGGACCTTCGGGTCACGAAGCTCAGCCCCAATTATCGGACACATCCCCGCATCAACAGCCAACCGCCAAAACGCCGGAGCCCCATAAAGATTATTAATATCCGTAAGCGCAAGATGCGTATGCCCGCCCCGCATGGCCTGTTCGATCAAAGCCTCAATCGTCACAGTGCCCCGCAACAATGAATACCCACTCCAAACACGCAGCGGAACGATGGAATCGCCGCTGCCGTTGCCGTCGCCAATTGCCAATTGCCAATTGCCAATTGCCAGCCGCCGATCACTTCGTAAGCGATGGTGTTCTGAGAATGAATCCATAGTCGTTTTGCTTTAGTTTTCCGAGCAGTTCAA
>CAYMSH010000421.1:0-5323 GCA_964392945.1 uncultured Planctomycetaceae bacterium | reverse complement strand
AGCCGGGTCCGCCGCAGCCAGCTAATATCGACAGCGCCGCAAGAACGACAGCGGCTGGAGAGTATCTTGCTATCCTGGACAAATCGCACCGCCTCTGGGGCTCAGGCTTCCAGCAGATTGCCGTCTGATGGAAGGTCCATGTTCATTTTCTTGCGCAGTTCGAGCATGCCGGCGATATTCTCGCGCGGCATGGGTTTTTCGCCGCCCATCTGGTTGACCAGGCAGTTTATCTGTGCGGTCTGCTCGAGCACTTCCATTTTCGCCAGGGCGGCCCATATGTCGGTGCTGGCGACTATCACGCCGTGGTACGGCAGGATTACGCAATCGTGATCGACTACGATTTCAGCGACATTGTCGCCAAGTTCCTGGGTCGTCGGCGTGGCGTACTTCGCTACGCCTATGTCGCCCAGGAAGAGCATCCCTTCAGTAAGCACGTGCGGGCGGATAGTCTTGCCTGCGGCTGTCATCGCAACGCAGTAGCTGAGATGTCCGTGCAGGACGGCGCCTACGTCGGGACGCATCTTGTAGGCCGCAAGGTGCATCGGCACTTCGGAAGTCGGGCCGAGATCACGATTCGCCTCGGTGTGCGGGCCGACTTTGGCGCCGCTGGAGTCGATGATGATAAGCTGCTCGGGACTGAGCAGTTGCTTGAACGGGAGCGAGGGAGTCAGCAGAAAACGGTCTTCGTCCAGGCGCGCGGAGATATTGCCGGCAGGCCCGCCGATGAACTCGCGTGCGTACATCATTTTGGCGACCTGGCAGATATCTTCGCGAAGTTTCAACTCGGGTTGGGAAAACATTCTATCGATACGTCCTTTCATTGCCTCAGGGGGAACCGTCGAAATCGAGATTGTCCGCAAACCGCCGCCGCCTGTCAATGAACCGCGGGGCGATAATTCCCGCTGCAATCGCTCGCCGTGGGGTGCGTTGATGCTTTTTGAGCACGTAAGCAGAGATTCAGACATGAGTAAAGGCAAAATACCCGCCGATCAAGGGCCGAGGAACGATTGGCATGCGATGATGAAGTCCGTCCAGCAGCGGTCCGCTATGTTCGACAAGCCAATCGCTGTCGGAGTCAAAAAGGATATCACCACGATTACCGGTGCTCCGACCCAGGGGACGATTATCCTCGCTGGCGGTCTGGCCCTGGGCGGATCGCTGATCCTGGTCGGGGGATTCGCCTCGCTGCCGGGACTGTTCGGCGCCATAGCTTTGTCTCTGGCGATGCTCGCAGTTGGGGCCGTGCTGATCGGCGGCGGGTTGTTGGTGTTTCTCGTTCGCCCGAGAATTGGCCTGTCTTCCGACGGCGCCGAGCTTGTCATTGTCTGCGGTCCCGGCAAGAGATTCCACCTGGCGGCCAATGAACTCATCCCTCGCCTGAGCGCCGACGGGGATTCGGACGTCTGCCTGAAACTCTACAACATCGCGCTTCGACAGGGGCTTGTGCTCGTCAAAGGCGATCGCGATTACGCCGCCGGCGTTCTTGTCGCACTGGACGAAATGCTCGGAACTGACAAACTCGACAGCACATTTGTTGAAGTGAAACTCGCAGGTCTCGCCGACCAATGGGTCGACGTTGAACCCACACAACCCGAATCCGCGCCCATGAACGATGATGCTCGGGCAACTGGCCGGCAGCATTGCTCGCCGATGCGAGTCGGCGGATTCATATTCTTCGGCGCCAGACTCCAGTTTCCCGAAAAGGGCCAGGCCGCGATCCAGTTGCCTGTCCTGCGAAGGATCGGACCGCCGGCGGCGATATGCATCGCGTTATGGTTCCTGGTGACGCTGCTCTTGTTGGTCGTCGGCGGAATGCTCGGCATCTCGGAGGCTGCGGCGATTACTGTCGGCGAACTCGCTTTTGCCGTACTGGTCCTGTGCATTGGGACCTTCTTCTGGCGCCACGGGGCGCCGATAACGTTCGACCGGATCAAGAGAACAATATCTGGCCCGCGAAGACCGCGATACGGGTTCACCGGCCGGGACATTTCAACTCATGAAGTGGCGATGGTGCAGTCCTGCCGGGACGCACCACCTGGGAGCGATCCGAAAACCGACACGTTCCGCTACGAACTGAACCTGGTGATGAAAAACGCTTCGAGGCGCGTTCACCTGCTGACAGACTGCGACGGTCCGCGAGTGCGCCAATCGGCGGAGAAACTGGCCGAGTTCCTGAACGTATCGCACTGGGATTGCAGCACGCAGGAAGAGTAACTATTTGCCCGCCAGACTGTCATACGACTCGGCCGCTGAGCGGTAGTGCGCATCGGCGTGCCGTGCGAACCATCTCTGCCTGGCGAACATCAGCGTGACGTGCCCCAGCATTGGAAAGCTCACGAGTTTCTTGGGGACCTTCGCCGCGTCGTAAACCGCAGAACCGTGTGAGTGCGGGACGATGGCGTCGATCCGACCGTGTACGACAAGGAGCGGGACCTCAAGCTGCCCGGCCGCGACAATAGCCGAAGCGTCAGCAGGTTCAAACTCCGCCAATTCGCCGCCGCGAGCCAGTATCTTTTCGAACTTGGCCTCGCTTATGAACGGAACGAATCTCCTGGCGGCCGATCGCATGTCGGTGTACGGGGCGATCGCCACGACGGCTTTACATCGCGGATCGATAGCGGCGTACTGGACAGCAATCGCCGCGCCCATCGACTGGCCGAACACGTAAACAGGCTCTGCGATCTGCTGCTGGCTTAGCAGGGCGTCTATAACGTCGCGAGCGTCGTACTTCTCTTTGGCTCCGAAAGTGGTGTATACGCCTTCGGATCGCCCGTGTGCGCGATGATCGAGCATCACCACGTCGTATCCCTTGCGGGCCATCTCCTGGGCCATACCGAAGAATCGGGCCTTGGAGTCAAGGATTCCGTGCAGGATCATGACGGTTCCGCGAGGCTGGGAAGCTTCCTCGGCGTCGCCCTGGCGGGCTTTGATCACCCATACGTCGAGCTTGGTCCCGTCGGCGGTGGGGATCCTGTGATGCGAAGATATCTTGCCTTTGGCGATGAGCTTGTCGGCCTGGCCCAGTCGCCAGAGGGCTATCTTGCCTTTGGCTGTGTGGTGCTTGACCAGGCGCCGAGCGTAGAAGTCGACGCTGCAGCCGCTGGATATCGCCAGGGCGACTGTCGTGATCGGATAAATCAGCGTTTTGATGCTTCTGCCCATAGGTTCGCCCCTGTCAGGTTCGCTTAAACTGTTTCTCCAGATCCTGGAGCGTGAGTTTCAAAGTAGTGGGCCTTCCGTGCGGACACGACGAGGCCTTGTCGATCTCGTCGCGCCTCGCCAGCAACGATTCCATCTCGTCGCCGCTTAGCTGCTGGTTGGCTTTTATCGCCGCCTTGCACGCCATCACCTGCAGGATGCCCTCGATGAGCTGCTCGGCGTCGGCGCTGGGGTCCTCACGCAGCTTGTCGAGCACCTCTCGCAGGAACTCAGGGCCCTCGGCTCCGCGTTCGGCAAGCAGCGTTGGAAACTGCTGGATGGCGACGGTGTCGGGGCCGAACGGGGCGACTTCAATAGCAAGTTTGCCCAGAAGTTCGGCGTTGGCCGCCAGCAGGTCCGCTTCGGCGGCGGTCACCGTCACGGTCTGGGGGATCAGCATCCGCTGTGCGGTAAGCGATCCCGAAGCCAGGCGGCTCTTCAGATCGTTGTAGATCACGCGTTCGTGCAGTGCGTGCTGGTCAACAATTATCAGCCCGTCGGGACACTGGGCCACGATATAGGAATCGTGGACCTGGAACGCCATTTGGCCTGTCGCGGCGATCGGCTGGGGCGCCGTCGGGGTCATAGGCGTTTTGTAATCTGCCTGGCCCGGCGGGCTTGTCGGAGAAGTATCGATCGGCAGTGAATACGATTCACCGCGATGCTGAGGCGCGGGATGTCCGCCGCGCGAGTGAGTTTCCGGGAAACTCAGGTGCGGCTGCGGCGGCGGGGCGGACTTGAAGAAGTCGGCCATGGCGTGGCGCAGCGAATCCTGTCGCTCTGCGGTCTCGGCGTCAGGCTCGGGTCTGGCAAGGACATCGGGCTCCAGAGACGCCGACGGGGTGAGGTTGGATTTATTGAGCGTCTCCCGCAAGCCGGCCAGGATGAGCCCGTGGACCTGCTGGGAGTTCTTGAACCGCACTTCGATCTTGGACGGATGCACGTTCACGTCGACATCAGCAGGCGGGACCTCGATGAATATGAACGCAACCGGCCAGCGTCGCGGGTCCAGCAGACCGCGATACGCCTCGCGAAGGGAATGGCTCAGCACGCGATCGCGAATGTAGCGACCGTTGAGGAAGAAGTACTGCCATTTGCCCGATCCGCGGGCGGCCGACGGAGGGCCGATCAGGGCCGCCATCGATGTGTCATCCCCGCGTTCGGGCACGCTGATGAGGCTGTCGGCCAGGTCGTCGCCGAACAGATCGCCGATCCTCTGCCGCGTGCTTTCGCATGCGGGCAGATCGTGGACCTTGCGATTGTTGTGCTTGTAGAGAAAAGCCACGTTGGGATGCGGCAGGGCCAGGCGGGCTATCTGCTCGGTTACGTGCGCCGATTCGGTGTTGGCGGTCCGCAGGAACTTCCGCCGCGCGGGCGTATTGAAGAACAGGTCCCGCACGGTGACGGTAGTCCCCGGCGCCGAAGCACAAGGCCGGACTTCTTCGACGGTCTGTCCCGAAGCGGATATCTCGAACCCGCCGCCGTCGGGCGAATCGGTCCGTCGCGTGCGGATATGCGCGTGACTTATCGAACCGACGGAAGCCAGCGCCTCGCCGCGGAAGCCCATCGTCGAGATATTAAACAGGTCGTCTTCGCTGGGCAGCTTGCTCGTGGCGTGCGGAACAAATGCTCTGGAAAGATCATCGGCGTCCATGCCGCAACCGTTATCGGAGATGCAGATCAGCTTCTTGCCCCCGTCTTCTATCGTGACTTCAATGCGCGTAGCCCCGGCGTCCAGTGAGTTTTCGACCAACTCCTTGACGATGCTCGCCGGGCGTTCGATGACTTCACCGGCGGCGATCTTGTTAACCAGATGTACAGGCAGCACGCGTATGGGCATAACGATAAAGGCTCCGATAAGTACTCCCCAGATTCTAGGCGCCCCGAGCGCAAGCCTCAAGCACAATGCCCGATAACGGCGAGATTGCCCCAGGATCAGTCCTTCAAGTCGTACTCTTTGATTTTGCGGTAGAGTGTTCGTTCGCCTATGCCGAGTATGCTGGCGGCCTGTTCGCGATTGCCGGAGACCATCGCAAGCGTGTTGCGGATGAGTTCCTTCTCGGCTTCTTCTATGCTGATGCCGGCGAGGTTTTCGAGTTGCCTGTTCGGTCCTAGGCCCGGTGGG
>CAYMSH010000420.1:0-5349 GCA_964392945.1 uncultured Planctomycetaceae bacterium | reverse complement strand
CTCGAATCAAGCTGAAACGGCTATACCCAAGGATTCAAAACTGACGGTACACTAGATCGAAATCCCCGTCGAGATCATCGTCGAAATCGTCTCCAAATTCTAAATCGTCGTCATCGTCTTGCCCCAGAGATCCGCCAGGCGAGCCCTTGTCGTCGCCGAATATGTCCAGATCCACGGGCTCGGCGTCGTCTTCAAATTCCGAATCGATTCCTTGTGCAAACTCCAGTTCGTCGTCTTCCTCTTCTTCTTCTTCATCCTGGTCGAACTGGAATTCGGCGAGATCCTCACGATCGGATATGACCATTCCGGCCTCGTCGAGCAGCGCGTCGGCTACGAGAACGGCGACTCCTCTAGTCATCGCCGCGCCCTGGACGACTCCCTCGACGTCCTGGACTTCGCTGTCCTGGGGCTCTTGAGCCTCCTCGGCGTCAGTTTCGATATCGATGTCGTCAGAGGCGACTATGCCGACTATACCGTGATCGGCCAGCAGTTCGCAGTATCGCTGGGCTTCTTCGGCGTCGCGTGCAAATACAGCGGGAACCAACTGCTCCTGGTCTCCGCTGATTTCCGAATAATCCATATCATCCGCAGACATGTCTACTCGCTTTCAGAAGTTCTGATCTCGCAAATGAAAACCGATCCATTACACTTAAATATTCGTATAGAAGGGACCCTGATTCAACTTTTTTATCTGATTGTCCTCAAGGATATCGGCAGATAGTCCGAGTTTCTCTTGCAGACTCTTCTTACCATTGTACACTCCAGAGATAATCAGATCATCTATGCGGCGACGACAATAAGAAAAAATCGGAGAAATAACGATGACTAGACAACTGGTAATTTGCCTGGGAATACTTGCAACTCTGGTTTTTTGCGGATGCGAGAACAACGCGGCGTTCAAAACTCCCGAACGACTTGACGCCGGACTGGTCGTCATCCTGCCGGGGATCGAGGGCGAAAGCGCCGCCAATCAGAACATTCGCGACGGGCTGAACGCCGCCGGAGTAGATCGCAGCCTGCAGATCTGGCATTGGGGCAGGCCTGTGCCGGGAGTCGGAATGATCCTGAACCAGATCGATTTTCTCGGCAACTACATCGCCGGCGAGAAGATCGCACAGCGAGTAATGGCCTACCAGGACGAGTATCCAGGCCGACCCGTGCATATCATCGGACACAGCGGCGGCGGCGGAATCGCAGTATTCGCAGCATCAGCGCTGCCTGAAGGCAGGAAAGTCACCGGTCTGGTGCTGCTGTCGGCCAGCATCTCCAGCGGACACGATGTCACCAGAGCCTTGAACAACTGCTCCAGCGGAATCGTGAATTTCTACAACACAAACGATCTGGCGCTGCTGGGACTGGCGACTACCGTTCTGGGGAATGTGGGAGGCGCACACGGTCCGTCGGCCGGACTTCAGGGATTCAAGACCCCTGACGGCTCAGCTGACGAGAATAAACGACTGGCATATAAGAAGTTATACCAAGTGCCGCTGACTGGCGCAATGCTCGAAGGAGCGACGGCGCATTTCTCCACAACACAGCGATCATTCATCTCGACGTACGTGGCGCCGTGGATCGATATGGAATCCTGGCCGGCCGAACCGGGCGTAATAACGAAAAAGACGTCTCTCAAGACCAGCAACACCAGCGCATCTAGCAGTTCGGCAGTCAGCGGTGATTCTTCCGAACCGAAGACCACCAACGCACCCAGGTGGTGATGACCTTTCGTTTCGCCGCCTCAGATGCGTTCGGATCGTACGGTCCCGATCGACCGCTCAACCTGAAAAGAGCCTGACATATGTCTTTGCGAGCCTGATCGCCGGGAGACTCCAACGCCGCTATCAGTCCGCCGATAACTGTCGCGTGACGATTCCCCATAGCTCCCAGCGCCTTGGCGACGGCCGAACGAACGCGAACATGGCGGTCCTTCAGCAAGACAACGAGACCCTGAACGTTTTCGACGCTTGCCGTTTGCGACAGAGCGGCGACGACCGTGGTCCGAACGCGAGGATCGTCGCTTGATATGCCGGCGTCAATCAGACCGGCCGGAGCCTGCCGACGGAAGACCATGAAACCCAACATCGCCAACGCCGTAAGCTTGGCGTCTTTGGACTCACAGCCGCGAGCTATGATGGCTTTGTCCAGCGCCGCATCACGCTGCTTGGGACCGTGATACGCCACTACATGGCCGATCGAGCCGCCTTCGTCAATCAACTTCACCAGCACCGCGGCGCACCGCTTGTCTCTGATGTCGGCCAGCGAGGTGACCAGCCACAATCGACCGCCGCCTTTGACAGACGGGTTCTTCGTCGCGGCGATCAGATCTTCGACTATCTCCGAATCAAGGCTCGTCGCGATCCGATGAGCCGACTGACCGGCGAACGGATCGCCGGCGAAACCGGCGATAAGCTCGTCGATAAACGCCTTGCGACTCGAGGCCGAGAGCTTCTTGAGATCGGGAGGACCGATCGGCACGCTGAGGAAGTCCGATTTCAGCACTACCGGCGAGTCGTCCTTTCTCGGGAGGTATAGCATGTACTGAACGCTGGCTTTGCCGGGACCCAGAACATCTATCAGCTTACCGGCGGCCGGAGGAATCGAACCTTTGCCCGTAACGTGATGAGACAGGAATTTGACACCCTTGCTGTAGGGGTGCAGCAAAATCGTGGCGAAGTCCATCGACGCCAATTCCAGCTTCCGCCCCGACTGCAAAGCCGCCGGCCAGGGCGCCGAGCCCTTGATCGCACCGGGGAAGACCCGCCCGCTGAAATAGTATTTTCCCGCCGCCCCGCCGGCCGGGGTATGCTTGAGAATCAACCACGCCACAGCATCGCCCTGTGCGCAGAGACCGGCGGAGAGTTGACCGCTGTTTCTCAGGGCCCCGATGAGCACAAATCGACCGCCCTGGCGGATCGGACCGGCGGTTTCGACAGACAGCGCCAGCCCGGCCTTGGCTGGTCCCCAGCGCCTGGCCGGTCGACTAGTCAATTTGTCTGCGCCGCTCGATCGGCACGCGAAAATCAGCAGGCAGCCGAAAATCGTAAACGTGTATCTGAAAGATCTCATCGCCGCATAGTACCGCCAAGCCGCGGCCCGGGCCATAGGCTCTTTTGCAGAGACACCGCAGATCGCCGCCATGCTTGCTGTTGATTCACCGATCCTTACTTCCTGCGCCGCCTCCTGAAGATCGCCAGTGCGCCCAGGGCCAGCAGGCTCATCGTCGCCGGTTCGGGTGTCGAAGCTACGAATTCCGGAGCCGACGGGGCCGGGGTGAAGATCGAGCCGAAGTTGTCTCTCAGTATGTTGAAATCGTCGAGATCAACGTCGTTGTCGCGATCGAAGTCGGCGCTGTATCCGGGGCCCACGCCGCCGAATTGCAGCTCGTACAGAGCAAGGTCCTCACCATCGACGTTGCCGTCGCTGTTGGCGTCGCCCGGGAAGGGGTATGTCGCTATGAAGTTCTCGCGAAGGATAATGAAGTCCGCCATATCGACCGCTCCGTCGCCGTTGAAATCGGCGCTGTGACCGCCGCCGGCGAGACCGAACTGCGACCTGAAAATCAGCATATCGACTTCATTGACGATCCCGTCGTCATTGGCGTCGCCCGGAGAGTACAAGCCCGGGGCCACCAGGCCCATCAGGATCATCGCCGTCTCAGAAGCGCTGACACGTTGAATCAAGAGTTCGTCGAACGTCCAGTTCGAATCGACGGGCTTGGTGATGTTAATCAGCGTATCATCAGTTATCGCTCCGCGGGCCAGCATGAGGAACACGTTCTGCGGAGTATCCCACGACACCGAACCGGCCATCAGCTGGATATTCAGAGAACCTTCCAGCACGACGTCGCCTTTGATCGCCAGGTGGTTGTCGCCGTCTACGCCAAGCGTCCATTCGAACGTGGCGCCGTCGGCGAGCGTAAGCCCGGTGCGCTCGTCGTCGCCGTCGCCGCCGAAGGCTCCGGTGTCTCCGATGTACATGATGCCGCCGGCGGTGGCAAGGGTGTCGTTGACAGTCACTGTAACGTCGGCCGAGCCGGCGCCTATGGCTTTTGTCGAACGGAGCATAGAAGCTTCGCCAAGAACCAGATCGTCGGTCACTGCGATATCCGCCGCGTTGGTGTCTATGGTGAGAATCTTGTTATCGGCGATATCGATGCCGGAAAGGACAAGCGGAGTATCGTCGGTATCTGCGGGCATTGCCAGCGTGGTGCTCTGCGTAGCGACGACCCTGGTGTTGGCCAGGCTGCCGCCGCCGACAAAGTCAGCCGGTCCAAAGGTAAGCAGGCGTGTCAGGTCCGCGCCAGCCAGCGCCGAATCGAAAATACTCACGTCGTCGATCAAACCGCTGAATTCGCCGTTAACGAAATTCGGCGCAACCCAGCCGACGAGCAAGGTCTCATGGGCGACGCCGCCGTTGCTGTTTACGGTATGTTCATCAAAAGCATTCACGTTGTGGACCGCCGGTCCGTATTCAGCAACACCGTCAACATAGATCGTCAGCATGTCTGTGTCGGGATCGAAGGTAGCGACAATCTGGGTCCAGGCGTCGTCATTTATGAAGGCGCCGGTCCGTGGATTGCTCACCCAACCGGTATCCCATTCCACTTCCGCGTTACCCCCTCGATTTCGAACGAACAGAGCCTTGGATCCTTGATTCCAATCTGTCGTGCCTGGAGAACGGCTGATGATTCCCCCTTCGGCGGGGGAGTCCGTTTTGACCATCGCATACCATGTAAAGGCGTTATTAAAGTCGTAGTGATCCGGAGCAGTATGCGCGTCGTTGACCCGCATGTGACCTTTCGTGTTCCCGTCTGCGTCTGCGTTTGGTTGCAGCGCCTCACCGGTCCCGCCGAATCCCTGACCGCCGCTGGTAATGTCCGCCCCGGCCATAAGCTCGCCGCTGTGGGTCGAGCCGGCAACCTGGTCGGAGATAGTCGTTCCGGATTTCGATTCGAAATCCCAGTAAGACAGGATATTGCCTACTGACGGCCCCGTGGCTCCGCCGATCGTTGAGGTGGTCACAGTACCGCCCTGGAGCGTCAGCGTGCGAGGTTCTGTCGGACTGGCCAGATCGGAGCCTTCCAGAACAAATGAGTCGCCCGGGTTAACCGAAATGTTTATTTTGGCGCCAAGTTGCGCCTCGTCTGTTACGGTGACGGGATTCGTGGCGTCCACCAGGGCGAGGTTTTCTATAAACAACGACCCGGTGCTGTCTCCGCCGGCCGACGTTGTCAGCGAACCGCCGCCAGTGACGTTAATCGTGCCGCCAACAGCAGCGGCATCGCCGAGAGTCACCGTGCTGCCGGCGACGTTCAGATCGCCGGCGGCCAGCGTTCCGCCGAACGACGCGGAA
>CAYMSH010000419.1:0-5353 GCA_964392945.1 uncultured Planctomycetaceae bacterium | reverse complement strand
CACTGTCCGTCGGCACAATAGCGGAACTTGAACTCGCCGGCCGGCAGGCGAACTTTCGCCACCCAATCACCGTCGCTGCGTTTGGTCATCGCTAACTGGCTTTCCTGCCAATCGTTGAAATCGCCGACCAGAAACACGCTGGCCGCGTCAGGTCGATAGAATCTGAATTCAGCCCACTCGCCGTTTACATTGACCATTTGCCTAATCCTTTCGCCGGCTCGGTCTTGCATATCATCCTGACATGCATCATCTTGGCCGAGCCCTGACATCGGGGCGCACCTCTGCGCCGTCCACTATGAATCGGAGCGAAATAACACCAACTTCATTAAGAAACAGAAATTATTGCAGACTGTTCCCGACTCAATATGACAGCACACGATGAGGTTTGGATTTCAGGACCGAGCCAACTCGTCCCTTCCCGGCCGGTCCCCTTGAAACATCTCGGCAGCGCCCATTCCCTCGCACCTGATTCGAACAACTCGCCAACCCGACATCGCCGCGTCGGGGCCATCAGGTCGCATGGATTATTGTATGCGATCGATTTGAAAAACGTCTGACAATCCCCGCGGATCGAACCGTCCGGCCGGAGGGCTCATGCCGCAAAATACATCGGCGTAACGGCCTATGCGTCCCCCGCGAGCAGATAAAAACTTATCCACCAAACATGCACATCCAAGAAACCAAGTGGCTAGTCTTCGGACCGGGCGTCAGGCCAGATCCGGCACGTCGACCCAGGCGCGCTTATCCCACGACTCCATCCCGAGTTGTGCAAGCTGCACGCCTTTGGCGCCTTCCAGCAGCCCCCAGCCGAACGGCTCACCAGCAACGACGTGCTTAAGAAACAGCTCCCACTGGACTTTGAACGCATTGTCCCAATCCTGGGCGTCCGGCAGTTCGGTCCATCCGTCGTAGAAGCTCTCGGGCCGATCGATATCAGGATTCCAGACCGGTCGCGGCGTATCGGCTCTCGACTGGACCCGACACGTGCGGAGGCCCGCGACGGCGCTGCCGTCAGTCCCGTCGATCTGGAACGTCACCAGATCGTCTCTACGCACTCGCACGCACCACGAAGAGTTGAACTGCGCCACGACGCCGCCTTCGAGTTCGAACGTCGCATACGCCGCATCGTCGGCGGTGCATTCGTAAGGCTGGCGGGCCTCGTCGAACCGCTGTCCGATATGCGTAGCGCCCAGACACGAGACAGCCTTTATCGGAGCGACAACATTGTCCAGCACGTACCGCCAGTGGCAGAGCATGTCGAGTATGATCCCCCCGCCGTCTTCCTTGCGGTAGTTCCAACTGGGGCGCTGCAGTTGGCCGTCATCGCCTTCGAAGACCCAGTAACCGAACTCGCCGCGCACCGAGAGTATGCGGCCGAAGAAACCGTCGTCGCGAAGCTGCCGGAGCTTGCGTAGCCCGGGGAGCCAGAGCTTGTCCTGCACGACGCCGTGCTTAACGCCGGCGGCCTCGGCGAGGCGATAGAGCTCCACGGCGTCCTCCAGCGTTTCGGCCGTCGGCTTTTCGCAGTAGATATCCTTGCCGGCGGCGATCGCCTGCTTTACCGCGGCCACTCGGCGAGTAGTCGTCTGGGCGTCGAAGTAGACCCCGTAACGATCGTCTCCGAGCACCGAGTCCAGATCCGTCGTCCAGTTATCCACACCGGACATCTCGGCCAGCTTCGTAAGCTTGTCGGGATTGCGCCCGACGAGCACAGGATCAGGCATGATCGCCGAACCGTCGTCAAGCTTCACGCCGCCCTGTTTGATGATCTCAACGATCGATCGCATCAGGTGCTGGTTAGTGCCCATGCGCCCGGTAACGCCGTTTAATATGATTCCAACTGTGTGAGTTTTCATTTCGCTATTCTCGTTTTTCTACTACGCCGTTGCCGTTGCCAGTTGCCGTTGTCGTCGCCAATTGCCAATTCCCAATTGCCAATTGCCAGGCCTTCACTATTCTCCGGGCGCGTCGGTGCATTGAGGTTGTGCGCCATCCGGCAGCGGCGGGACATCAACGCCGGCTTTCGGCAGCGTGCCGCCGAGTTCCTGCCGCCAGTGGGCCACGTCGCCGGCCGGCCCGTAGCAGTAGATCATCTTCAGCGGTTCGTCGCCGACGTTCGTAATCTGGTGAAAGCTGCCCGGCGGGATATTGACCGCCTGGCCGCCGCAAAGCTCGCGTCGCTCATCACCTACGCACATCTCGCCGGTCCCGGAGATCACGAAATAGACCTCCTCGGACTCCTGGTCGTGCCACGGGACCTGCCCGCCGTTTGGCTCGAGCGTAACGTAGCCCATGCAAAAGCTTTGGGTCTGTATCGGCGACGGGCCGCCTACCAGATTCTGCGTGCGCCGGCGAGCAGGATAGGTGCGTCCTTCGATTTTATTCAGATCGACTATTATCATGTTGACAGCTCCACTGGAGTTTCGTTTCGTAAACGCCGTTATAACCTCAGTAAGAGCCCGTGGCAAGAACCGCACGGAGTATGCAATCTCAACCCAATAGAATCGTTTACAGTAGCGGACATACGTTTGTTTGGAGTCCGTCAAGCCGATATAATACGGGTCACCCCTGATATCGCAGAACACTAACAGGAGCAGCATAAGCAATGAGTATTCGCACATTCGCAATCGCCCTGCTGTCGTCGGCTCTCTGCCTGACGACACTCGTTTCATCAATCCACGCCGCACCGCAGCCCGACGCCGCAGCCCGGATCCGGGCCGCAGCGATGGCCGAACGGAACGCCCATGCGGCCGCCGGCGTAATCGTGAAAGACGCCGGGGTCAAAGTCGGCCCGTGGCGCCGCATCGGACCGTTCCGCGACCAGGGTCCGCACGTTAACTGGATGACGAATGTCGAGACCAGTTACAAGACCGTTTACGATGTCGAGAAAGAAGCCCTCGCCGCCGGCGGGCGCCCGAATCTCACGAAGCGATACCCCGCCCCGAACTTCCCGGCCACTCCCAAAGCAGTCCGCCAGTGGACCCCGCACACCGAATGGATCGACGGCTACTACCAGCAGTTTCCGCGAGCAGCAGCTCCGGCGGCCGGCGAAACACAATACGTCTACCGCACGATCACAGCCGCCAAGCCGGTGACGATCGAACTGGACTGCATCATCCGCGCACCTGAAGCCGACAGGCGAATGGGCTCATACGGCATGGAGCACTGGCGCCGAACCGGGCGATACACCTGGTGGGTCAACGGCAAGGAGATCCAGAAATGGGGCGGAAAAGAGTCCCGCGGCGACATGCCGCAGAAAGCCAAAGTCGAACTCAAGCAGGGAGTCAATCACTTCCTGGCCAAGTTCACAAACAACCGCCACTACCACGGATTCGCATTTGCGATTCACGGAATGCATCCCAACCTGCGTCACGAAAAGGGATTCGAAGGCCTGTGGCGCCCGCTGCAGATAAACAAGACTACCGACCTGCCGTACCTTACCGAACTGGCCGATACTCCCGACTGGTTCGTAAAACGCGGTTCGTGGCTGGAATCCTACACCGCCTCGATCGACAAGTTCGCGACATCGAAAGCAAAGAACAAGAGAATCGCTGACGTTTGGGACGCTCTTTACGGAACGTTTAAGGCGCCCAAAGACCGTCGACAGATCGCACTGGCCAAAATGCTGAGAACTCCCAAAGCTCCCGCCAGACGCCGCGGGAAGAAAGCGCCCCCTGTCAACAATAACGCAGTGGCGGCCTCGGTGCTGGCGGCGGGTTTCGCCGATTATGCGGCCAGGACTTGCAAAACGCCCCGCATCAAGACAAGCGGCCAATCCCCCCAACAGATTATCGATCAGGCCGTTGAATTGGTCCACTACAGCGATTCGCTGGCGAGATTAATGGACCTGAAGTTCTACCCCGAGCCGATGGCCGGCGTCGAACACGCGGCGATAGACTCCAAAGGCCGCATCGTCCCGGCGATCGAAAAGGCGCTGGAAAAATACCCCACATCCGCCGCCGGCGATCGTCACACCGCTCGCCTGGCGAAGATGGAAAAGCGAGTCAAATCGCTCCTGACCCAGATCGCAACCACAGGCGACCCAATGGTGCGACAGGTGCTCGCCGAAGCCGACGCGCTGGACGCCCTCTGGGACCAGACCATCGGCGAACTGCCCGACATCCTGTTCCTGCAGAGAGAGACCTACCGTTACGATTCAATGATGTTCACCGGAGTCGGAAGGAAAGCAGGATCGGTCCGCGTGTTCGAACCTAAATCCAAACGCCTGCGAACGCTCTTTGAAGCGCCGTGCCCCATGCATGAAATTGATCTGTCGTGGGACGCCAAGAAGATATACATCGGCGGCGGGCGCCAGATCCACTCGGTAGACATCGACGGAAAGAATCTCAAGCGATTGCAGCAGGGCCAGTCGCCGGCCGAGATGCCCAACGGCAAGTTGGTCTTCTTCGACAACGAAGTCGGCATCTCGCCGTGCAAAGGCGGCGGACCGAGACAACTGCTTTACACCTGCGATCCCGACGGCCAGAATCGAAAAGCCGTCTCAGTCAACCTCACCATCGACACGTCCCCCAGCGTCATGAACGACGGGCGAATCCTGTTTACCCGTTGGGACTACGGCGTTAACAAGAACGTGTTCAACCGCCACGCACTGTGGTTCCAGAATCCTGACGGAACCGGCATGGACCTGTTCTTCGGCAACACGGTGATCGACCCTCGTTCGATGGGCCGGGCCAGACAGATTCCCGGCCGGCCCGAAGTGCTGACGGTTTTCGGTCCGCACCACGCGAACCTGACAGGGCTCGTCGGCATGGTCTGGAACGGTAAGGGCAAGGAAGCGGCCGACGGAATCGGATTCCGCAGAGTCACCACAGACACCGCCTCGGTAGGCGATCGCCCCCCGGGCTGGGCCTACCAGGACATCCAGCCGCTGAACGAACAGCTCTTCTTGGTTTCCTACGGCGGGCGTCCCGATCGCAAAGTGGGCCTGTACCTGCTGGACCGATCCGGCAACAAGAAGCTGCTGGTGGACACCGCCGGGACCGAGGGAAACCATTCGGCCCAGGTGTTCGCCCCGCAAGCCAAGCCGCCGATCATTCCCACGCGCACAACCAACCCGAACTGGGTGGCCAACGTCAACCTGTTTGAACTGATGCTCACCGACCCCGACTGGACTCAGAAAGCAACGCTGATGATGCACGACGTTTACCAGGGCATCGAGCCTGAGATCCAGCGCGGCCGGGCCAAGTACCTAGCGGTCATGGAGCAGGTCATCCAGTCCAGCGGGCGCGGCGGCGCGATGGGCGTAGGCACCATCTGGTACGCCAACCGCTGCATAGGGCTGGTGCCGATCGAGACCGACGGATCGGCGAACTTCGAAGTGCCCCCGAACCCG
>CAYMSH010000418.1:0-5355 GCA_964392945.1 uncultured Planctomycetaceae bacterium | reverse complement strand
CGGAATACCCGGACTCGGCGATCTGCTGCTGGCGTCGATCAACGCACGCGACGAGCCCGTTGTCAACGCCATGGTCTTCCTGACAGCCGTGATCTACACCACTGGAGTAATGCTGACGGACATAAGCTACGCCCTGTTCGACCCGAGAATCCGACTGACATAACAAATATGACCCCTGAAAACACAACATCAACGCCGGACCCGAGCGCTCTCGAACAGCAGCCCGTCTCAGGACGGAGCCTCTGGGGCGATGCGCGTAGAAGGATTTTCCGCGACAAGTGGGCTATGATCTGCCTGGGCATAATCGTCCTGTACGCACTGATAGCGATCGGCGGATTGTGCTACGATTGGGCCGCCGACCAGGACAGGAACGCCAACGTTGGAAGAGCCGTCCTTGGAAGCGTATGCTACCAGTGGCTGGACGAAAAATGCAAAGACGTCCCGTCCTTCGAAGAGACCTCCGACTACAATAACACCAACAAGCATCCGTCTTTCGATTCAACCCGGGACTGCCTCGGCACCGACTGGTCCGGCAAGAGCGTGTTCTACAAGATGCTCCTGGGCGTAAAAGTCTCCCTGACAGTCGGCTTCATGGCCAATATCATCGCCATCCCGCTGGGAGTTATCCTCGGCGCCCTGGCGGGATTCTACGGCAAGTGGGTCGATACGGCGATCGTATGGATGTTCTCCACGATGGCCAGCATACCCGGGATAATGCTCCTGATCGCGATGCGATACGCATTCCAGGACGCCCCGCCGGTGCTTGGGATGGACCTCGGCGGAGTGGCCGGGGTCTGCATAGCCCTGGGAGTGGTCTCGTGGATCGGAACATGCCGCCTGGTCCGAGCAGAGGTCATGAAGATCCGCGAACTGGACTACGTAATAGCCGGACGCGCCATCGGAACACCCAGCTTAGTGATCATGCTTCGGCATGTGATACCCAACGTTCTGCACCTGGCGATCATTAACTTCTCGCTTGGCTTCGTCTGGGCCGTGAAGTCCGAAGTTATACTCAGTTACCTCGGTCTCGGCGTGCCTGTAGGCGTTCCGAGTTGGGGCAACATGATCAACGCCGCCAGGACCGACCTGTTCATGGGACGATGGTGGGAATTGACCGCCGCGGTAGGCGCGATGTTCTTCCTGGTCCTGGCGCTGAACATCTTCGGCGATCGACTTAGAGACGCCCTTGATCCGAAACTGCGAAACGCATGAGTTCAAACAATACATTGCTGACAGTTCGCGATCTGCGAACGTACTTCAAGACCGAAGACGGACTCGTAAAAGCCGTCAACGGAGTGAGCTTCCATATAGACTCCGGCGAGACGTTCGCTATTGTCGGCGAGTCCGGCTGCGGCAAGAGCGTCACGGCGTTTTCGGTTATGGGCATAGTCCCCAGCCCGCCGGGCAGAGTTGTCGGCGGCTCGATCGAGTTCGACGGACAGATGCTCCTGGACTACTCGGAAAAACAGATGCAGCAGGTCCGGGGCGGTCTGATCTCAATGGTCTTCCAGGAGCCCATGAGCAGCCTGAACCCGGTCTTCACCTGCGGAAACCAGATCGTCGAGGCCATAAGCCTCCACCAGAATATCTACGGCGACCAGGCCGAACAACTGGCGATCAACATGCTGGCGAAAGTCGGAATCCCGGCCCCGGACCAGAGGTTCAGGGAGTATCCGCACCAGATGTCAGGCGGGATGAAGCAGCGAGTCATGATAGCCATGGCCCTGTCGTGCAACCCCAAACTCCTGATCGCCGACGAACCGACAACGGCGCTGGACGTGACTATCCAGGCCCAGATACTCGATCTGGTCAAGGACATCCAGGAAGAATCCAACCTGGCGATGCTGCTGATCACCCACGATCTGGCGGTTGTCGCCGAGACGGCACACAGAGTAGGCGTGATGTACGCCTCGAAGATGGTCGAAACCACAGACGTAAACAGCCTGTTCGCCGAGCCGCTGCACCCGTACACCCAGGGCCTGTTCCGCTCCCTGCCGAAACTCGGCACGCGAACGGCCAGGCTCGAGACCATACCCGGAAGCGTTCCGAACCCGCTGCACTTCCCCAGCGGATGCAAGTTCCACCCGCGCTGTCCAATCGGAGCCTCGCTGAACCGCTGCAAAACCCACGAACCGCCCCTTCAGGAAGTGCGTCCGGGCCACTGGTGCGCGTGCTGGGAGTGTCCCGGCTACGAATCCGGACCGCCGCCGACACCCGAGGCCCCAGGCGCCTGAAGCGATTAAGAGCTATATCCATATGGACAACACCGCAAACAACGAACTGCTGAAAGTAACCGGCCTGAAGACACACTTCCCGGTGCGCGGCGGACTGTTGAGCAGAACAAAAGCATGGGTCAAAGCCGTAGACGGCGTGGACCTTACAGTGCGCCGCGGCCAGACACTCGGACTCGTAGGTGAAAGCGGTTCGGGAAAGACAACTGTCGGCAGATCCCTGCTGCGATTGATTCCCCACACCGCCGGGACCGTAAACTTCGACGGATACGACGTCTTTTCCCTCGGCTCGTCAGAGATGCGATCGGTCCGCAGGCGAATACAGATCATCTTCCAGGATCCCGTCGGATCGCTTAACCCGCGAATGACTGTCGGCAATATCGTAGGCGAACCGCTCAGGGTTCATTCGTCAATGTCGCGAAGAGAGCGTAATATCGAAGTCGAGCGCCTCCTGGAGCGAGTCGGGCTGGCGGCGGCTTATTCACGCAGATACCCGCACGAATTCTCCGGCGGACAGCGACAACGAATCGGAATCGCACGCGCCCTGGCGCCGAAGCCGGACTTCATCGTCTGCGACGAACCGGTCAGCGCGCTGGACGTATCGATCCAGGCCCAGATACTCAACCTCCTTTCCGACCTGCAGGATGAACTGGGGCTCTCTTACCTGTTCATTGCACACAACCTGGCGGTGGTCGAGCACTTCGCACACCAGGTCGCCGTCATGTACCTCGGAAAGATCGTTGAAGTAGCCGATCGCGACGATCTGTACAACAACCCGACACACCCGTACACCAGAGCCCTGCTGTCGGCGGTTCCCAGGCCCGAGCCCAACGCCGACAGGGAGCGAATCCGCCTGCCCGGCGAGGTGCCCAGTCCGATCAATCCGCCCAGCGGATGCACGTTCTACCCGCGATGTCCGCTGACCAGAATGCGGGCGACCGCCCTGGACGAAAGCCAGCGACATACAGTCGTCGTCGACGGACAGGCCGCAGGTGTCGTCAGGCAATGCACCGTCGAGGTCCCGAAACTCAAACCAACCGCACACGACGCGGCGCACTGCCACGCCTGCCTGCTCCAGCAGGACTGAAATGAGCACACCGCTTCGCATTCTGCTTTGTCGCTGCTCACAGGCCGCAAGGGTCGATCGCAACGTCGTAGACCAACTACTCGACGCACTGCCGAAATCAGGAGCGTTAATCACTGGCGCCGACGATCTGTGCGGACTGGCCGGAGGCAAAGATCCACTACTGGCCGAGATCGCAGCGGCCCCGAGAGCAGCGATTATCGCCTGTCACACGCGTGCTGTCCGCTGGCTGTTTGCAGCGGCGGGATACGAACTCGACGAATCCAGGACCCGCCTGTTCTCGCTGCGGAATCAAAGCGTCGCCGACATTATCGCGGAGATGACGGCCGACCCCATCGGCGAAAGCCAGATCGAAACAGTAGCTCACGAAGGCCCCTGGGCTCCGTGGTTCCCGGTAATAGATCGCGACAGGTGCGTAAACTGCATGCAGTGCTTGAATTTCTGCCTGTTCGGAACGTACTCGATGACGAGCGACAAACAGGTCCTTGTATCCAAACCCGCCGCGTGCAAGAATCTCTGCCCGGCGTGCGCGAGAATCTGCCCGAAATCGGCGATCATCTTCCCGAAGTACGATCAATCGCCGATCGACGGTTCCGACGTGCCGGAAGATTCCGAAGGACCGGCGGTGGATCTCGACGCTCTAAAACAGGGCGACGTCTACGCTCGACTCCGGCAGCGATCCTCAGGTCAGCGATTCTCGCCGACTCGTGACGAGGAGCCCGCCGAGCCGACTGACTCGCCCTCGGACCTGGCCGATCGGCTCGGCGTACCGCCTGAAGTGATCGCGGCGATGTCGCCGGAAGATCTGCGCAAGATTTGCGGCCGGGCCGAAGAATGCCAGGCGCCCGGATGCTCGTGCAACCAGAACACAACCGACAACGAGGAACCTGACGCAGATGGCCAATGATACTCAAAAGCTCCGACCCGCAGTGGTCCTCGTAGCCGATCGCACGCTCAGCGCGCGATACAAAGTCCTTTTCGAAGGCATATTCGCCACGATGCAGACCTCAAAGGCTCCGGAACTGGCGATGCGATGTCTCCTGTCGCCGAAAATGCCGACAGACTCCGCCGGCCGGGCCCTGGCCGTACCGCTGGGCCTGCGGCGAGTTCAGTCCTCGATCCTGGACCAGACCGAACTTGGCCCCGACGACGTGATCTGCACCACACCCGAGGCCCTCGGCAAGCTGCTGGGTCCCTGGACAAAAGTAGTCGGGGTCAGCTCCTCCGATCCGCTCGGACACGGAATGAGCAACACGACGACAACGGCCTTCTGGGGCGGCGAGTTGTACACCGCCCGCTGGACCAGGCGGATGATGCACAAGATCAAAGCCGCCAAGGACAAGTTTGATTTCACGGTAGTCGCAGGCGGCGCCGGGGCCTGGCAGTGGGCCCGCAGCCCGCAAGCCGTCGAGTCCCAGGGCATAGACGTGGTCTTCGAGGGCTACTTCGAGCAGTTGGGCCCGCAGATGATCGCCGACATCATCGCCGATCGCGCCGTAGAGCCGCATATCGAAGCACACGGCACGTCGGCCGACAAGATTCGCCCCATAACCGGAGCCTCGGGACTGGGAATCGTGGAATTGTCGCGCGGGTGCGGAAACGGATGCGGATTCTGCACGATGGGCAATGTCAAGATGGAGCACCTGCCCCACGACACGATCCTGTCGGACCTGCAGACCAACGTCTCGGCGGGATTCACTTCGGTAGTCAGCGGCAGTGAGGATTTTTTCCGCTACGGCGCGGCCAGCGGGAAGGTCAACTTCGAAGCCCTCGCCGGCCTGCTGGAGGAAATGAAGCGGATCGACGGACTGGGCTTCATGCAGATCGATCACGGCAACATTTCGTCGGTCCTGCAGTACGAAGACGAGCAGCTCCGAGAAATTCGCCGGCTGCTTACCTGGTCCCGCAAGTCGGATTTCCTCTGGGTCAACATGGGCGTCGAATCGGCCAACGGTCTGCTTGTCGCCGCCAACGGCTCGGGCAAGATGGCGCCGTACGCGCCGGAGGACTGGGGCCAGATGGTCCGCGACGCGGCGGACA
>CAYMSH010000417.1:0-5410 GCA_964392945.1 uncultured Planctomycetaceae bacterium | reverse complement strand
TCGTCAAGGCCGACTCCTACGACGCCTACGACGCGTATCTGCGGGACACCTACCTCAAGCACGTTTTCGCCGAAACGAAGATCGTAAACAAGATCGGCGACGCCGAGAAATGGCAGAAGATGCTCAGCCCCTCGCAGATAAAGACCCTCCGCGAGCGGATCGATCTCGACTTCGCATACACTAACAAGACGTTCTTCGCTCCGGATGACAAAGTCACCCTCGGCATGCACATCAAGAACGTGAAGACGCTGATCGTGAAGGTCTACCAGGTCAATACCGACAACTACTACCGCAAATACGGCAAGCAGGTCACTACCGACATTAACCTCGACGGACTCGTGGCCAACGAAGAACGCGTGATAAAGTACAAAGACGGCCCGTTCCGCCGCGCCGCAAGACCGTTCACGTTCGACAAGCTTAAAGGACCCGGCGTATGGGTCATCGACTTCATCGGCAACGGCAAGAACTCACGCCTGCTGGTCCGCAAGGGCAAGCTGCGATATCTGGTTCGAACTTCCGTGGCAGGGCAGATCTTCACGATACTCGACGCCAGGAACCGCAAACTCACCGGCGCCAAGATCCTGCTGGGCGGTGTCGAATACGCCGCCAACAAGGATGACGGACTGATCACCATCCCGTTCTCCAACAGCCCGGCGCGCCGGAAGATCATCATCTCCCACAACGGCTTCACGTCGTTTGACGAATTTAACCACCTCTCTGAGAACTACCAACTGACGGCCGGGATTTACGTCGATCGCGAAGCGATGCTCCAGCGGAAGAAAGCCAGCGTGCTGGTTCGACCCATGCTGAGGGTCAACGGCGTTCCGGTGACGCTGTCGATCCTGGAGGATATCGCGTTGACGGTGACCACCGTTGACCAAGACGGCGTGGCGTCGACAAAGAAGTTCAAGGACTACAAGCTCTTTGAAGACCGCGAGACGGTCACCGAATTCCGAGTGGCCAAGAACCTGCGGCGGATAAGCTTCGTGCTGACGGCGAAAGTCGCCAACAAGTCCCGCGCACGGAAGGACAACCTGGCCGCGTCGGCGAGCTTCTCGCTGAACGCAATCGACGCCACAGAGAAGGTCCACGACCTGCACCTGGTCCGCGCCTCGGGCAAGTACATTCTCGAAGTGCGCGGCAAGACCGCCGAACGCAAGATGAACCAGCCGGTGGCCCTGACGATAAAGCATCGCGACTTCAAGCGCCCGGCCAACGTAACCCTCAAGACCGACGACGCCGGGCGAATACAGCTCGGTTCGCTTAAGGAGATCACGTACATAAGCGCACGCGGACCGCTGGGAACGGCCCATACGTGGCGATTCCCGGGCGATCGACATAGTTATTCCGACATCGTCTGCGGCCAGGCCGGCAAGCCGATCCAACTCCCGTACATGGGCAAAGCCACAGCCGCCTCGGCGTCGGAAGTGTCGCTGCTGCAGAAGATCGGCTCGACATACCTTGCCGACAAACGTAACGCCGCCAGCATAAAAAACGGCATGCTGATCATCCAGGATCTGCCCGCGGGCGACTACGATCTGCTCCTCAAGGATTCCGGCCAGCACGTAAGCATCTCGCTTACCGAAGGCCAACTGTCCCAGGGCTACGTCCTGGGCGACATAAGGCAGCTCCAGGTCATCAACGCCAAGCCGCTGCAGATCGTATCGACTGCCGTCAGCAAGAAGGAAATCACCGTCAAACTCGCCGGATCGAGCAAATACGCACGCGTGCACGTACTGGCGTCGCGTTTCATGCCGGAGTATCCGCTCTACTCGCAACTGACGCGCGTGGGATACGTGAATCCCGGCTCGGCGACGCTGTCGAAGCTCGATTCGCTCTACCTGACCGGGCTCAAAATCGGCGACGAGTATCTATAAATAAACGATCGCAAGTACGCCGTTAAATTCCCGGGAAATATCCTCAAGCGACCCGAACTGCTGCTGAACCCCTGGGCCATCCGCAAGACCGACGCCGGTACGCAACGCCCCGCCGCCGGCGGAACATTCCGCGCCAAAGGCGAAGGCGGACGATCGTCTCGCGGATCACTGGCCGGCCAGGCCGAAGCCGCACAGCGAGCGGGCAATTTCTCGAATCTCAACTTCCTGGCCGCCCCGGCTGCAGTCCTGCTGAACATCCAGCCGGATGCAAACGGCGTAGTCAAGATCCCCATCGAGGCGCTGGCCGGGAAGCAGCACGTGCGAATCGCCGCAGTCGACCCGGAAAACACCGTATACCGGGAAGTCTCGCTGGCCGAGACCAAACCGAAGTTCAACAGGCAGGACCTGGTGCTGGCACTGGATCCGAAGAAGCACTTCGCCGAGCAGAAGCGGGTCACGGCCCTGACCAAGGGCGCCGACTTCACTCTGGCCGATATCGCCACAAGCCCGATGGAGCTTTACGACACCCTGGGCAAGGTCTACGGCCTGCAGGTCACTCTCAGCGGAAACTCAACGCTCAAGGAGTTCGGGTTCGTACTGGGCTGGCCCAAACTCAAGATCGACAAGAAACGCGAGTTGTACTCCAAGTACGCCTGCCACGAGTTGAACTACTTCCTGATGCGGAAGGATCCGGACTTCTTCAAGAAGACCATCCAGCCGTACCTGCGGAACAAGAAGGACAAGACCTTCATGGATCGCCTTCTGATCGGCGACGAGGTCGGCGAGTATCTCAAACCGTGGGCTTTTGCACAGCTTAACACCGTCGAGCGGATACTGCTGGCCCAGCGCATTCGGGCCGAGCACGCTCACACCGCGCGGCACGTGGGCGACATGTTCGACCTGCTGCCGCCGAATATCGAGCGGTTCAACCACCTGTTCCGAACGGCGTTGAAAGGCTCGAGCCTCGACACCGGCGACGCGTTGGGACTCGTCGCGGCCGGCGAGAAGCAGCTCGAATCCAGGCTGAGGAGCCGTTACGTGCGTACCGGGCGCGGCGCCGGACGCGCAGCCGGACCGGCTCCGGCGGACACACCGGGTGAAGCCGCCATGGAGGACATGATTGCAGTCGCGGCCAAGCGCCCCACCGCACGTCCGGCCCCGCCTCGCATCGCCGCCCCGAGGCCGTCAATAGTCTCCAAGAGCAAGAAGTCGATGCCCCGAAGGAAGTCCTCTGGGAAACTCGGCAAGGCCGATTCCAGTGATTACTACGCCAACGACGGCAAGAAACGCAACCAGGTAAGGCAGTTGTACCGCAAGCTCGACAAGACTATGGAATGGGCCGAGAACAACTACTACCACCTGCCGATCGAATCGCAGAACGCCTCGCTGATAACCGTTAACGCGTTCTGGCGAGACTACGCAAAGCACGACAGCGCCGGCGGCAAGCCGTTCGTCTCTAAGAACCTCGCCGAAGCGACGCGTAACTTCCCCGAAATGATGTTCGCACTGTCGGTCCTAGACATACCGTTTGAAGGCGGCAAGCACGAGACCAAACACGGCGACGAAGGACGACTCGACCTGAAAGCCGCATCGAACATGGTGATCTTCCACAAGGAGATCGAAGAAGCCAAGCCCAGCAAGGGACCGAAAGTCCCGATCCTCGTCAGCCAGAACTTCTACCGTTACGGCGAGCGATACAAGCACGTCAACGGCGAAAAGCTCGACAAGTACGTGACCGAAGAGTTCCTGCGGTACACCGTCTACGGCTGCCACGTCGTGGTCACCAACCCGACCTCTTCGCGGCAGAAGCTCGACATCCTGCTGCAGATCCCGGCCGGAGCCATTCCGGTTATTAACGGCAAGAAGACTCGCAGCATCCACGTGGACCTTCAGCCCTACCGCACGCAGACCGCCGACTACTACTTCTACTTCCCCGCCACGGGCAAGTTCAACCAGTTCCCGGTCCACGTGGCCAGGAACGGACAGTTGATCGCCTTCGCCAAGGCGCCTACGCTGAACGTCGTGGCGAAACTCACGAAAATCGACAAGACATCGTGGGCCTGGATCTCGCAGAACGGTTCGAATGACGACGTCGTGGCGTTCCTTAAAGCCGCCAACATCGGCCGCATCAATCTCCAACTGATCGCATGGCGCATGAAGGACAAGAACTTCTTCCAGAAGATAACCGCCCTGCTGGCCCAGAGGCATGTTTACCATCACACGCTCTGGTCCTACGGCGTCAAGCACAACGAAGTGGACGTGATTCGCGAGTACCTCCAGCACAGCAACTCGTTCCTGAACCGGTGCGGATCGCACCTGGTCTCCGAGCTTGTGAACATAGACCCCGTCGTACGCAAGCACTACCAGCACCTGGAGTATTCGCCGCTGGTGAACGCCAGGGCGCACCGCCTGAGCCAGAAACGCAAGATCCTCAACGATCGATTCAGCCAGCAGTACCATCGCCTCATGGGCGTCTTGACGTTCAAGACCAAACTCGACGACGTCGACAACATGGCCGTAACGTATTACATGCTGCTGCAGGACCGGATCGAAGAGGCCCAACGTTTCTTCAAGGCCGTCGATCCGAAGAAGCTGAAAACCGCCCTGCAGCATGACTACTTCACCGCGTACATGGACTTCTTCAACAACAAGCCGAGCGTCGCGCGTGCAATAACGAAGAAGTACGCCGACCACGGCGTGGACCGCTGGCGCAAACTGTTTGCAGCAGTCGCCGCCCAGCTCGACGAGCTCGACGGCAAGAACGTCAAAGTCACCGACAAGAAGGACCGCACGCAAACTCAGACCCAACTGGCCGCCAGCCAGCCGGGCTTCGAGCTGAAGATCGTAGACGACCAGGTGACGCTGAATTACCAGAACCTCACCGAATGCACGGTGAACTACTACCCGATGGACATCGAGCTGCTGTTCAGCCGCAACCCGTTCGTCAAGGAGCACGGCGGGCAGTTCTCGCTGATACGCCCGAACATGACCGCGAAAGTCGCCCTGCCTAAGATCGGCGACGGCAAGCTGGGCAAGCACAGCTTCAAGCTGCCGGCCAAGTACGCCACGAAGAACGTGATGGTCGAAGTCGTAGCCGCCGGAGCCAGAAAGTCCGACGCATACTTCGCCAACTCGATGGCGGTCCAGATGATCAGCAATTACGGCCAAGTCAAAGTCGCCAACGCCAAGACCGGCCGGGCTCTGCCGAGAGTCTACGTGAAGGTATACGCCCGCATGAAGAGCGGCCGGGTGCAGTTCTACAAAGACGGCTACACCGACCTGCGAGGCCGCTTCGACTACACCTCGCTGAACACCAACGAACTGGACCAGGTAGCCAGGTTCTCAATCCTGATCCTCAGCGAAGACTCCAAGGGCGCAAAAGGCTACGGAGCAGTAGTACGCGAGACCGCCCCGCCTAAGAGATAGGCGACGGCGGTAATCGGCAATCAGTAACGACAAACGGCAACGGCAACACCCGCGGACGATCGCCTGGTGTTGTCGTTGCCGTTACTGATTACTGGCCGTTGTCATGT
>CAYMSH010000416.1:0-5426 GCA_964392945.1 uncultured Planctomycetaceae bacterium | reverse complement strand
CAAGCGTGTTTGACTGGCCCATGATAATGAAGACCTTGACCTTCTTGCTCATGTTCGCCGGCTTGCCGTCCGGATCGGGCAGCGTCTTGACCTTCGCCGGGGCGGCAATCATCGTAACGCTCATCAGCATCGCCACCAGCAGCGACGCTACGCCAAATAGTGCTTTCTTCTTCATAACTCTGTTTCCTTCTGTTGACTTTTTCAGTTTACTAAACTCTCTTGTGATTCGCCGTCACATTTGTACTAACGCATTGTTGACGGCCCGATTGACAATCTGCTGTAAATGTCTGTTCGTTTCAACCGCTGATTCTCTGTTCTTGTATCCGTTTATTTCCTCCGTCCGGCCTGTTTAGCCTCCTCCACACTTATCATCTTGCGGGTTTCGGTAGATGACTCGATCGCCTTGACCATAGCCCGCCAGGCGCCTCCGAACCTGCCTTTTTCGATATTATTCCATCTCGGGTCGGCCCTTAGCTTGGCTAGAGCAGGTTTTGCGTTGGCGCCGTATTTCGGCAGGACGCCCGTGATCATGCGAACCTTGAAGCCCCACTTGCCGGCCTTTGCATTCATGATCTTGAAAGCTGCGTCTATGCCTCCGTCAATATTGAGATTAGCCAGAACGACCAGACCCTTGCCCATGGCGGCCATGGGGTTGTGGTATGAGTGGTAGGTGATGTCCTTGTCCTCGATTATGTACATAACCTTGTCGCCGATGAAGTGGAAATCCTCGAGCGGCATGTTGAGGATCATCGACATGCCCGAACCGCGTGCGCTCTGGCGTTTATGGTCCAGGAGTTTGCCGACAGCGGCGTAGAACAGCTTCTTATCGGTCACGAGCCCGGCCTTGTACGGGTCGGGACACAGGACGTTCAAGCTCTTGCCGAGCGTTTCGTCGAGAGCGGCGAAGGGGTCGTCCGATTCGTCGGCGACAACTACCTTCAGCATGTCGTTATAGTACTTATGCGCCGGCTGGCCGAACCAGCACAGGGCCCACGCCGCAGTCGCGCGAACCCGCGGAGATTTGCCGGTGTCGCGCAAGACCGACGCGAGATCATCCATTGAAGGCCTCGCAGTTCCAGGCGGGCATTTGTACCCGAAGTATCCGCAGGCGCTGAGCTTCTCTTCCCGTGAGCCCTCCTTGACCATCTTCCTGATCGAATCGACCAGCTTGTGCTTCCTCGGCCGCAGCGTCCAGACGGCCTGTACGCGCACCGCTGGCATGGGATGAGCGAACAGGGCCAGCAGTTCGGCGTCGCTCTTGGACTTGAAGTCCATCTCCGGCAGCGCGATCGTGTCGTCGACCTCTTCGCCCTTGAGCCAGATGGACTTGTCGGCGTCACGTCCGGTGATGTATAGCTTTCGCCGCGCCCGGCAGTAGTTCAGCAGGTGCGAACCGGCGCTGCTCATCCCTCCGCCATAGCTGTAAGAAGGTTTAGGGTACGCGCATCCGTCATAGGTGAAGTTCCCGTCCCACATGCGGTTCAGCGTATGCAGCCAGCGGGTCTTCTTAAAGAACGCCGCCGAGGTATCCGGGCCGGCGAGATTCGCGCCCAGACCGGTCCAAAGCTGGTTGAAGAAATGACCGGTATGCCCGGTCTCCATGACATTGTGCGCCGCGGCCGACATTTGCGAAAAGAACGCCGCGCCGCGCTTGTTTCCATAAAGCGACAAGGCAATCGCCGCCGAACCGCTCATACCGTTATTGTTATACGATTTCGAGTAGGGATCGTGCACGCCGTACGGCAGCGTGCCCCGTCCGACAAAACTGTTGTAAAACGTGTGGGTCTGCTTGATTCCGCCCTGTATTTCCCGATGCTTTATCCCGCACTTGTCAGCCAGTTGAAGCGAGATGAATAGCGGCAGGCTCGACTGGTTCATAATCCCATAACCGTAGTGCCGCCCGTGCAGTTGGCCGCGATTGATCGTGGGGTCGGCCATGCGATGCCCCCAGAGCCCGGCCGCGTCGCGTCCCTGGGCGATCGCCACGGAATAGGCCCTGATCGCCGGCAGCACGTACTTGTCGCCCGTCAGCAGGTAATACTCGCATAACAGCAGATTGGTGTAGCCCCAGAACCACGCCTTGTACGTCCCCTGCAAAGACAGCTCAATGTCCGGCTTGGCCCACTTGGCGTTATGGATGGCGTCCTTGACCACGTCGATGTACTTCTGCTCGCCGGTGGCCAGCAGACCGAGCAGACCGATGTTCATATTGCCTCGGCCGAACTTCTTCGACTTGACCAGGTAGTCGGCGGCCTGGGTAATGATGGCGTCAGTCTTGGCGCAGTCCTGTGGCGCGGTGTCACTGTAGGAGCCCAGCACCTTGAGTTGCAGGGCGACCTTCTTTCCGCCCTTTAGCGTAAGCGCCAAAACGCCTTTGGCCTTCCTGGTCTCCGCCTGGTCAATGGCATCGGCCAATAGTCGGCGCGTATTCTTCTTGAACGTCGCCCCGCCGACGCTGACGATCACGTCGCCAACCTTGATCTTCCCGTCGCCCGGCGAATCCTCCCGCACCTTGGTGATCTTGATGCTAGTCGGCGAGGTGACCCCGAACAGACCGGTTGGCCCAAGGTGGTGCTCCTTGTGCTCGATATGCCGCGCCTGGACCGGAGAACTGACGCACACGACTGCAATAAACAAGATGATTGTCTTATGGCATAGTTTCTTCATACTAGTCTCTTACCTTGCCGGGGGCTTATTATTTGTACGCCTGATTCACAATCGCCTCGATCACATCCGTCAACTGCTTGCCGGCCGCAGCGGCGCCTTCTTTGTCGCCACGTTCCGCACTCAACCAGCGCCCCAGTTCACAAAACGCCGACTTACCCTTGATTCCCGCCGGAGCGGTGATCTTCGGCGCCAGGGCCTTGCTGGGGATAGTGTAGAAGAACATCGGATCGGCGCCCTGTCCCGAGCCCTGTCGAGGGGCAAACTTGCTTTTCCAGCAGTTAGCCAACGCCGACAGCTCCGAACCGTAGTTGGCGCCCTGGCCTTTTTCGATCATCTTCGGGCTGCTCAGGAAGATAACGCCCTTGAAGCTGCCTGGGGTGAATGAGTGAGTCATGACATTGTAAACCTGTGACGCGGTGCTGGTGACCGAACTGGAGAGGTTTAGAATTCGTCCCCATGTAACTCCATCGGGAACGCGTTTGGTCTCCATCATCTGCGGGACATACTCGCTCCAGTACTTCTTCCACTTGTCGATATAGCGCCGTACGCTGGCGTTATAGTACGGGTTGCCCGGAGTAACGGCGCCAAGATCCTTGTAGTCTTCCATCAGGCTCCGGGCCAGATTCAGGCAGTCGGGACTGATCCAACTCTTCAGATCAATAAGGTTGACGTCCGGCGAACCTTTAACCCGGTGCATACCGCTCTGCATGAAAACAATGCCGACAGGCTTACCGGTCTTGGCGGCGATGCGATGGCCAAGCGCCGCCGCAACGCCGCTTGCGTCTTCCCATTTGCAGGCAAAGCGGTTCTTCGGAGTCGTCGAGACGCACACGCTGTAGCGACTGGCCCGGGGGAACTGGAATCGCTTGGCTTTGCGTGTCAGCATACGCACGATGCCCGGCGACTTGGCCTTGACGGCGACTCCGCCCGAAAGCGGCGGCGCTGCTACGTACCATACGTCGCCAATGACTATATTCTCGCAGACCCGCTCGTGGGCCAGTTCGCCGTCGATCGTAAAGGAGACCTTCAGCGTTTTGGGCTCCGCGCTGGGTTTCATCGCAGGAACAGTAACCTCCCACTCTCGCATCCCGGGCGTTACGGGGATCGTCTTTTCGACCCCGGCGAAGCTGAATTTGACAACCGCCTTGCCCTTGGCTTCGTAGCCCCAGGGATGAATCGCAGAGCCCCAAATGGTGACCGGCACGCCGGCCTGGAAGACGCCGTTTTCGCGGAACTGCGTGCTCAGGAGAGGCATTCTGCGGTATTCATTCTTCTTGCCGATAGTAGTCGGATCGATCACAACTCCGGCGATCTTCAGCTTCTCGTCCGGCCAGGTCTTAGTGGTCACGAGCTTGTGGTCGTAGTAGATGAACGGCGTCATCGGCAGCAACGCCTTGTTGTACAAGTTCACCTGGAAGCCAACCCCGCCGGTGGCGTAAGAAACGCCGCGGGGCTTCTTGACCTTCGGCGAGGTGAGGATGACATTGTCGCCGGCGAGTTTCATGTCGGCCGGATGCCAAACCCGGTCATCACCAGCCAGATAGAAGAGCTTCACCTGGTCATCTCCATCAGCAATGATTCTGGGATTGGCGAACCCCGTGCCGTTTTTCCTGTCGGTGGCGTTGGAACGCGTTTCGGCAACCGCCAGACCGCCCTGGGCATGATCGAATTCGACGATCAACTTGTCGCCCTTAACCATGTAGGATTTATACATGGGTCCGTCGGCGACGACCTCTTTGCCGTACTGGTTCTTCAGCGCGTGCAGAGCTAATCGCTGACCGGGTACGGCCTTGTGCGAGTAATGGATACCGCCGGTAATATCGATCTGAGAGGCCATGCCCGTATTGGGGATGTCCCGCGCCAGCCAGGTTCCAAGGCGCATCTCGGCCACGCCGCCGATCAGGGGATGCGTTTCATCGCCGCCCTTGTCACCGAAGTATTTCCCGTAGAACTGGTGGAAGTAGACCGGCAGATCAGGCATATCCCACCGCATTCGCCAACCGCGGACCAGGCTGTGCAGGTGGTTGTAGTAGGGAAGGCCTTCGCCCATATTGGCGTAGCCCTGATTCCAGATCGCCCCGCGAATCGCGAAGGGAATCACCGCGTTCAGCCTGCCGTTGAACATCCAGGACGCGTCGCGGTTGCCGCTCAGGTTGCCCGGCAGTTTGATCGATACGGCTCTAGCCGACTGGCCCTTCTTGATGCGGGCGTCGTTTTTCTTCATGGCGTCTTCCAGGCTCTGGTAGAACTTGTCCCAGGCGGCCCGGTGCTGCGGCGTCGTCGGGTCGGTTTCCAGGATCTTCTGGTAGATCGCTCTGGTGTATTCGTCCTTACCGCCGGCGAAACCAACGCGCGGGACCCAGGCCTGTATGGAGGTCTGGCTGAAGCAGCAGTTAAGGATTCCGATCGGAACGTTCAATTCCCCGTAGAGTTTGTGTGCAAAGGCGAACGCAATGGCGCTATGGTCGCCGTAGCCGCCGTTCTTCCAGGGACCGGTGGCTTTTTCAATCGGATGCAGCGCCGCATAGACGCTGGTGATCTCGAACTCGCGTATGGGCGCAACGCCATCGACAGGCTCAACTTTCAATTTGTTGCAACTGCTCTTTTGAACCTTCCACTGCATGTTCGACTGGCCAGACGCCATCCACACCTCACCAACGAGGATGTTCTTCAGCGTGACGCTCTTGCCCGCGTTGTCGCTGATCACCATCTCGGTGGGTTTGAAACTGGCCTTGAGCTTGTCGAGCTGAAGCATCCAC
>CAYMSH010000415.1:0-5438 GCA_964392945.1 uncultured Planctomycetaceae bacterium | reverse complement strand
CCAAAACAAAAACCGTCGGGGGCTTGACAGCGTGGCTTTCAGAGATGCGGCGAGTTTGTCGGCCCACTGGCGGGCGACTTTGTTCCGCTTGTACGCCGCGTCTTTGGCGCCTACGTGTATCGAAAACGGCGTGTTGCGCAGATTCAGCGCCGAGGCGCCGCCGGGGTGCCCGGCCATCATCGAGGCCGCAGCCCACCTGTCGGCCATTCGCGGTCCGAGCCTGTAGATCCCGTCTCCGCCGGCGGAATACCCCAGCACGTAAACGCGATTGGGGTCCACGTCGGCAAAGGCGATCATGTTCTCGATCAGGCGATCGAACAGGACGTCGATGTGCGGCTTGTGCCACATGTTCCACGCATCAGTCGGCGCTCGCGGGGCGACGTAGACTCCCTCGGGAACCTTGTAGAGCCGCATCTGGTTTCGCCATTGACCGTCGTTAACGCGTTTGGGCGCCCCGCCGCCGCCGTGCAGCGAGATGTACAGGCTGCGCCCGGTCTTCGGCGGCTTGCCGGTCATGCTGGCGAAGAACGGCATCTTGACCTTGCCGTCAGTCAGTTCGCCAGCCTTCATCTCCGCGGCACGGGTCTTCCTGATGCGGTTGAGGTGATCTTTCCAGAGCAACGCGGCAGCCCGGCCGGAATCCCGGCCCGTCAGGGCGACGCCAACGAAGACCTGCCTGGCCAGCGGCTCGCGTTTGTCCGGCTCGGTCTCCAGATAACTCTTCAACTGATCGACCGCGTGGAGCGATGCTTCGACATCAAAGCCTTCCGGCGCCTTGACGGCCGGTCTGCTTTCGGCCGACTTGGCGTAACGATCGGTAACGTTGACCGCGTAGACGTAATTCGCTCGCGGCGCCCAGACCATCGGGAACGTCGTTCCGGTCTTCTTGTAACTGACGGCATAGATCGCATGCAGGCGATGGTCCTTCTGTGCGGTTTGGGCCCGAGCTGTGAACCAGGCCTTGTCAAGCTTCCCGTCGGCGGGCTCTGCTGCTCCGGTGTAATGCCAGTCGCCATCCCAGATCTCCACCCACGAATGGTTGCCCGACTTGTTAGTCCACAGCGGCGTGCCGGCGAATCGTGCGGGGATGCCTACCGAACGGCAGGCATCGACCATGATCACCGAGAGCCCGGTGCAGGAGGCCATTCCCGCTTTGATCGTCCCGTACGGGCTCTGGTCGGCCTTGGGACGCTTGCGGGAGAAGCGAACTCCCAGCGTCTCGGATATCTTCTCATTGATAATAATCGCCGCGGCGCCCGGGGTTTTGGCCTTGGCGATCATCGGGCTGAATCGTTTGTAGAAATCGTGGCGCCAGTCGTCGCGCCGTTCGTTTACATTGGCGTACGGCAGCACGTTGTTGAAGAACATTTCCTTGGAGATGCTCTTTTTCCACGGCGCGGCGTCCCAGGCCTTGTAGGCGCCGCTGACATTGTCCAGGAGAAACTCGGCCGACAGAGTCGTCAGATCACGATCGGGCATATGCGCAATGAGAAACTGCACGCCTTCTTTCTGCTCTCCCGGCGCTTTATCTATCGCCTTGCGAAGTTCGGCGGCGTTGTCGCCGGCCCGCTTCAGCGCCGCATCGATGAGTTTCGACGTGTCGTCGGCCCGCAGCGAGCCGACCAGCATCAACGCAACAAGAACCGGTAGTATCGATCGCTTCACGCGAATCTCCTTGAACTGCTAATCATCATGGCGTTTGGGCAGCGTCACGGTGAACTGCGCCCAGGAGCCTTTTTCTGAATCGGCGACGATCGTGCCGCCGTGCTTGTGTATGATTCGCCAGACGGTGTAGAGCCCCACGCCTGTGCCTTTGGCCTTCTTGAGTTCGGGATCGTCGAGCCGCGAGAACTTGGCGAACAGTTTGGATTTCGCAGCCTCGTCGAAACCGGGCCCTTCGTTGCGAACGCTGAAGACCATCGCATCATCGTTGTCAGCGACGCTTACGCGGATTTCGCCGGACTCGAATCCGTACTTCACCGCGTTTGACAGCAGGTTGACTGCAACGATCTGCATCAGGTTCGGGTCGCACTGTATCGTAGCGGCCGGCGGAATGTCGCTCACCATCGGCATCGATTTGCCCTCGGCCTGTGGTGCGTTGATCTCCATCGCCGGGGTCAGCACATCGCCGATGAACTCCGCCTCGGAGAGCTTCAACTCCATCTCGCCGCCTTCGAGACGAGCCAGGTTCAGGTAATCGTTCACCAGGCCCAGCAGGTACTTGCCTTTGGCGACCATGCGGCGGAGCTTGTCGGTCTGCTTGTCGGTAATGTCGCCGATATATCCGCCCATGAGCACTTCAGCGTCCATTATCATCGAGGCCACGGGGCTCTTGAGTTCGTGGACCACAAAACTGAGCATCTCGGTGTAAGCCGTATTGGCCGCGTCAAGCTGCTCGATCCGCCAGGCCTTCTCCACGGCCTGGCTCAGGCGTTCGGCGATCGCGGCGTGAAAGGCAACCTGTTTCTCGTCATACGCAAACGGTTCAGCCGAACTGCGGAACAACAGCCCGACGTTTCGCCCGTCAACGCTGAGCGGACAGGTCATGGACGAGCGGAGTCCCTCCCGCATGACCAGTTGGGTCGAACTGCTGGCGGGTTTGGCGTCGAGATAAGCTTCGATATCGCCGATCACGCGGACCTGCCCGCTTTGAATAATCGTCTCCAGCGTGCTTCCGGCCAGTTGCTCGGCGTAGCCCTTGCTCAGGCGCAGCGGTTCGTACGTGGCCCGGGCGTAATGCGCCGTCGCGCGCCGACCCTCGTCGGTCACAAACGCCAGCGCCACCCGATCGCAGGGGCACAGATCGCGACTTGTTTCGAACAGAAAATCGATGAGCGACTCGACGCTGTCGGCGGCCGCGACTCTCTGGTTGATCTTCTCCAGGGCCTCGATCTGCGCAGCGTCAAACGATTCGATCACCGAGCGGTCAGGTATATCGTAGAACTTCAGTCCGCCGCAGTCGCTATCCATAAGAGTTCAATCCTTCGTTTTGGAGCTTATTCCTCGCCGAGCCGAGCAGCAATGAAACCCAGCACCTTTTCGTTGGCGTCCCGGCGATCGTGATCAAGCAGCACCAGGTGATTGCTGCGAGTATACCATACGATTCGTTTATCCGCTGAGCCGAGGGATCGCACGCCTCTCTCGGCCGACGCCAGGTCGATAACTTTGTCGCCCCGACTTATCAGGGCCAGCACCGGCGCCTGGACTTTGTCGGCGCGGGGCATAACCTGGCCGGAGTAGTCGATCAGCGCACTGACCGACTGGAGCGAAAATGCGTTGAAGCCCGAGTAGTTGTCCAGGCCCGCCGGATCGTTCATCCTGGCCGGGGAGAATTTCGGCAGCATCGGCAGGACCGGCGCCAGGCCCTTGACCCACGACTCCATTGACGGCGGCAGGTACCATCGCTGCGTTATTCGATACGCCGGGGAGACCACAACCAGCCCGCTCACCGGGTGGCGAGACGCGATGTCGGTAGCCTGCACGGCGCCGAACGAATGCCCAACGACGACGATGCGTTTGCAGCGTTTGGCCAGAAGCTGGTAAGCTCGCTCGGCGTCGGCGGCAAAACGTGCGGCGCTGAATCCCAGACCGTCGGCCGGTGAGGGACGCTCGCCGCCGAGCATTGGCGCGTAGTAGTGAATTCGGCGTTTGGTCAACTCGTCGGTGATCGCCTTGAAGTTCCGCGGCGTGCCGTGAAGTCCGTGGAACAGGAGCACGCCGGTGTCGCCGCGTCCGTGATGGTCCAGCGATTCGAACGCCCGGCCGTATTCGGTGTCGGCGATCTTGCGCCCTTCGGCGTTGGCACTGAAATGCATGTAGATATTGAACACCTGCATCAGCGCCAGGATCACTATGAGGGCCTTTGCGAATCGGCGGGGCCAGCGCAGAATCCGCCCCCGCCAGCCTGTTGGAGCATCACTCATATCATTCCTCGATAATCACGCGGAATCCGACATCGAAGACCTTCTGGTACGGCAGATAGCCCCAGCGACGGCCCGACGCGCCACGCATCGGCCGATTGTACCACGAGCCTCCTCGAACGACTTTTCGCGAAGTGTCGAAGTCGGACCGCGTCCACTCGGCGACGTTGCCGTGCATGTCGTGCAGGCCCCACGGGTTGGCCTTGTAGCCGCCGGGGGCTATCGTCACCAGCGCCCCGTCGTTGAAGCGGGCGTCCTTGGGGATCCAATCCTCGAACGGTGACAGTGCGGTCCTGTTCTTTGGGAACTCGTCATGGGGTTTTAGCTGGATCGGCTTGGTCCCGGGCGTCCAATACGGGTAGGCCACGAATCGCGTCATTGTGGTATCCGAGAAGTTTGCGAACTTTCCAAAGTCGGCGTCCAGGCCCCCATACCACAGCGGCGTGGACGTCCCGGCGCGACAGGCCCATTCCCATTGAGTTTCGCTGGGCAGCGCCGCGGGCTTGCCGGTCTTTGCCGCGAGCCATTTGCAGAACTCCGCGGCGCGCCCCTGGGTCAGACGCACCACCGGCTGGGCCGGGGCGTTCATCGGGTAACCGCGGGAGGCGAACTGGATGTTGTGGAACGACTCGTACCGCGAATCGTGCTTCGGATCGAATCGGGCGTATTGGGCGTTGGTAACCTCGAACACGCCCATCCAGAACGGCTTGGCGACGGACGCCTTCCGCGGCGTTTCGTCAGCCGGGCCGCTGGGGGAGCCCATAACGTACGAACCGGACGGGATGCGGACAAATCGCATTTTCACCCCCCCGCCGAGGTCGAGCGTCATCTGGGGTTTCCCGTTGGCAGCCGCCTTGGCCTGCATCGCCCGGGCCGTCGCGGCGTCGAAGGGCCATCCGGAGCATTTCGGCTCGGGGCCGACAGCTCGCTTGGACTTCGGCGGGACAATCGGATCGCCGGTAAGCCCCGTAACGGTCTGGTAGATCTTGTCGGGATTATGCGGCGTATCGATGTTGGTGTAGAGTTTGAGCATCTCCTGGCGACGCTCGGAGAGTTTTCCCGGCTTTGTGCCGCCGGAGGCTTCGCCCCATGTGCCGTAGTACGGGCAGTTCATGTCGATCCACGTGTAGAGTCGATCCCACGCTTCGGCGTTAAGTTTGACTCCGTGGTGCCCCTTCCGGAGCATCTGCACCAGTTCGGTCGTCGAGGCGTGAAACTCCATCGGCTCGAGCAGGTGGTAGTCGCTTTCAATGCCGGGTCGCCGCACGCGGGCCGCCAACTCGAAATAGCCCACGGTGAACCGCTCCTTGCAGTGGGCCTTCATCCTGCCGATCCATTGGCCCGGCTGGTTGAGCGTGTAGTTCCGCAGCGGATTGTCAGCGGAAAAATTCTTGAGCTTCTTGCCGTCGGGTCGCGGCTTGCCGTTGTGGCAACCGAGACAGTACTTGTCCAGCACGGGCTGAACTTCGCGATTGAACGAGAACCCACGCCGCGGGCCGCGCCAGCCGGTGAGTTTGT
>CAYMSH010000414.1:0-5443 GCA_964392945.1 uncultured Planctomycetaceae bacterium | reverse complement strand
GGAATACTCGCTTGAGACCAACGCCCCAGCTATCTGTCACGATGTCCGATCCCGCTGGAGTCGGCGACTTGGCGGTCCTGGCCGATCCGAGTTTGACTGAAATCATGTCCGCACCGAGCGCTTCGAGCACTTGGGGGTGCGGGATCGCCTCTTCCATGAAGCCGAAGTTGAGATTCTCTTCGATCTCCAGACCGAGATACTCTTTGAGCTTCAGGTAGAAGTCCGGAACGGGATTAAAGTCGATCGGCACGCGATCAGGCTCGCAATGCTCGATCGCCGCGACGACACGCCGCCTGGACGTCCAATTCATAATCACTCCTGCAACAGCGGTTGGGGGGGCGCTTGTTTTTTCAGAAGCGGGAGCATTGCTTTGCCCATCGCTTCGCCCATCAGGTAATACGTCCGCCCGCAGCCCATATAGTGGTAGCGTTTGTCGGACATTCTCGCGATGGTGTCCTTGTTGGGATTGCGCCAGTTCTCGTCGCCGAATTTGGTGATCTCGTCGCGTGTGGGTTTCTTGCCTTCGGCGGCGCGTTTGGCTTTCCACGCCTTCTCTTTTGTTTTGAACGCCCGCCATTTGTCGTCAAGAGCCTTGTACCACGGAGGCCAGAACGCCGCGGTCTTGGCCAACACAACGTTACCCTTGAATTCCGGGATCGCCGCCACGGCGGCCTGCTGCTTGCGGAACGTCTCGATCCAGCCCATGGGCTTGTCGCCGTCTATGCCCATCTCGCCGATAACCACCGGCAGCTTTGGAGTTTTGAGGTCCTTGCGAAGATCGCGGATCAACGCGGCCAGTTGTTCGGTGTATTTGGGGTTGCCCTTGCCGCATCCGTCGTTCCAGCCCTGGAACCAGATGAAGCCGGCCAGTTCGAAACCCTGCTTTTCGTCGTAGTTCGGGAAGTACTTCTTGATATCGCCGCTGACTTTGCGGACCATGGCGCGGTAGTCTCGCCCGTAAGACTCTTTGATCTCCGAAAGCTTAATATCGGGGTTCTTGACCTTCGCCTGTTCGAATACCGCCTTGACTTCAGCCTCCTCGGGCATGGCGCTGGGCGGGCGGAATGTTCTCTTGACGCTCCTGCCGCCCCAGGCGGTCTTAATCAAGAGCACCTGCTGATCGAGTTTGTCGCCGAGGACATGGCCGATACCCAGTTCCGGGCCGAAACCGGTTATCTTGATTCGCTTGCCCCTGGCGTCGCGAGCGTTCTTGTCCGAGCCGAAATGAACGCTTAGCGGACCATGCAGCGGATGCTCGCCACCCGGGCCCTTGGTGCTCTTGGACAGGAACGTAACCCATACGTCGTCGCGGACAGTCCACTTGCCGTCGGTCTTGAGATGTTTGAACTTCGGAGCTTCCTTCGGGTCGGCCAGGACCGGCTCAAGCGTGCTTGGGGCGGCTTTGCCTTCCATGTTCGACTGACCGGCCAGTATGAATATCTTGAGCGGTCCCTTGGCCTTTTCGGCCTGGGCGCTCGACATCGACAGCAAAACGACAATCAGCATCGCGATTCTTCGCATTGGATATCCTTTCTGTTTTCAACTCTCTTGTACGCCGCGAGCGCAGAAATGCAGTCCGGCGTATATCTTCAGATCGATCAACATGCCGTTGGCCCGACAGTCGTCCAGAAACGCCGACACTCCGGCCAGCGGCACTTCGTGGACCGTGATGTCCTCTGTCTCGTCGCCGCCGCCGGGTCCGACTTTCTCCAGATCCGTGGCCATATAGAACGTCATTTCCTCGCTGCTTATTCCCGCCGAGGCCACGCCGCAGCAGGCCAATTCCAGATTGCCGGCGCGGTATCCGGTCTCTTCGATCAGTTCGCGAGCGGCGGCGGTTTCCAGCGGTTCGCCGCGCGTATCTTCAGTGTCGCCTACGAGCCCGGCCGGAAGTTCAATCACTTTTTTTCCGACCGCCGGTCTGAGTTGCGAGACCAACACGAGCTTGCCGTCGTCGGTGACCGGGATCATGCCGACTATCCCAGTGATGTTCTTACGCTGAACGTATTCCCATTTCCCGCTGACAACGGTGCGGATATAAACACCTTCCCATACCACGGTCTCGTCGCAGCTGTCTCTGCCTGTCTCTTGATTCATGCGGCGTATTGTCGCACGCCGCACTCCGTGGTGCAATCGGCATCCCAGAATCCGCTGCGGAAAGGCTATATTGCACCTTGTTCCGCCGGGCCGTTCGGATACAATCACGATCAACGAGATATGACACTTACCGGGAGCGACAACATGAATCGACGCACATTCCTGAAGAATCTGTCATTCGGAGCCGCGGGTCTGCTTTGGGCCGGTTCAACGTCCCGGGGCGAAAAGCCGGCCAAACCCATGAACGTTCTGTTCATCGCGATCGACGACATGAACGATTGGACCACGCTGTTCGACCCGAACAATCCGATAAAGACGCCGAACCTCGTGCGCCTGGCCAAACGCGGGATGTTCTTCAACCGCGCGTACTGCGCCGCGCCGGCGTGCTGCCCCTCGCGGGCTGCGATAATGACCGGGCTCAGGCCCACGAGCACGGGAGTCTACGACAACAACCACGCCTGGGCCAAAATGGTTCCTGACGCAGTGACGATGCCGCGATACTTCATGCAAAACGGATATCGCACTCGCGGCGCGGGGAAGATATTCCATCACGGGCGCACCGGGGCCGACATTCCGGGCAAACCGTCGTTTCAGAAGTTTTTCAAAATGCTGCCCGCTCGGCGCAAGGGAAGAAACCACAACGGATACACCAGGGGCCCGCTGAGCAGAGTCTGGTTCGACTGGGGCGAACACAACGAAAAGATGATCGACCTGGACACCGTCGAATGGTGCGAAAAGGCGATGGAGGAAAAAGGCGACAAACCCCTGTTCCTGGCGGCCGGGATCTTCAAACCGCACCTGCCGTTCTACGCCCCGCCGGAAACGTTCAAGAAATACGCATTCGACGCTACAAAGATGCCGCCGATGAAGAAGAACGATCTCGATGACGTTCCTCCGATAGGCAAGAAGATGGCCCACAGGGAGAGCTTCATCTTCCGCAACACGTCAGCCAAACCAGTGAGCGATCCGGGCAGCCTGAAGAAAATGGTCCAGAGCTACCAGGCATCGGCGGACTTCGCCGACAAAATGGTCGGCCGCCTGCTCGACAAGCTCGAAGCCGTCGGAATGAAGGACAACACGATAATCGTACTCTGGGCCGATCACGGTTATCACCTCGGCGACAAGGAATCGTGCGTGAAGTTCACGCTCTGGGAGAAAGCCAACCGCGTGCCGCTGATATTCGTGGCGCCCGGGGTCACCAAACCGGCCAGCCGGTGCGCCAAACCGGTCGGGCTGATAGACATCTACCCGACGCTCCTGGACCTGGCGGGCCTGCCGGAAAAGAAGGGACTGGACGGAAAGTCCCTGACGCCGCTGATGAAGAACCCGAAACAGGACTGGCGTCCGGCGATAATGACGATGGGCAAGGGCAACCACGCCGTGCGGTCAGACCGCTGGCGATACATACGCTACAGGGACGGATCGGAAGAACTGTACGATCACTCCAAAGATCCGTGGGAGTGGACGAACCTGGCCAAAGACAAGGCGTTCGCCGAGGTCATCGGCGAGCACAAGAAACACCTGCCGGCCAGCGAGAAGTGATCTATTGCGGCGTCCAGACCGGAGCCTCGCACAGGGGCGGATCTTTTCGCGCCTCGGCGAAGTTGTTTGTTCCGGACGTTTCGATCGCGGCCAGCCGGTCTTCGAAAACCGCCAGCGCCGCATAGTCGCGCGCCATAATGGCCTGGTCGATGTAGAATCTGAGTGTGTTCGCGTCGCTCATCGGCATGGTCTCCTCCGTCATGTCCGCCATTATCTTTTTCGGCATTGACCAGCCGCGCCTTTACCAGCGGCTGTGTGTTATCCCGGAAAGCGGCTTCAAGGAGATAAAAAAGGAGCGGCGAGCCGGGAAAGGAGAGAAAACCGGCCCGCCGCAGATGCAATATCTTACTGCCGCTCAGACATATGCATGCTAAGATCCAAAAATCGAGCAGGCAAATATTCAGTTGCGAATTCCAAAAAACTCTCTCTTTCAACGCATTGTCCAGAAGGCAAAAAAGGGAGCGGCGAGCCGGGAAAGGAGAGAAAACCGGCCCGCCGCAGATGCAATCTCTTACTGCCGCTCAGACATATGCATGCTAAGATGCAAAAATCGAGCGGGCAAATCTTCAGGCGCGAATTCCGGAAAAAACTCTCTTGCAACGCATTTTCTTTCAGCGAGAATGGAACTTGCCGGGCCGGTGCGCATCTAAGTGAGTTGAACACTGGTGAAAACAAAGGAGCTTCAAATGTATAAAACGCTTATTTCCGCGTTAGTTATCGTGTCTCTGGGCGTGAGCCTGTGCCCCGGCGGCGAGATCGGGTACGTCGAAGAGTTCGCCCTGGCCAAAGATCGCGCCGAGGCCCTGAAGCAGCTTATACCGGGCACGGACGATTACTATTACTACCACTGCCTGCACTACCAGAACACCGACCAGAAGGACCTGTTCAATAAAACGTTCAAGTCCTGGCTCGGCAAGCACCGCGGCAATCGGACCTCGCTTATGATCATGCTGGAGAACCGCCGGGCCCTGATGCAGTACAAGACCGATCCGCAGGGAACGCTCGGACACATCCAAAGGCGCCTCGGGCTGCTGTTCAATCACCAGAAGCAGACCGCGCCGACTACGACGAATCTCAAATCGAAACTCGACGAAGGTCTGATCTCGCGCGCACGCCTCTCCCAGGAGGCCTGGCGTTACGGCGGCGATTCGCTCGGCGGATTCGAGCAGCGAGCCATGGACTGGCTGATCGCCGGGAGTCTCAACGAGACCCGCCGCCACTACCTGCTGGCGCGTTTGAGGCGCCCGGACTATCCGAACCTGCCCTCGCTGGTCGTCGCAGACCTGAGCACCAAACGATACTCAAAGAGCTTCGGCTCGCTGCAGATCCACAAGCTGATGCTGCTTAGTCAACTCGACGAGTGCATCAGGCTCAAGCCCGATCTCCTGAAGCAGTCGGCGTTCGTTTACGCATACCTGGCCAAGCTCCGCCCGGGCGTTGACGTGGACTGGCGCCGCGATGCAAAGGCTCGCGAGGCCTATCTCGACAGGCTCTGGAGCTTCGTGTCGCGACTGGCTCCGGCGTTCAACTCACTCAAGGCCCACGTACTTCACCATCGCATGGTCCACGATCGGGCCCAGGGCAAGTACGACGCCGATAAATTCATGACGTACATCAAACTGCCGCGGTCGGCCTCGTACGCCAACTATAAATGGTACAACGCCGAGGCCAACCGGAACTACCGCATCAACCTGTCGAGCAATTTCTACACCCAGACGCTCCTGCCGGTAGTCGGAAACGACGAGCCGCTGATCAGGCGCTACCTGATGCACTTCTTCGTCACGGCCGACTCCTACGACGCCTA
>CAYMSH010000413.1:0-5447 GCA_964392945.1 uncultured Planctomycetaceae bacterium | reverse complement strand
TCTGCCGACCATGGCGGGGTTGAATATATTCTGGCCCAATCCGCCGAATACGACTTTACCCACGCCGATCGCGGCGCCGGCAGCGATTATTCCGACGTACCACGGAGCGGTCCCCGGCAGCGACATCGCCAGGATAACGCCTGTGACGATCGCGCTTAGGTCCTTTACCGCCTTTAGCGGGCATCGACCTCGCATCGCGGTGAACGCGATCTCCGCCAGGACGCATCCGAAGATGCAGGCCGTCAGTTGGAGCACCGCTCCCAGGCCGAACTGGACTATCGACCAGACGACAAGCGGGACAGTTGCAATCAGCACGTCCAGCATCATCCGCCGCGTGGTCAGCGACGTGCTGAAACTGTGCGGCGAAGGGGCCACGTGAATAACCGGACCGGAAGGAGGAGCCTCGGGCCCAGGCTGGACCGGGGCTTTTACCGGCGGAGGCGGAGCCTTCGGAGGCCCCTTCGGCGGCGCGGCGTCGGTTTGCTTGTTGTCTGTAGGTTCGGTCATCTGTAGTTCTTGCCAGGTGTGATCTAATCGCGAGGCATCTTGGCCTTGGCGACTCTCATTAACTGCACCAGCGGAAGACTCGCCGGACACGCATAAGCGCAGCATCCGCACTCCATGCACGCCATCAGGTGATGGCGCCGGGCTAACTCCCAGTCTTCGTGCCGCGAGGCCAGCGCCAGCTTCGTGGGCACCAGGTTCAGCGGACAGACGTCTACGCATCGCCCGCAACGCACGCAATTGGTCTCTTGGGCCTGCACAACATCGGCATGGGTCAAGACCGTCAGTCCGCTGGTGCCCTTGGTCACCGGGGTGTCCAGGTTGCCCAGCGTAAAGCCCATCATCGGTCCGCCGGCCACTACCCGAGCGGCGTTGTCGCGCAGACCGCCGCAATAATCGACAAGTTCGCCGTAGCTCACGCCGATCGGGACCAGCAGGTTCTTGGGATTAACGATCCCCGCGCCGGAGACCGTAACGATTCGATGCGTCAACGGCTTGCCCTTGACGACGGCTCGCGCGATCGCCGCTGCGGTTCCAACGTTTATGACCACCACGCCGACGTCCAGCGGAAGTCCGCCTGTGGGAACGGTGCGTCCCAGCGTGGCCAGGATTGTCTGCTTCTCGCCGCCCATCGGGTATTTGGTGTGTAGTTTGGCTATCTTCACGCCAGTGGACCCGGCGGCCTGGGCCAGTATGTCGATGGCCTTGGGCTTGTTGTCCTCGATGGCGATTATGACGTTCTTGGCTCCGGCGGCCCGAGCGGCCAGCAGTGCGCCGGTTATGATCGGCTCGGGAGCCTGGACCATCACTCGATAGTCCGCCGTCAGGTACGGTTCGCATTCGCAACCGTTGACGAGGATCGTATCGATCGGTTTTTCTTCGTTGCGTGCGAATTTAACGTAAGTCGGGAACGCCGCCCCGCCGAGCCCTACGATCCCTGCGTCGCTGACGGCTTTGGATATCTGCTCGTGGGAGTACTGTTCAAGGCCTTCTGTGGGCCAGGGACCGGCGAAGCAATCGTCCCAGAGCGCTTGGCCTTCGAGCTGCTCGCCGTCGGCGGTGATCGGGATCATCGCCACGTGGCGCCCGTTAGGCAATGTGCATACGCCCTGCTTGCCGACTTTGCCTTTGAGCGTTGCGTGAATGCCGGCGGAGATGAAGCCAGTGGCTTTTCCGATAGGCTCGCCGAGTTCGACTTCCTGGCGGATCTTCACCAGCGACTCGGCCGGTGAGCCGGTGTGCTGCAGCAGCGGGATCGCCACTTTCGCCGGTGCGGGTGGAATCTCAACGGCTGCGTTCTCGGCGAAGATTTTGCCCTCCGGCGGATGAACGCCGCGAGCGAAACTGCCTTTGCCCGGTATGTCTGATAGTGCGGTCATATTTAGTGGTGATCGCCTCCGGAGTAAACCGGCGTAACTGGGACTTCGGTGTGTGTTGTTCGAATGCGCTTCAAGGCTATCGACGATATGCCCGCGCCGATCGCCAGCCCGATAATCGCCGCGGCCAGCATGCGGGCCGGTCCGGGCCAATACCATCTGGCTATCAACGTGCCAATCAGCGCCAGGGCAAGCGGAAGCACAAACGCCCAGAGAGCGGCGATCGCAAGACGCCAGCCAATGAAGATATCCTCACCGGGCTCGATCGCTTGATCTGCGGACGAACACTGTGAACACCCGGCCGGACAATTCGTTATTTCGGGGGAATTCATAGAATCCGCCTCAGCTCCAAAATAATACTGCCGCAACGAAACTATATCGCTGCGGCAAAACACAAGGCGGGATCATAACGGGCTGCACCGAGCGTGTAAAGCATTTTCTCGCCGCCACAGCATTTCCTACCGATCCGATCGGAGAACAGCCTCGGCGAATGCGAGATCAGACTGGGTCGTTATCTTTATATTGTTGGAATCCGACTGGACCACGCTGACTTGGACTCCCATGCGTTGGACCGTTTCGGCGTCGTCAGTGGCGATTCCGCCGAGTTCGTAGGCCTCTGTGAGCAGTTCCCTGTCGAACACCTGCGGGGTCTGGGCCTCCCAGAGCCCGTCGCGATCGACGGTTTGCACTATTCTGCCCGCCGGATCAACCTTCTTTATCGTTCCGTGCAGCGGACAAGCCAGTATCGCCGCCCCGCTGGTCGCGGCGGCTGCGAACACCGCGTCGATCCGTTCGGGGCTCACGCAGGGACGAACCGCATCGTGCACGCAGACCAGTTCGGCGCCGGGGTCCAGCTTCGCCAGGGCGTTTCGCACCGAGTCGGACCGCTCGGCACCGCCTTCGACGAGTTGCACGCCTAATTCGGCAAGTTGATCGCCGAATCGCTCGGCAAGTTCGGTGATATCGTCTCGCGAGGCCACCAGGAGAATCTGGCGGACATCGTCGCGCCCGGCCAGAAGATCGATGGTGCGAAGGAAGACCTCGCGCCCGTCCAGCAGTTGGAATATCTTATTAGTCGGCGCGCCGAAGCGTTTGCCCGCCCCGGCCGCCGGAAGTATTACCGATACTTGTTTCATGACGGAACCTTATCACGCGTCGGCCAGTTCGGCCAGACCGTCGGGGTTCAGGATCGTTATCTCCGGCCCGTTTACTTCGATGAGTCCCGAGGCGCTGAGTTTCTTCAGGGCTCGGCTGAGGGTTTCGGGGATCGTTCCGAGTTGCCCGGCCAGTTCGCGTTTGGTCTGCTTGAGGGCCACGATGTCGGTTCCCGGCTTGGCGGGCATTTCCAGCAGTGCGTTGGCCAGACGAGCGGGAACATCCTTCAGAGAGAGTTGTTCGATAAGTTTGTTGAACTCGCGAAGTTTGCCGGACATACCGGCGAGCATCGCCATCGCCATGTCGGGATTGGCTGCGATCAACTGCTTGAGGATCGATCGCTTTACGACAAGCAGCGTAGTGTCCTGTAGCACTTCAGCGTGTGCGGGATAGTTCACACCGGCCCACATGGCGGCCTCTCCGAACGTATTGCCCGGACCGTAGAGGTGCAGGATCTGCTCGTCGCCTTTTGGCGAGAGTTTGTAGACCTTCGCACGTCCGGCCAGGATAACGTAGAAGCTGTCGGCCGGCTGATTCGGCGAAAAGACCTGCGAGCCGCTAGACAGGTGCTCAGTCAGGCAAACGTCCAGCAGCGATCGGATCTCGGCGTCTCCCAGGCGGGAGAGCAGCGGGACCTGGCGCATCGCATCGGTTATTTGGGAAACTGTCGGTTTAGTCACACAACGAGTGTACCGCCTGGAGGCTCCGGCGACTAGAGACCGCGCAGTTTTTTCGACTTGAAGCGGATTTCGCGGACCATGCAGTACAGGACCGGGACTACGAGCATTGTCAGCACTTCGATGAGCATTCCGCCGAACGACGGTATCGCCATCGGGCCCATGATGTCGGCTCCGCGCCCCGTAGACGTTAGAACCGGGATCAGCGCCAGGATGGTGGTCGCAGTCGTCATCAGGCACGGTCTGACCCGGCGCGAACCGGCGTGGATCGTGGCCGCTCGGATCGCCTCGATACTCGCCGGCTTCTGGCGATCGAACGTCTGGTTGAGATACGTCGCCATCACTACGCCGTCGTCGCTGGCGATCCCGAACAGCGCCAGGAAGCCGACCCAGACGGCGACTGACATCTTGATCGGGTGCATTCCGAACATCTCGCGGATGTTCGCCCCGAACACCTCGAAGTTCATGAACCAGTCCGACCCGTAGAGCCAGAGCATCAGGAACCCGCCGGACCAGGCCACGAATATGCCGCCGAAGACCATGCCGGTAGTCAGCACCGAGCGGAACTGGAGGTACAGGATCAGGAAGATCAGGAACAGCGCCCCGGCCATGATCACGTACAACAACTGCTGCTGGCGAGCGTATTGCTTGACGGTCTTGCCGGCGACGTTGAATTCCAGCGTCATTCCCGGCGGCATGTTCAGTCTGCCGTCGGCCTGGCGGGCTTCGAGGAACTGTCGGCATTCACGGATTACATCGACCTCCGCCAGGCCGGGCCTGGGTGAGAATATCACGCAACCGACCATGAATCCGGCTTCGCGTTTGATCGACATCGGGCCGGGCTCAAAGTCGAGCTTGACCAGTTGGCCCAGCGGTATCTGCACCCCTGTCGCCGACGGCACGAGCACCTGCTGGAGGGTTTCGATCTCGCTGCGGAGTTCACGCTGGTATCGCACGCGAACGCCGAACCGCTTGCGCCCTTCAACGGTTGTGGTGACTGTCTTGCCGCCGACGGCCACTTCGATCACATCCAGTACGTCGCTGGGGTTGACTTTGTAGCGGCTCATTGCTTCGCGTGATTCGGGGCCCGTGGTGTCGATCACGAGATACGGCTTGGCTACGGTCCTGTCGGCGGCGACGGTGGACGGATTAACTGACGGTATCTGCTTGAGCAACGCCTCGATCTGTATTCCGGCGGCCTGGATCTCTTCGAGGCTCTGGCCCATGATCTTCAGGCCCATTGGCGATCGCATTCCGGTCTGCAGCATTATGCGCCGCGTCTCGATCGGCTGGAGCTTCGGGGCCGACGATATGCCGGTCATCTTGCCGACTGCGGCGATCTCCTCCCAGATGTCGTCCGGGGTTTTAATGTGTGATCGCCACTGGCGAATCAGCTTGCCGCTTGAGTCGGTAAGGCGCCTTCCGTTCTTGTCGGTTTTGTACTGGCTCTTGTAGTTGATTACGGTCTCGACCATCGAAATCGGGGCCGGGTCCAGCGCCGATTCGACGCGCCCGATCTTGCCGACGACCGATTCGACTTCCGGAATCGACTTGAACGCGGCGTCCTGTTTGGACAGGTAATCCAGCGCCGCGGCGATCGATCCGTGCGAACTCATCGACGGCATCCAGAGGAACGAGCCCTCGTCCAGAGGCGGCATGTCCTCGTCGCCGAGAGGCGGGAATGCCTTCAGCCCGGCCGCCCAGAACCGGCGCGATTCCAGGTAGTCGGAGTCGC
>CAYMSH010000412.1:0-5498 GCA_964392945.1 uncultured Planctomycetaceae bacterium | reverse complement strand
ACGAACGGGCCTGTACTTCCGGCCAGGTCCAACTCGCCAAGGTTGACCTTCGGCGATTCTGAATCAACAATGATTCCCGGCGTCCCTGTCACGGCGTTACTGAGCGTGGTGCTGGCCAGAGTCAGACGCAGCTCGCTGTCGCCGGTGAATGTAAGGGTCACCGGGCTGCCGTCGGTGACGACCGTCAGGTCGCCGAGTTCAGCATCATCAACCAGGTCGATAGTCGTCGCCGACGTCATCAGGATATCGGTGTCCGGCAGGTACAACGGGTTGGCTATGACTTCGCCGGCGGCCAGAATTTCGTCCCGCTCGGCCGGGGTCAGTGCCCGATCGTAAATGTACATCTCGTCCAGCATCCCGTTGAAGAACTCGGTGCCGAAAGTGGATCCGATGCGGAAGTTATCCCATGTCGTGACGTTATGGTCTGACGGGTCGCGAATGGCGATTTGGTTTCCATCGACAAACAACTGCTGCTCGTTGGTTCCGTTGTAGGTGACCATCACATGGTGCCATTGACTGTCTTCCAGATCAATGGGGCTGGAGTTGCCGACTATATCGTTGCCCCACCAGTAGTTTCTAAGGCCGTTGTCGCCGTCCAGTCTAAAAGCGTTGACCTGGGGGCCTGCGCCATAGTTGCCCCATCCGACCATGCCGCCGCTGTGCACTACGCCGGTCTTGATCCAAACCGCGATGCTGTATGGGCTGTTTCCCAGGGCCGGCAGCGCCGGCAGTCCGCTCAGGAAGTCGCCGTTTCCATCCAGTTGCAGGGCTCCGCCGAACTTGCCTGAGGCGTTGTGCTGCGCCTCGCCGTTGGCCGTCAGCGAATTGGTCGTGATCGAGTTGTAACCCACATCGGCGGCGTTATCGAACGCCCAGTGCGACAGTGCGCCCGCCGGTCCGGAAAGAGCAGCCGTGATTCCGCCGACACTCATCGTGCCGCCGTTCAGTTCGATCCGCTCGGGACCGGATCCGGGGTTCGGCGTAGCGGTCACGTTGCCGGTGGCGATGAAGCTATCGCCGGGGTCGGCCATATTGAACGTTCCGCCGGTGGTCATAAGTCCACGGGTCCTCAGCGTGTTGGAGGGTGTCCCGCCGGGACCATCGGGGTCCAGGACCAGTCCGCCGCCGTTGGACAGATCGACGCTGGCCACGGGAGTCCCGCCGCCGAGGTTGTTTCCGGTCTGGAGTGTCAGCGTACCGCCGTTGACGGTTACGTTGGCGTTGTCGACAACGAGAGCCGAGGCCGACAGGTCAAGATCGCCGTTCAGCGTGAGGGTATTGGCGACTGTAAGATCGCTCGGTCCGGCGTAGCTGCCGCCGTCGTTGGCGATCAGTTCGTTTACGTTTACTGCTCCGGCGACAGTCAGGCTGCCGTCGATTGTAACCGTTCCGGCGCCAAGCATTCCGGCTACTGTCACTGTGCTGGCGGCTCCTATAGTCACATCGCCGGCGCCTGCGACATTGCCGCCGACATTAAGCGTATAACCGTCCAGCGTCCGGACCAGGAGCGTACCGCCGGCGTCAAGGGTCACGTGGTTGGTTGGGCTGCCGATGGTGACGGTCCGTGCGAATCCGTCGCCGTCGCGTCCCGCCGTCAGCGTGCCGCCATTGACGGTGCTGGTGACCGGATTGTCAAACGTAGGGTCGGTAGCGGCGTCCTTGGCGACAAGAACAACTTCGCCGCCGTTGATCGCCACGGCGCTGTCATCGCCAAGCGGATTCGATCCGGCCTGGGCGATTAGTCGTCCGGCCTGGACATCGAACGCCAGTGTTCCCAGCGGCCCTATCGTCGGGTCGCTTGAGTCCAGGACCAGATCGGCGTCGCCGGTCTTGACGAGAACGGCGTATTCAGCAGCCAGGACCGTCAGCGGACCGGGATCGGTGTTAGAGAGGGTTTCGAAGCCGTTGGTTCCGTGGATCAGCGTTGTGCCGGCGAAGTCAACTATACCCGTCGCGCCGGTGGTTGTCAGAACGGCCGGAGCGGTGAATGTCAGCGCCCCGAAGCTGGCGCCGCCGGTGGCGATAGTCTCGAGCGTCGAATTGGCGCTCACGTCAACCGCCGTGGCGGTCAGATCCAGATCGCCGGCCAGCGCGGGTACTTCCATACCGGCGTAGAGCTGTCCGATTTCGGATATATCCAGGACGCGATCCAGGATGACCATTTCATCCATGACGCCCTTCAATTCGCGAGCGTTGCCGTTTTGGTTGGCGCCCATGAACAGACCCTTGCTCAACTGGAGCGCCTCGTTGCCGGTCAGCGGCTGGGTCCTGTTGAGCACGCCGTCGCGGTAGAATTTCAACTCGTTGTTGGCGTCATAGGTCAGGACGATGTGAGTCCAGACGTCGTTGAACATGGCTCCGATCATATCAGTATCGGTCGGGCCGGCGCTGTGGACGGCCGCCCGGAGCGTATTTCCGCCGCCGTGGATGAAGTAATGCAGATCGCCGGCGGCCCACTGCTTGGTGTGGAATATGGAGCCCTCGTTGACGTCGGTCTCCTTGATCCAGACCGATACAGTCGCCTCGGAGAGATTCGGCAAAATACCGTTGGCGACGTTGATTCTGTTGTCGTCCTGTTCGACGAAGTTGATCGCGTTGCCGAACACGCCGTCGGTGACAAAACCGCCGGCGCCCATGTTCTCAAGCGTGCCGTCGGCGCCGCTGATTGAATCTACGGCAATCGCGGCGCCTGGGGCCTCGTTGAAATCCCAGTAAGCCACGCCGCCGGACATCACCGTCGGCGAGAAGCCGACGGTCTTGACTCCGGCCAGGCTGACGCTGACGGCGCCGCCGTCGAGCTTCAGCGCTGCGGTCGATCCGCCAAGAGGCGTCGCGCCGTCAAAGACGATCGTGCCGCCGTTTTGGACCTTGAACGTCGTGCCGTCGGCCGCTGTCGCGCCGAGGCCCGTCAGTTCCATCGTGCCGGTCCCGGCCTGGGTCAGGGATACGGTGTTGGCGCCGTCGTCGTACGTTCCGGCGTCGAACACGCCGTTGGCGCGAATGATCGCGCTTGTGTCGGTGTCGCCGTCGGTAAGGATCGTCAGGCTCGTGGCCGCCGCCGGTCCGCCAATCGTAACGTCTGCGGCCTCGCCGACAGTCAGCGTGCCAAGCGTCAGTGCATCGGTGGAAGTCACGCCGCTGGCCGCGCTGGCGGCGGCAGTGGTGTTTCCGCTGAAGATCGTCCCGCCAGCGGCGCCGCTGACGTTCACAATGCCGCTGTTAAGCGCCAGCGAATCGAACGTCGCGGTCAATGTGCTGTTTGCGACGATGTTGGAGTTGTCGGTCACGGTAACGCCCGTTGAAGACAGGTCGATCGCGCCGAGGGCGGGGGTCGGTACGCCGCTGGACTCGAACGTGCCGCCGTTAAGGATGATCGCCGTTCCCGCGACGCCCATGGGATCGGCGAGGCTTGGGGCGCGGAGCGTCGCTGCGCCGCCAATGGTGAATGTGGTGGTGTCGGCGTCGACTGCGCCGGCAATCGCCAGCGTGCCGTCGCCGGTGATGCTCAGCGCCTGGGTCAGGCCGCCGTCGTTGTACACGCCTGTGGTGATCGTCCCGCCGCCTGTAATGTCGATTGTCTGCGCGCCGGCCGGGGCGGTGATGGAATCGTAGTTCTGGTCTCCTGCGCCTGCTGCGGTGAATGTGCCGCCGGCAAGGGTCAGGGCCCCGCCGTTCAACGTGCTGTTGACCGTGATCGTGCCTGAACCGGCCAGAGTTGTGCCCGAGACGTTGAGGGTCTCGCCTGTGAACGCAAAGGCCGACCCGGCTCCGAGCGACAGCGGGCCGCCGATGGTTACGTCTACGTTCGATGTGATCCCCACGCCGGCCGCAGCAGCGACAGGAGCCAAACCGGTGAAGCTTGTGCCTGTACCGCCGGCGTCGATATTCAGTGTGGCGGCGTCTGAGATGCTCAGCGCGCCGAATGAAGACGACGAGGCCGGGTCTACTATGACCTCGAGCGTTGAATCGACCGTCACGGCGATGTCATTGGCCGACATGTCCAGATTGCCGTCTTCATTGGGGCCTCCGACGTCAAGACCAGCGGCGAAGCTATTGGCCACAGCAGTCGCGTCCAGGGCCTCATCATAGATGCGGAACTCGTTCCAGGATGCATTGGCCGTATTGTCGTTCCACTTGGAGCGACCCAGAACGCTTTCGGTATCGGCGCTCTGGCTGAGCTTTTTGGGTGTCGAGAACTCACCGGCGTAAACTCCGTCCTTGTACCACTTGATGATCGTGTCGGTTCCCACTCCGGTTGCTTCTTCGTCAACCGTCATTGTGATGTGGAACTCCTGGCCGAGGGTATACGGCTGCATCGTGTTATCGACGTTCTTATGGTCGCCGTCGAGAAACAATTCCACTCGGTCAGAGTTAAAGTTAGTGCCCTGTGTCCACGCCATAAGCAGCACGTCGCTGGCAGCGGCGGAGCCAAAGGATAAGATGCGGGACCAGTTCTGGACGGCGTGTTGGGTGGCCCACATTTCGAACGTCGCGTCGCCGAGGCTGCTGATCGTGCCGTTGGGCAGTTTTACATAGTCTGAATTGCCTTTACCACCGCCCCAGAGGCGGATCTCGGCGCCGTTTCCATTGTCCTGGGCCAGCGTGTGTCCGCCCTGGCCGTTAACTTGTCCGCTGCCGCCGAGGTCGATCAGCGTCAGGTCGGCTGAACCGACCGAATCGGCGAACGTGGTTCCGGATGTTTCGTCAAAGCTGTAACGGTGTATCAGGTTCGACGGAGCTGATCCGCCGCCGAGCCGGCTGACGTTTAGCACGCCGCCGTTCAAGCTGACAGCGCTGGTTCCCAGGGAACCGGCGTAAGCTTCCAGCCTGGCTCCGGCTCCTACGGCGACTGTGCCCGCCGAGGTGTTGCCTGCGTTGGTCAGCGTCAAGGCGCCGCCCGACACGTTGATCGTCGTGGCGTTGATCGCGCCGGAGATCGTGTTGGTTCCCGTCGCGCTGTGGGTCAGGGTCCCGATAGTAAGCAGGCCGCCGCCCGCGACATCGGTGATATCGTAGCCGTCGGCGGCGCCGGAGACATACATATCCAGCACGGTTATCGCCTGACCGTTCATGTCAACCGTCGGGTTGGATCCGCCGGAGCCGACCTCGGTGAACCTGGCGATGTCGGACGCCCCATTCGGCGGCGTGTAAGTCACACCTCCGCTACCGTCGTCCCAGTTAAACGACGCTCCGAGCCACTCGGCGTCCAGACCACCAAGCCATGTCGAATCGGTTTGCGCCATTGCCGACATCGGCGCGGCGATCACCATGGCTACTGCTAGTAAGACAGAAACAGCGTTTCGTGTGCGCATCAAAGACATAATAAGCTCCTGCACGAGTGGTTATCTCGGCGCGCGGATCGCGCGTCGGTATGTGAAACCTGCCTGCCGGCAGGCAGGTACGACATATCAGGTTTCCCTGCGTATTGTCAGGTATTGCCAATCAGTAACCGTTCAGGTCCATTGGGGCCTGTGATGTCTGCCTGACCGGGCAACGCA
>CAYMSH010000411.1:0-5517 GCA_964392945.1 uncultured Planctomycetaceae bacterium | reverse complement strand
GACTCTTTGACTTTATCGAACCACTATGGCTTTCCTTATTGCACAACTTTAAGGCGGCAGGCAGGCAACGACACGATTTACTCTATGACAAGTTTGTCCGGCGTTCTGCGTGCGGTTTGGTGTCTGGCCCAGGCTGGGTCTATGTCGGGGAAATCCTCGCGGCAGTGAACACCTCGCGTCTCGGTCCGCAGCAGGGCGCAGTTGCTGATCACGTACGATGCGGTCAGCATGTTCTGGGCCTCCCAGCCGGCGGTTCCGTAGAACTCCTTGTCCAGCACGTATCTGCCCCAGAAAGCGATGATATCAAGAGTCTCGGTCAGACGTTCGGCCAGCCTGAACAGGCCTACGTTTCGCCACATCACCGAGCGAAGCGAACTGCGAATGTCCGACAAGTCAAGCTCGGTGCGTTCGGACTTTTCGTTCTTCCAGTCGATCGCCGGCGCGCCGGGTCCGCCTGACGCCGACGATGCGATCCGCCCGGCGAGCATTCCGCACTGGCGGCCCATGACCAGGGCTTCTGTCAGGCTGTTTGACGCCAGGCGGTTGGCGCCGTGCATTCCGGTGCAGGCGGCCTCTCCGCAGGCGAGCAGTCCGTCGATCGAGGTGCGTCCCTCGGCGTCAACTTTGGCTCCGCCGATCATGTAGTGAGCGGCCGGGTGTACGGGAATAAGATCGCTGCCCGGATCGATCCCGAACGATCTGCAGCGTGAGTCTATCTGCGGGAATCGCGCGGCGAATGGTTCGGCGCCTATGTGCCGAACGTCCAGGAAAACGTGAGTCGATCCGGTCTCTCTCATGCGAGAGAGTATCGCGCGGCTGACGGTGTCGCGCGGGGCCAGTTCGGCCATCGGGTGAACCGCCGGCATGAACCGATCGCCGTTTCTATCGAGCAGATACGCACCCTCGCCGCGAACGGCCTCGGAGATCAGCGATCTCGACGAGCCGGCGATGTAGAGCGTTGTCGGGTGGAACTGCATCATCTCGGCGTCGGCCAGCGTCGCCCCCGCCCGGAACGCCATGGCCAGCGCGTCGGCGGTCGCGCACGACGGATTGGACGTCTCGCGCCAGAGCATTCCGCTTCCGCCGGCGGCGAGAATTGTCTGGCGAGCGTGGATCATCTGCAGACCGTATCGCGGATTGTACGTAAGAGCGCCCAGGCATCGCGCCCCGGCGCCGCCTTCGGGAGGGTCGGTGACCAGATCGATCGCAAAACAGTCTTCGAAAACCTTGACCTCTTCGCACGCAGCAATGCGATCGGTCAGGAACTCAACGAGCACTCGGCCCGAGGCGTCGCCGGCCGCGTGGACCACGCGAGAGGCGCTGTGTCCGCCCTCTCGGCCCAGGGCCAGATCGTCACCGGACGAATCGAACTCGAGCCCTTGAGCGTACATGTCGCGTATGTGCTCCGGGGCCGACTCAATGACCGTTCGCACCATCGCCTCGTCGCACATTCCGCGCCCGGCTTCCAGAGTGTCGGCCAGGTGACTTTCTATGCTGTCTTCTGCGTCCAGGACCGCGGCCAGTCCGCCCTGGGCGTTGTACGTGTTCGATTCGGGCTGCTTGCCCTTGGTCAAAACGATCACGCTTCCGGTCTGACTGGCCTCGATCGCGGCGCGCATTCCCGCGGCGCCGGAGCCAATGACCAGCACGTCGGTGAATATGTGCGGCAGCTTTCGAGACTCGAAACTGACAAGGAAGCGGCGCTGAAGGTATGGTGCGTCCATTTTAGTGAGTCCCATGCGGGTTAACGCTTGTAGAGGTCCCCGCCGGCGGAATCCTGTGCGACAATGCACGGGAAGCCCTCGACAGTGATCCGGGCCAGAGCTTCGGGGCCAAGATCCTCATAAGCGACTATTTCATATGATGTTATCGATTTAGCGATAAGCGCCGCCGCCCCGCCGACCGCGGCGAAGTAGACCGCACCGTGCCGGCTCATAGCCTCGCGAACGTCGGGTCCGCGAGGGCCTTTGCCGATCATTCCGGTCTGGCCGCGGGATATCAGCAGCGGCGAGTAGGAGTCCATCCGATAGCTCGATGTGGGACCGGCCGAGCCTATGACCGCGCCAGGAGCCGCGGGGGTCGGGCCAACGTAGTAGATTGTAATGTCGGCAAGATCGACCGGAAGATCGCCGCCGGATTCGATCAGGTCAACTAACCGCTTGTGGGCCGCGTCGCGTGCGGTGTACATTTCGCCGAACAGCTCTACGACCTGGCCGGCGCGCAGCGAGCGGGCCTTGTCGCGCGTCAGGGGCAGGTCTATCCGCAGAGCATCGCTCACAGCAGCACCTCCTCGTGACGCGACGAATGACAGTTGATGTTCACGGCGACCGGCAGCGATGCGATGTGACACGGCCCGGCCAGCACGTGCACCGCAAGGGCCGTAGTCTTGCCGCCGAGTCCCATCGGCCCGACATCAAGAGCGTTGATCCGCTCGAGCAGTTCGGCCTCGACGCCAGCGTAGAATTCATCTTCGCTCGGATCGCCCAGCGGCCGGAATATCGCTTCCTTGGCCATTATCGCGCACTGCTCGAAGTCGCCGCCTACGCCAACGCCGATAACCAGCGGCGGACACGGATTGCCGCCGGCTTTGGCTACGGTCTCGACTACGAAATCCTTGACCCCCTCGATCCCGTCAGACGGTTTCAGCATCGCGATGCGGCTCATGTTCTCGCTGCCGCCGCCTTTTGCGGTGTAGCGTATTTGCAGTTTGTCGCCGGTAGTCAAACCCACGTGGACAATCGCCGGGGTGTTGTCGCCGGTATTGACGCGCCGAATCGGATCGGCCACAACGCTCTTGCGCAGATACCCGTCGCCATACCCTTCGCGCACGCCCTGGTTTATCGCGTCGATCAACTCTCCGCCTGTGATCCGAACATCCGACCCAATCGAAACGAAGAAGACCGCCAGACCGGTGTCCTGGCAAAGCGGCGTCTGCGAATCGCCCGCGATCCGGGCGTTTTCCTCGATCTGCGAAATAATCGTCGCCGCCAGTTCACTGCTCTCGTGCCGCCGCCCCGCGGCTAAAGCATCAAGCACTCGCCGATCGGCCACGCAGCACCCGCGCATGCACATATCGCGCACAGCAGCAACAATCGTGTTGTAGTCAATCTCTTTCATTTGGCTAATCACCAGCCGTTAAGCTTACCCACAGCGGCGCCAGTCCGCAAATGCTTTCGCCGCCGCATGGGCCGGGGGCGCCATACCAGCCGGCGTAAATCTACCCGCGTCATATTTGAATACTTCAATTTTGGCAAAGCTCGGCTATGTATCGTAAGCTTCAATCATGGACGGGCAATACATCGGACACAAAGGCGTACTGTTCAAACGAGACCCCGAAGGCGGATATATCCTGGCGGTATTCTGTCCGATCTGCCAAAGACCGATGTCGTCGCTGGCCGACATGCTCCACTTCTACTGCCCCTACTGCAACCGAAGAGCCGAATTCACCGGCAAACAACTGCCGACAATAATAGCCAACCTCCCGGAAACCGAATAAAACGCCGCATGAGCGTTCGGCTTGGCTCAATTCGCAATTGCCCCTGACGTCCCGCGTTATTAAGCTGTGTGATCCCTATGAAAGGTAATTGTGTAATGAAAAAACTAACATTGAAGCGGCGTGAGTTTATCAAGAGTGTGGCTATCGGGCTGCCGGCGGCTGCGGCGACCTTCAGCATGACCGGCCGATCGGCCCTCGCGGCGCCGACTCCGGCCAAGACTCCCAACATTCTCTGGATCACCAGCGAAGACAACAGTATCTCGTGGGTGAGCTGCTACGGTGGTACGAACGCCAACACGTCGGCCATCGACCAGTTGGCCAAGGAAGGTTTCCGCTATACCCACTGCTTCGACAACGCTGCGGTCTGCGCGCCGACCCGCTCGTGCTGGATCACCGGCATGTACGCGATATCAAATGGCACCCAGCCGATGCGAAGCAGGAACTGGATCCCGCACGACAAGATCAAGTACTACCCCGACATACTCAAAGCCGTCGGGTACCACGTAACCAACGGCGGCAAGACCGACTACAACATCGGCGGCCGCAGCGATGGCGACTGCTGGAAAAACGAGCCCCCCAAAGGCGCCGCGGGCCCGAAAACCGCGAAAAAAGCCGCAAAGGCCAAGGCCAGGGGCAAGACCAAAAAACCTCGCAGGGGGAGGTACGGATGGCGGGAACGCAGCGAGGGCCAGCCGTTCTACGCCAACGTTAACATCGGCGACTCCCACGAAAGCCGCGCCCACGGCCCCGGCGACGGGGGCAAGGACCCGTCGAAGATGAAGCTGGCGTCCTACCATCCCGACCTCCCGGTGATCCGCCAGAACTACGGCAAGTACGCCGCGGCCGTCGAGAGAATGGACGGGCTGGTGGGCCAGTGCCTCGAAGAACTGAAAAAGGACGGGCTGTACGAAGACACGATCATCATCTACTGCTCAGATCACGGCGGGGTGATGGCCCGCAGCAAGAGGTTCGTCTACTCCAGCGGAATCCACTGTCCGCTGATCGTGCGAATCCCCGAGAAATGGAAGCAGTTCTACCCCGCCGACAAGCCCGGCGACACCGTCGACCGAATCGTGAGTTTCGTCGACATGCCCAAGACGTGGATATCCCTTGCCGGCTGCGACATACCCGACACGTTCCAGGGAACGGTTTTCCTGGGCAAGGAAACCGAGCCGGCCCCCAAATACCACCTCGGCTTCCGCGAACGGGCCGACGAACGGTACGATTCGGTGCGGATGATCCGCGACAAGCAGTTCGCCTACTACAAGAACTACATGCCGTACGCCCCGGCCGGGCAGCATCTGGCCTACCTGTGGAAGGCCCCCGCCACTCCCGCCTGGGAAAAGCACCACCTCGAGGGCAAGACCAACGAGATCACCGGACGATTCTTCCGCCCGCGCGTCTCCGAGGAGTTCTACGACACCGTAGACGACTTCGACAACGTCAAGAACCTGATCGACGATCCGAAGCACAAGGGCAAGATCGCCGAACTGAAGGCAGCCCTGCGAGCCAAGCAACTCGAACTGTTCGATTCAGGGCTCATCCCCGAAACCATGCGGGTGCGCCGGGCGAGCGAAAACAGCATGACCATCTACGAGATGGTCCGCAACGAGAAGCTCTATCCGCTGGCGAAGTATCTCGACGCCGCAGACCTGGCGCTGGTGCGGGACAAGAAGAACCTCCCGACATTCGTCAGGGGCCTGGGCGACAAGGATGACTGCATTCGCTACTGGTCTATCGTGGGCCTGCTCCTGCTGGAAAAGAAAGCCGCACCGGCCGAAGCGGCGATAGCAAAGGCTATGGGCGACGACGCAGAGGAAGTCAAAATGCTGGCCGCCTGGGCGATGCTGAAAATCGGCAAGTCGGAGAAAGGGCTGGCCTGCCTGAAAGAGATGCTGTTCGGCAAGATCAGGAACACGCAGCTTCTTCACAACATGCTCGACTGGATGGGCAAACCGGCCTTCGGGCTGATCGCCGAGTTCAAGAAAGCCGGAAAGACGAAGAGAGGCAAGTACGGAACG
>CAYMSH010000410.1:0-5522 GCA_964392945.1 uncultured Planctomycetaceae bacterium | reverse complement strand
ATTGCAGTCTGCAGGCAAGACTAAATCGACGGGCCCTTAAAGCCTGACCCCGATTGCCCGGCGCGACAACAGCTCGGCCGATCCGGTGTTGTTCATCGAGCGGCTCCTGGCCTGGGAGCAGTGGAAAGGTACGCACTGCACTTTCACCCACGCCAGCAGGCGCACGGTCTGTTTCAAGGACATTCAGACCCAGACCCTGAAGCTCTACCGCAACACGGTCGTCGGCGGGAAAGTCTTCTTCGACAACGTGGCCACGACCAGCGGCATGTCGCCCGGGGTTAACGGACACAAGCGATGCCCCGTATCGTTGAAGGGCCAGAAAGCCTGGGCCCGCCAGCTCAACCCCGAACGAGGCGAGCCGATGATCCTCAACGACGGCTCGGACCTGGTGCTGATGGGCTACAAGAGCGAAGGGATGGGTGTCATCGTTCGGACCATAAACTCCGGCCGCACTGAAGTGCTCGGCGGCGTGGTGAATATCGGCAGAACCGGCGAGGTGGCCTTCGTGGCCGAGAATTCAAAGATGCGCATCGCAACAGCCACCCACGGCTGGCGCCGCCCGGCGTATTACCGCAACGCGATCCGCCACAGGCAAGACGGGAAAACGATCACCATCAAAGCCGAAGACCTGCCCAAACGCGGCTTCGACGAATCCCGAGGCCCGCAATACGTGATCCCGCTGTACAGGTAGGGAAGAACATGTTCCCGCGGCGCGGTCATGCCTATTCCCATTCGCAAATGAAACCGATCAGTCCGCTGCTTTCGCCGGTAGTGTCATTGAGGTTGCTGATGGGCCCTCTGATGAGCAACTCGGCGTAGTTCTCTCTTCCGGTGCTGTCGCTCGGTTCGTTCGGCGCCCAGAGTTTCGTGTCGACCAGCTTGCCATTACCCCATCGCCAGTTGCCTTCCTTGTGTGCGTCGCTCGCTCCGACCCAGAGCCTCTCTCGAAACGTTTTGCTCAGAAACGCCAACTCCTCGGGAGTCTCAATGTATACAAGGTGCCCGCCCATCTTTTTGCACATGGCGGCGGCCTGTTTGCTGCTGGCGACCGAGGCGATCCCCAGGTACGTGTGACCCTTGAATTTGATTCCACAAGCCTTCATCACCGACACTTTCGGTGTTATCTTCGGCTCGCCGCCAGTCTGCTCGTCAAGAGATTTGCGTATCTTGGCAATCTCCTTTTCCAGCTTGATGCCATCGAGTTCTGAAACTTGTTTCCTCGCCGCACCGAGGCGCCTGATAGCGACATTTCCGGCCGTGATGATCTTCCGATCGCGGGTCTTGGCGTATGGAGCAGAGTACTTTTCGTAAAACTGATCGGCCTGTTTCAGCGCCAGTGCGTAGTCGGCCTGTATTCTTTCGATGAGCACGTCGGCGTTTGATCTCGCCGGAGTGCTGTTGGCGGCAAGGGCTGCAAACGTTGCAAAAAGCGATACAACCAGCAGGGCGATAAGTGTCTGTTTCATGATGCTCCCTTTCATGGCAAGCGTGATTGATTGACCGACGCCGACAGATCACAATCGGCATTCCCGAACCTTCGTGATTCTACCAGATCAACAGCGCTGGATCAGCCCAATTTTGCGAGCCCCAGACCTCCGGGCCACCAGTCCCGCGGCCGCGGGAAATCAGAATTCACGCCAGTTGCGTATCCGCCAATTATGTTCTACTGGATGTTGTCTCAGCGTTTTATCCTTAATGAGTAGCTCACATCCACGATCGAACCGTTCTTGTCGGTCTTGAAAATGAATCCTCTGAGATTCTTGAAAAACACGCCCCTGACGAAGATCACGCTGTCGTCTTTTCGAATGATCGTCTTGGCTTTCTTGTCCCTGCCGCCGAACGAGTTCGATATGGGATAGAGCTCGTCCAGTGCGGCTTCAATGGCCTTAAGGTCCTGTTGGGTCTTGAGATTGAAGTCCTTCCTGATCATTTTCTTAAGCACGGGACACTGCTGATTCGTGCTCGGTGAGAAGAACCTGCTGACGGCGCCGCCTTTTTTGACGATTTTGACCTTGTGGCTCTGGACGGCGTGTCCGTCGGGTCCGATGACCTTTACCTTCACATCGTAGATCGCAGCGCCTTTCTCCATGATTTTCTCGACTGCCGGAGAAGTCAGCCTGGTCGCCGTTGACGTTATCTTGAACATCTTGCCGACTTCCGCGGCCACCGCCGCTTCATCCTTACCGGGAGCAGAAGCCGCCGAACAGACGCTGGACAGGCACATGGAAAACACCACACAGGACATCGCGTAATTGATAACCGTTTTCATAATCAGATCCTTTCTTTAGTAAACAGTTTCATAAATAGTTTCGTAAATAGTAATGATGCTCAACTGTCACGCATAGTGTACTTCCGGGATGAATACGGGCAATTACAATTCGCGACTTTGTTTGTAAAGGGTCCCAATGCATGCTTTACCCGGTCGGACGAGGCCTTACAATTGCGTTGTGTTTTTGTAATAGCGGAAGAAACGGCGGTCCGATAGACTTCAGATGACATGAAGCCAAGGGGGGAGGAAACAAATGGAATCACACGAGATACTCAAACAGGCCGTGAAAACTATCGGGGCCAAGGCTGTCGCCTCGAAAATGAATCTGTCATTGTCCCTGATCTACAAATGGTGCGAACCGAACGATTCTCCCGAAGCGGGGGGAGCCGACAACCCGCTGGACCGGTTGGCGAAGATCAACGAACTGACGGGTGACAGCGGTCCGATTCAATGGCTTTGCGAGCAGGCCGGCGGCTTTTACGTCAGGAATCCGGTCTGCCCAAAGAGCCACGAGGACCCTATCTTGAAAATGACCAGAACGATCCTCCGGGAATTCACCGAACTGCTGGACGCGGTCTCTGAAGGGTACGAGGACGACGGTAACATCGATCACAAGGAGGCCGATCAAATTCGCGGCAAATGGGAGGATTTGAAAGGAATCGCCGAGGGCTTCGTCGTAGGATGCGAAAAGGGCCAGTACGGGGTGCAATAAGAAAGCCGCCGAGTTCCCCGATGCCTCCCTGGTGGGGCCGGGCCGAAAGCTACGCAGCTTCCGGCCGCTCCGACAAGAGCAGGACCTACCTGAAGATGATCATCGAGAAGCACCCGAACACAGGCTAATCAGCCAAGGCGACCAAACGCCTGGCGACCATGACCACCGCAAAAACTCGTTAATCCCGGGGTGTAGGGGTCGCTAATTCAAGGGCTGACCCCGGCTACTATCGGGGTCAGGGCTGACCACGACTACTGGCCCGACTACTCCGTCGGCGCCGGAGCATCAAGCATAAAACGAGGGTTGCGGGCTTGGCGTTTGGTTCGTGGTTTATTGCTTTCGCCTCCAGGGAGGGTGTGTTAAGCTCTTGGCGGAAACACGCATAATGAGCGGTGAATATCGCTATTCAGTGTTTCTATGCCAGAGGCGGACCCCGATTACCTCCAATTGACTACAAAGGAAAACACCATGGCCCTGCGAACACGAACCCTCCAGCTTGCCGGGATTCTTGCATTATTTCTCGCCTCGACGGCAGTCTCGGCCGAGACCAAGTCGAAGGCCGGCGCACCCGCCGGATTCCGCGTTCACAATCTCTTTCAGAACAATATGGTCATCCAGCGGTCCAAACCCGTTGACGTATGGGGCTGGTCTACGCCGGGCGACAAGATCACAGTCACGTTTGCCGGCAAGACAGCCGCCGGCGCTGCAGACAAGAACGGCGCCTGGAAGGCCACGCTGCCGGCAATGGAAGCCAGTTCCAAACCGGCGACGATGACCATTGAATCCAAGAGCGGAAAGACCACGCTGGATAACATTCTCATCGGCGACGTCTGGGTCCTTGGCGGCCAGAGCAACATGCAGATGGGAATCTCGCGGGTCAATGACGGGGACCTGGAAGTTGCGGCGGCGAACTTTCCCAGGATTCGTATGCTCGCGGTTCCCCAGATCTTCGGCCCGGAACTCAAGAAGAACTTTCCTCGCGCCGCCGAATACGGCCGCATATCCGGAAGAGACACCAGCAGCGGCGACTGGGAAGTCTGTTCGCCGGAGACCGTGGGGGGACTTTCGGCGATTGGCTACGCCATGGCGCGCCGAATACACATGGTTGCGCAGGTCCCGATCGGCGTGATTAACACCTCACGCGGCGGCACCACGGTGGAAGCCTGGACGCCGGTGGCCCGGATACGGAAGCTGGACGCCCCTGAAGCCAAAGCGATGCTCGCGATGTCCGATGAAAAGATCAAAACGTACGATCCCAAGGCGGACCTCGCGAAACAGGTCAAAAAATACGAAGACAAAATCGCGGCGATGAAGAAGCAGAATAAGAAAGTTCCTTCCAATATGAAGCGCCCCACTGTGCCCGGCCGCGGGCCCGCGTACAGCCATCGCCCACCGGGCAATTGCTACGCCAGCGTCATCTCGCCGATCGCCGGTTTTTCGATAAAGGGCGTAATCTTCCACCAGGGTTACAACAACTGCTTTAGCGGAGTCCGCGGCAGCAAGATGTATCGCGCCGTGTTCCCGGAATTGATCCGCGGATGGCGAGACGCCTTCAAAGATCCGAAGATGCCGTTTGGCATTATAAGCCAATGCACCGCGGGAAACGTTCAGCGACTCGATAACTTCCTGACGCACATGAGAGACATAGGCGCGCGAATTCGCGAAGCCCAGTACCAGACATTCCTGGAATTCTACAATGCAGGCGACAAGAACATCGGGTTCGCCAGCACCTATGACCTGCGTCACACTTCCTATCATCCGCGAGTGAAGGTTCCCGCCGGAGAGCGCATCGCACGCTGGGCGCTGGCGACACAGTATGGAATGGAAGGGAAATTCACCTGGCTGCCGCCGATGATCAAAGAGGTGAAAGTGCAGGACGGCGCCATGCTTCTGACGTTTGACGGGAAGGGCGTATCTTCCACTGGCGACGGCGCACCCCTGGCCGGATTCGCCATCGCCGGAAAGGACATGAAGTTCCAGCCGGCCAAAGTCTCGCACAAGTCCCTCGGCAAGAAAGGCCGTCGAATCCAGTATGACAACACGATCGTGGTCCTGACCAGCCCGCTCGTGCCGGAACCCGTTCACTTCCGCTACGCCTGGGGGCGCAGTCCCATGGGCAACATCCAGTCCAGGTACGGGCGCGTGCCGCTGGCCACGCAGCGCAGCGATAGCTGGACGAATGCGGACCTTCTCAAGGCCCTGACCGGAAAGGGCGCCGAAGACCCCGGCCAACTCAGCAGGGGCGAAGGCCACGCCTTCAGAGCCGCAATGGAGAAAGAAGACCATCGGCGAAAAATCGCCGAAGCCAAAGCACTGCTGGCCCAGGAGCAAAAGGACAACGCAAAGGAGAAATAGGAGGAATAAAGGGGGCGGAACTGCTGTGTGTAAAAGCTCTGTGGGCATGAGGATTATTATATTGTGTGTGAATTCCGGGGGACACCTTGGCGAACTCCGTGAGGTGTCCCCCGGAATTAGAGCATAACTAATAATCTAAGGGCTGTTGTAAACCACGACGACTTGTCACGACGAAACCGCAGGTGA
>CAYMSH010000409.1:0-5526 GCA_964392945.1 uncultured Planctomycetaceae bacterium | reverse complement strand
AAAACCGACTACGTTTCGCCCCAGCAGACTCCAGAAACGCTGACGCCGAAACTCACGGCGTTCGGATTCGACGTCAAGGTCATCGACGGACACGACTGGGAGCAGATCATCGGCGCGCTGACGACCCAGGCCGGCGACAAGCCGATCGCGATCGTAGCCAACACAATAAAGGGTTGGGGCGTAACAGAACTGCAGGACAGCAGCTATCACGGCAAGGTCCTCGATGCCGAAGGACTGCTGAAGGCCCTGGCCGATCTCGACGCCAAGGCAGCCGAACTCGGAGCCGCTGAAGGGGTGGACGGCGGCGGGGCCGACATTCCGGCCGCGGCGGTTATCGAAGCTCCCGCGATTGAGGAAATCTCAGGCGGATCGTTTGAAGACGCACTGCGAGCCGTCGGCTGGGAAGGCGCACTTGAGGCCAAGATGCTCTCGACCCGCAAGGCCTACGGCGCGGCGCTGACGGCGATTGGAGCCAACTCGCGAATCGTGGGCATAGACGCCGACGTGAAAAACTCCACGTTCAGCGAAATGTTCGCCAAGAAATATGTCGATCGCTACTTCGAGGCCCGGATAGCCGAGCAGAACATGATCTCCGTCGGGGCGGGGATCGCCGCCTCGGGTCGGGTCCCGTTTATCTCGACGTTCGCCAAGTTCTTCTCGCGAGCCTACGATCAGATCGAGATGGCCGCTATCTCCCACGCCAACATCAAGCTCTGCGGTTCGCATGCCGGCATCTCGCTGGGCGCAGACGGACCGAGCCAGATGTCGCTGCCGGACCTGGCGTTCTTCCGCAGCATCGCACACTCGCGCCGCCGCACCGACGGGGCGCCGGTGGTCCGCGTTATGCTTCCTTCCGACGCGGTGAGCACCTTCAAGCTGGCCGAACTTATGGCCAACGTCGAAGGAATGTGCTACATGCGAACCCACAGGCCCGACGTGCCGTTCATCTACGACTTCGATGAAGAGTTCACCGAAGGCGGATTCAAACACCTGATCGACGGCGAAGACATCGCCATCGTCGCCAGCGGATACATGGTCCACGTCGCAAAGCAGGCTGTCGATATGCTCGAAGAGACCGCCGGACTCAGCGCCACGCTGATCGACGCGTATTCGATCCCGCTGGACACCGAAGAGATTCTCAAGATCGGCGACGACTGCCGAGGACAGATCCTGGTGGTTGAAGACAACTTCGCCGGCGGTGTCGGCGACGAGATTTGCGCCGCGGCCGCCACGAGCGATCTCGGCGTGACCGTCAGAACCATGTACGTTAAGGACATGCCCAAGAGCGCCAAGACTGCTGGGGAAATCATGGAAATGGCGTCGCTGTCGCCGAAGAACATCGCCGACGCCGCGCAGGAAATGTTCGACGTATCGGTCGCCTAGCACGCGATTACAGCTTAACAAACAAGAAGCCCGGGACGCCGCTTGAGCGTTCCGGGCTTTTATTATTGCGCGGCCGATGCGCCGGCTACATTTGCAGGAAGTTTTCGAGCAGTCGATGTCCGATCTCCGTCAGGAAGCTCTCGGGATGGAACTGCACTCCGTGGGTCGGGTGCGTTTTTGAGCGAATGCCCATAAGTTCGTGCTTGTCCACGGTCCAGGCGGTTTCGACGAAGTCATCGTCGAGATTCGCCGGGTCCACGATCAGGCTGTGGTACCGCGTGGCGGTGAAGGGATTCTCGAGTCCCTCGTACACGCCTTTTCCGTCATGGGTTATTTCGCTGGTCTTGCCGTGCATGAGCCTGTCGGCCCGGACCACCTCGGCTCCGAAGACCTGTGCTATGCTCTGGTGACCCAGGCAGACTCCCAGTATCGGTATTTTCCCGTGGAAATGCCGTATGAAGTTCATTGATTCGCCCGCTTCGTTCGGCGTACAAGGGCCCGGCGATACGATCAGGTGGGTCGGAGCGTACTTGTCTGCGGCCTGTTCGGCGCTCATAATGTCATTGCGCAGGACCTGCAGTCGCCAGCCGTCGTCAAGTTCACCGATCCGCTGGACGAGGTTGTAGGTGAAGCTGTCGTAGTTATCGAGTACGAGTATCATACCGCAATCGTAGCCTTACTATGGGCTCGGGTCAAGAAAAGCGGTGACGTTTCGCACGTTTGTGCGTTATAATGTATGTGTAGACTATTAACCTGCCTGCTATCAGGGAGATGCGTATGAGTCGTTTTGTATGCGCCGGTGCGATTAACCTGGCGATTATTTGTGCTGTTGTTCTGTCGGTTTCGCTTCCTGCGGCAACGCTGGGAGCCGAGAAGCCCACAACCGCTCCCGCCGCCGCCGAGACCCCGGCGTCTCTGGCCGACTTGATCCAGATTATCAAGACCGACCAGGACCCCTCGGTAGTGCTGCGGTCCTACACCAAGGCCTGTGCGCTGAACCGAATGGACCCGCAACTCAACAGCGTTTACATGCGCCGCATGCTGCTGCTGGGCAGACCGCGAGCCGCTTACATGTCGGCCAGGATCCTGGCCAAGCAGGACGCCGACGCCGGTCTGGCATGGGCCGTGATCGGATACATGATGGGGCGATCCAACAAGTATCTCGACTCGCTGACCGCTACGGCCAGAGCCCTGGAATTCAATTCCGACGACGCGTCGATCATGAACAACGCCGGACAACTTTCCGCCTGGTTCGACAACGCCCCGGCTCCGCCGAGACTCGGCGATCGCGAAAAGCGGATCATGGATAAGCTGAAGGACAAATTCGCAAAGTCCAAGGCCTACACCGACGCCTACGACAGGGTCAACAAGGTCTATACCGACTGCAAGACCAGTCGAGCCGATTTCCAGGACAAGCTGACTACCGCAGAGGACCAGTACAACAAGACCAGGACTGACGAACTTTCGATGCGAGCCATTATCGTCAGGATCAACTCGCAGATAATCCAGCAGAACGAGAAGATCAAGAAGCTGGAAAAAGAGATCCGCAAGAACCGCAATCGACTCAATGCCCGCGACGAACACGGCAGGTACGTTTACAACCATCGAAACATACTGGCCGAGAACACGCGGCTCGAGAACGATCTCAGAGCTTCCGAAGGCAAGAAGGCCGCACTGCAGAAGGAAGGCGCTCCGATAGTTCCCAAGATTCGCATCGCCTCTGTCATGGGCGCCAAGCTTCGCAAGGATATCAGCGTGTATCGCACGAACCTCAAGAGTATAAAGCCGGCGATCCTCCGGCAACTGCGATGGGACCCGCCGGCCGTAGACGGCGTGTTTACCGCCGAGGCCCGAGGACTTCCCACGAAGATCAAGCCCAGGCCCACGACCCGACCGGGGACTACGAAGACCAAAGTGTCGGTATCGGCTTCAGAGGCCGCCGCGGCCAAGAAACTCAGAATGGCCAAGCTTTACGTCAGCAACAACAAGAACAAGATCGCCAGAAGGGTCATCCTCGAAATATTCAAGGAGTATCCCGAGACCAAGGCGGCCGCCGAAGCAAAAACGCTGATGAAAATCATATCGCCGTGAACTGAATAGTAAGCAATTCGGGCAATTCGCTTGCCGCGACAGTCTTGATAGCCAGCGGCTATGCTGGCCGATTAGTCTATGTCGGACCGATGATCAAGAAAGCCGCAGCCCCTCCGGGGATTGCGCGCCTATAATGAACTGGTCAATCGCCCCCTGGCTGTGACGCCGGGCCGCGGAGCGTGTTTTCGATAACGACGTCAATTCGAGGTCTACGGGAGAAAGTAAATGACGCTGCACGCTGATAATAGAAAAGTCCTCTGCTATGTGAGCATCGCCGCGGCTGTCGGCGCTGTTCTGTGTGTCAGGGCTGGCAACTGGGTTATTGCCGGGGTATGTCTGGCCATCAGCGGCTCGGCTCTGGCCGCGGCGTGGCTGTCGGCCAAGTACACCCACACGCACCTGCATCTGAAGTAGCTCGCCGCCGGCGTCTGGTCGGCCCAGAGCTATTGGCGGTAGTCTACGCAGTCCTTCAATTCTTCGAACATCATGTAGTCCAACTGCTCCATTCCCAGGGCCTTGTAGGTTTTCTGTGCGGCTATGTTGTCCAGTTCGGTATAGAGCCTGAAACCGCATACGTCGGGATCGGCCCGGCCGAGCCCCTGGACCGCTCGATACAGGCTGCGGTAAACTCCGCGACGCCTGTAGTCAGGACGCACGTAGACGCTTTGGACGCACCAGAAGTCTCCGGCCCGCCAGTCGCTCCATTCCGTGGTGATCATCAGTGACCCGACGATCGCCCCGTCAGCCTCCGCCACCAGGTAGAAGCCCAGGTGCGGATTTGCGAAAGGCGCCATTACCCCGCGAGCCGATGTCTCCTGGCGCAGCACAATCCCCTCGGTTTCAAGCGCCATGGCCCTGTTGAACTCTATAATAACATCGGCGTCGCCGACCTCGGCCCGTCGAACGGTAATCGCATCTGACATAGCTGTTCCTGCTTTCGAGTATCACGAGTCTGTCGGCACGTCAATACACCGCCGCAGTGCTTACTGTCAAGCGTCGCGGCGCAGATTAGCGGAAAATGATTGGACGCAGGCGGCCTGTCGGCGTTAAATTCTGGGTGTCGAAGGTTTTTTTCAGACGCGAAAGGGCATGACATGAAACGACGCGAATTCTTAACGGCCGTGGGACTCGGGACCGCCGCGGCTTCAATCGGATGCGAGGTCGGAGGGTTCGACCTGCGGCGGATGAGTTTTTCAGCCAGGCGGCCCAACGTCGTGTTCATACTGACCGATGATCAGCGCTGGGACACGATGAGCTGTGCGGGCCATCCGTTCCTGAAAACCCCCGCGCTCGATCGGATCGCCAAAGAAGGGGCGATGTTCGAGAACATGTTCGTTACGACTTCGCTCTGTTCGCCCAGCCGGGCCTCCTTCCTGTCCGGGCTTTACGCACACACCCACGGCGTGGTCAACAACTTCACCGACTACCCCAGCCAAATGACCAGCTTCCCGATGCGGCTGCAGCAGGAAGGCTACGAAACGGCCTACATCGGCAAGTGGCACATGGGCGAGAAAGACGACAGCGCCCGACCCGGATTCGACTACTGGGTCAGCCACAAGGGCCAGGGCAAGTACTTCGACAATACTTTCAACGTAAACGGCAAGCAGCAGGTCAAGAAGGGGTACTACACCACGCGCGTCACGGATATGGCTGTCGACTGGATCAAGGGCGAGCGGAAAAAGCCGTTCGTAATGATCCTCGGCCACAAGGCCGCGCACCCTCCGTTTACCCCGGAACCGAAATACGCGAAGATCTTCGACAAGATCGCCGTGAAGTATCCCGACTCGGCTTTCGCGCTGGCCGGCAAGCCCAAATGGGTCAGCGAGAGGATCGACACCTGGCACGGTATTTACGGACCGATATACGGATTCCGCAAGAATTTCCCCGACACGCGACCCGAGAGCGTAAAGGAGTTCGCGCATTTTGTGCGTTCGTACACTGCGACGATCAAGAGCATCGACGACAGCGTCGCACGCGTCTATGCGGCGCTGAAGGAGACCGACCAGCTCGACAACACGATACTGGTCTTCGCCGGTGACAACGGGATGTTCC
>CAYMSH010000408.1:0-5531 GCA_964392945.1 uncultured Planctomycetaceae bacterium | reverse complement strand
CACCGTGAAAGCCCCGCGATGGTCGCGGGCGCAACGCCATCTGGGAAATCCCAGTCTAAGCCTTTTGGGAAGTCCAATTTCATCAATATACACATCGTGACATAAAAACCTGCGTGACACCGCGCTGACATCTGCGCCGGCTGCGAGCAGTAGCTTGACAGCCTCAGGGCTGGCGTTGTGAGAGGCTATGTGCAGCGCTGTGGCCCCGTGTTCGTCAGCGGCGTCGATCGGCGCACCGGCTCGTATCAGGGTGTCGATTGCTCGCCTATACCGAGCGACACCGTCGTCGTCTAAGAATCCCGGTGAATAGACGGCAAGATGCAGGGCGGTTGTGCCTTTGGGGCGACCTCCGACGGCATTTTCCACATAGGGTACTTTCGCCGTAACTTTCGCCCCAGCCTTTACGAGCACTTCCATAGCCGAAGCACATGAATACATAGCGGCGAACTGGAGAGGCGTATAACAAGATGATTCGGGCGGATCAGCCTTCGCCCCCTTGGCCAGCAGGAGCTTGACGATTTGGCCGTACTCGTCGCCGCAATGAGCGATCTCCTCCTCGATGTCCGGCAAGGCTCCACTAGCAGGGTCGATAATCAGTGGGTCATATACCTCGCAACGGTATTGAAGAACCACCATTTCGCCACCGGCCGCAAAATGCAACGCCTCGGCGCCGCCAGAAGTTTTCCGCAAGGGATCAGCGCCGTGTGCGATCAGGAGTTCGACCATCTCCAGATATCCGCTGCCGGAAGCGAAATGTAACGGCGTTACTCCCCACTTCGCCGCGGCGTCTATCTTGGCGCCGCGTGACAGGAGCAGCCGGGCGGTATCCAATTTTCCACGCCACGCCGCCAGGTGCAACGGCGTTATCCCCACCCGCTTCGAATCATCGTCTGCAAATGCGTCTCCAAATCTGTATCCGATATGGGCGTTAACATACGCCCCTGCGTTCAGCAGCATCTCAGCGATGCGGGTATCGCCCGCTCTGGCCGCATAGTGCAACGCGGTATAACCGCATCCATCTCGAACGCCTTCACTAGCCTGGTTGTCCAGCAGCAGTTTAACGACGGCGGCATGTCGGTTCGACGCAGCGCGATGCAATCGCAACTCGCCGTCGATATCTTTGCAGGGCGAATTGATATCCTCGCCGCGGGCAATCATCGCCTCAACAGCCTGGCATTCTCGCCGCTCGGCCTCAGACGCCGGAACCAGGGGCTCACCGGACGCACATCCCAACAGCATCGCAACGGCCGCGATAGCCAGCACTGTTGTCATCTTGAACCGGGACATTGGCGTCTCCCTTATTCGGAGTGTTTAGATCGGCCCATCGACCATAGTCAGATACTACAACCCCGCCGGCGAAGCGGCCAGCATAATCCCTCGATGTCGAAAGCCGGCAATAGACGCAGTAGCGTTCTGCGCCCCTCTATTCCATCTGTTCAATCGCCCGAAAACTAAGGATGTCAAATCCGGTTCTGGGGAAGCTCTCTTCGCCACCATAGATGATCGTGCCGGCCCGGCGAGGCCCGGTAATGGTGACCACCGGATACTAACCGCCCAAATGGATCAGATGAGACTGTAATTTACGTCCTATGAACATATTAGCAACACCTTGTATATCTTCAGCACGACTGCATAATTACAAGAATGTTCAGTTCCCGATTCTATTTCAACGGCAGATTAGGCAAGAATTGCGACAATCCCGCATATCCCCCCGCGAGAGGTCGTGTTGTTATGCCGTTGTCGTTACTTGAGATTTGTGAGTTTCTTGCTGGCTGTTGAGTGTTGGCCTCTAATTACCCCGCCTCTACTTCGAAGCCTTGACCAGTTTTGTCGGGCGGTTCAGGCGGTATTCGTAGTCGCCCCAAAGGGGGCAGTTCATGTCGATCCAGCATTTGATTCTGCGTATCTCGTCGCGAGTGAGCTTCACATGGTCCTTCGGCGAGGACGGCTCGGGCGGATGGCGCGACTCGAGGGTCTTTATCAGTTTGCTCTTTACTGACCCGAAGGTCAGCGGGTCGGCCTTCTTGTGCATCTGGCCGTATTGCATGTTGAAGTAGTGGACCAGCCCGCCGGCCACGAGCGTGCGGTACGATGTCGGGACCCGGTCCTTGTCGAGCTTGCCCGTCAGGTTGATCTTGCGTTTGTGCTTTTCGTCGTGGCAGCGGATGCACTTGGCGTCGAGCACGGGCTGGACTACCTGCTGGTAAGATATCGGCCCGGTCCCCCATGGCGGCGGGTCGAGCGATTCGGGGCCGCGCAGCATCGCGTCCGGACGCTTCGTGCCGCCGTGAGTCGAGGCTCGCGATTCGTGGCATCCGATGCAGCCGCGTTTCTCGCCGGGCTGGAGCTGCACTACGCTCCGCATGCGCTGGACTTCGTTCAGGTCGCCATCGAGTGCCTGGAAGTAGAGCACCTTGCCCGCCGGTGCGCGGAAGTTGGCCGATCCGTCAGCGGCTACCGTCGCCAGGCCGAGGGAGGCCTTGGCCACGTACGTGGGCCAGCCGGCCGGTCCGCGGACCTTGTGGACCGGCGTGGCGTAATAGTCCATGAACGGCGGGTGATCGCTCTTGTACTTACCGTCGGGCAGTTTGACCAGTTCGGACCGCACCTCCTGGCAAACGCGGATGTACTTGATCGAACCGCGTTTGACCTTCGCGCCGAGACCCTGGTACACGTCGGCGACTATGAACTGGCCAGTGGCCGCGAGAAGCTTGGCTTTGGCCATGTACTCCGGGCTGCTCAGTGCTGTCGGTTCGCGCACCGGCCGCAGCAACTCGGGGCACATCGACGCTATCGACGGGTCCATGTAGAGCAGTTCGCGATTGCCGTAGCGATCGATCACGTACAGGCCGAATCGATCGTCGGGCGCGTGGCTGCAGAGGAAATAGTCGCGCGAGACCGGCGTCGGATCGCGGAAACATTCTTTTCTGATCCAGCTCATGTGGTATTGCGCCGGCGTGTCGGGAGTGATGCTCCGAACGGCCGCCGGGTTGGACCGCCCTTTCGTCGGGTCGATCAGCGCGATCGGACCGTTCAGGTCGCCGCCGTGGCTTACCAGCGTACACGACAGTTCCTGCGTACCGGGCACCTGCCGGCCCGAAGCGTAGCAGTTCGGCGTGTTGTTGCCGAAGATCAACTCGGGGTGCGTCCCGTCGGGTCGGATCGCCCAGAGTGTGTGGCCGAAGTTGGCGCCCTTGTCGAGATACTCCGATCGCATCCAGATCAGCCGGCCGTCGCGCATGACAGACGGGGTCCACTCGCTGATATTCGCATGCGACAGCGGTCGAATGTTGCGGCCGTCCGCGCCTGCCTGTCCGGCAGGCAGGTCCATCCGGAAGAGCACAAACGCCTGGGGGCGCCAGCAGAGGAAGCGGGCCTTGCAGCGGGTCGAAGTAAACGCCAATCCGCCGCCGGGCAGCGGGCAGGGATAGTAATCGTGGAACGGGCCGTCAGTGAGTTTTCGCGGCGCGGCGCCGCCGGCGGCCGGTATCTCGTAGAGGCTCCAGTAGTCCTTGATAGAAGCTCGCCAGGCGAAGTAGATCCTCGATGCGTCGAAGTCGGCCTTGGCGTCGCGAACGATCCCGTTTTGTCCGTCGAACAGGACGGTGAGTTTCGCCTTGTCCGGCGCGAGTCGATTATCGTTGCGTGGAATGTCCAGAACGCAGACTCCCCCGCCGCCGCGGAACTTCGCGTCGAGGATCACGCTGTAGTTGTGGCTCGGCAGATACGGATGTCGCTTGGTGAACAGTATCCTTCCCAGGGGCGCCAGGTCCGGGTCCCGCAGCATCAGCCGCCGCTTGGCCCGCCTCGCCTCGCTGAACAACGCCTTTGCCGCATCATCTTCAGGCGAGGCGGCCTTTCGCCGCGTGAAGCCGGCAAGCTGCTTGCGCTCGGCCGAGACGTCCTGCCCCTTGGCGCCGCTGCGGTCAATCATCTCGGCAAACTGCGCCAGCACGCGCCGGGTCGGGTCGGTCCGATCGACGCGAGCCATCGTGCGGGCCTCGCAAAGAAACGCGTAAGTCGTCAGATCGCCTCGCGTCAGGGCGGCCGACACCGCCGCGTCGGACGTGTCCAGCGCGCCGACGGACTGCGGAGCGCCGCGGCCGCGTCGCCGGGGCGCACGAGCACCGGCGGCTTTAACCGTTTTAACAGTCTTCCACTGCTTACCGTCGAGCGAAACCATCACGTCAAAGTGCAGCGGCATGCGATCGCGGTAGCGGCCCTTGCGGTCACGTGAGAATATGACTTTCGAGACCTTGACCGCTCGCGGCAGTTGGATCTGGGCCCACTCGGCGCTTTGGCCTGCGGCGATCCAACTGTGAGAATTACCGTACAGACCGTCGTTGAGGTGCGGGATCTTGTGGATCGGGTACCCGCTCAGGCACGAAGAAGCCGAAGCCTTGGCCCCGCTCGAAGCCAAGGCCAGATTCTTCGACCCCGCCGGCCCGTAGACCTCCAACTCATCGATACACCCCTGCGAACCGGAAGTAGCCCGGATCAGAAAACGCACGAACTTCGCCTCCACCGCGGGAAAATCGACGCTATTAGCCTTATCCGAATGCAGAACCGCCCCACTGGCCAGCGAAGCCGACAGCATACCCCACGCCACAACCGCCGATATAAGATGTTTCATACGCGAACCTCAGCGATTACTCTACCCGCCCAGGCGGGCAAAACAAAGCAGTTTTCCGGCCGCTCGCATACGCCGCCCATCCGTGTAATCAGTAGCATATGCCGTTAGCCGTTGTCGTTGTCGTCGCCGTTGCCGTAATTATCCGTGTTATCCGTGCCATCCGTGGTTAAAAAAGCCGTTTGCCGTTAAGCTTGCCTAACCGACAGCCTTACGTATCTCCAGCAGGCCACTCGGACATGAATTCGAACGATCCCGTACAAACGATGCTTGTGAAACCCGGCCGCCGGGAGTACCATCTGAAAAATTGGGCCGCGAACCGCGACACACGGGAAACATATCGCAACTGTCGCGATCGGGCCTATCGTTAACTCCCAGGGAAAGGAGCATCCTCTCATGCCGAAACATCCGGACATTGACAAAGTTATGATTATCGGGTCGGGCCCAATCGTTATCGGACAAGCCTGTGAATTCGACTACTCCGGCACGCAGGCCTGCAAAGCCCTGCGCGGGCTGGGGTATGAAATCATTTTAGTCAACTCTAACCCGGCCACGATCATGACCGACCCGGGAATGGCCGACACCACATACATCGAACCGCTCACGCTGGAGGCAATGACGCGGATAATCGAAAAGGAGCGCCCCGACGCACTCCTGCCGAACCTCGGCGGACAGCAGGCCCTGAACCTCTCGTCGGAACTCGACAAGGCCGGCGTACTCGACAAGTACAACGTGAAGGTCATCGGCGTGCAACTGGCCGCTATCGAGCGAGGCGAAGACCGAATCGCGTTTAAGAACATGATGGCGAAACTCGGCATCGAGATGCCCAAGTCAAAGGCCGTCCTGAACGTAGCAGACGCCGAAGTAGTGGCCGCCGAGTTGGGCTACCCCGTTGTCATTC
>CAYMSH010000407.1:0-5557 GCA_964392945.1 uncultured Planctomycetaceae bacterium | reverse complement strand
GCTGGCCTCGCCCGGACTGGTCACTTCAGTGAGCCAGTCGCCGTCGTCTGAATCGGCAGCAAGCGAATCTGCACTGAATCCGACGGTACTGACGATAGCAGTAGACCAGCCGGCATTGCCGATCGCCGACGAGAGCCCCGCACCAGCACCGTCAGTCGAACGCGAACTCTACGACGCATTACAGGACCCGGGCTCTACCGCCGCCTCACAGACCACGCTGGATACTGACGATCTCCTGATCGACGTGCTGGGAGAGGCGACGCTGGCGGTTGCGCTTGCCGTTATCAACTAGCGGCCGCGATCTTTGCGGAGATGGCTTGGGTTGCGATCTGTCTGCCGATACGTGTGCGCTATCCCGGGGCCGATAGGGCGTTTAGCGGCACAATGAACAGGTGTTTTCTGCCAGAATTCCACTCTGCGCTGCCAAGATTTGTGGTATACTGGCTGCTTAGCCTATTTGATATTGCCAATGCACATGAGTTCGGAGGATCTCTTTCCGCGTGGCAGATGAGGATTATATGGAAGAGCACGTCAGACGCTGGAACGGCCAGCCGATATGTGAATCGCTCGAACCGCGACTGCTTCTTAGCGGGTCGGTGGTTGTATCTGAGTTCATGGCGTCCAACAGCGCGGCGCTTCTCGATGGCGACGGCGTTTCGTCGGACTGGATTGAACTGTATAACCCGACTGCGTCTGCAGTTGACCTTGTCGGTTGGCATCTGACTGACGACGATACGGACCTGACCCAGTGGCAGATTCCCGACGCGGGTGAAGTCGATCTGTTGCTTGAGCCCGACGAGTACATCGTGCTCATCGCTTCGGGCAAAGGCGACGATCCGGACTTCATGAATCCCGCGGGGTATTACGTAGATTCCGCGGGCTATCTGCACACCAGCTTCAAGTTGAGCCCCAACGACGGAAATCAGCACGAAAGCGTCATGCTGGCTGATCTGACCGGCTCATTGGTTCACGGATACGTCGACTACCCCGAGCAGGTGGCCGACATATCATACGGGCTGAAAAGCACCGGTCTGATCTTTGATACGCTCGTGGAAACCGGCGCCGAAGCGGCGTATCTTGTGCCCACGATCGGTGACGCGGGCCTTGTTCCCGACCCCGGCGTGAGCGAGGGCTGGACGGCCGAGGCTTTCGACGATTCGACGTGGACGAGCACCGTCCTGCGTGATCAGGCCGGTATGGTCATCACCGAAATCGATTCCGACTCGCCGAACTTCGTTGAGATACAGAATGTTTCGGACGCCGCGATTGACACTACCGGATGGTCCGTACTCCTCAACGATGCTTCGGGAACGATCAACAGCGTCAACGCACTCCAATGGGATCTCGGCGCCTCCGCCGCCAGCGGAGAAGTTCTCTACCGCAGCGACAATTCCGGCGATCCTACGCACTATTGGGGGGGCGATATCGACTGGGCCCCGGGCGGAGAAGGCTGGGCGATGATCGTTGGCGACGCCGGTGATGTAGTCGACTTTGCGGCGTGGGGCTACTCGGCCGCAGATATTGACAGCTTGAGCTTCAGCCATGAGATATCTCCAGGCGTGTTCGTCACTATCGACGTATCGAGCCAGTGGAGCGGTATCGGGGCCATCGTAGGTGACGGAACTACCGGAGTGCCCGGCGCCGCCGAAGACTTCATCAGCTTTGGAGACTCCTGGTACTACATGCACCCGCTGGACGGAACGGATCCCGCCGGGGCCGATGGCGATTTCGACTCGACGTGGATGCAGCCGTCCGGGTACAACGGTCCGGCTTTCAGCATCGATCCAAGTCCAGCGATGCTGGGTTACGGGCAAATTACTTACGGCCCGATCGCGACTGACATCGGCACGCCGGCGTCCGGGAATCGTTACACCGCCTATTTTCGCCGCGAACTGATTCTGAGCAACGATGTCGTTGAAGCCGAGATCGAGATTCTCTGCGACGACGGCGCCATGATTTACATCGACGGCGTCGAAGTGACGCGAGCCAATGTCGGCTCCAAGGTTGATTTGTATACAACATTCGCCGACAGTTCAAGCGGTACTGAAAACGGGACCCATCTGCTGGCGATACCGGACCTGGCTGCTGGGGCGCACTGGATCGCCGTATCCGTTCACCAGAACCAGACCGGCAGCAGCGACCTGGGTTTCGACATGAGCCTGTCCGGCAAGTCGGTAACACCGACCGGGACAGCGCTGCAGCGGTCCGGAGCCGGCGACAGCGACACCGCCGCCGATTTCCAGGCCGTCGAAACCCCGAACATGGGCGCCCAGAACGCCGATCTTACCGTACCGTTTGGGATAACTGTCCCTGCGGTCACTGGCCTGGGATTCAGCGCCGACCAGCCGGAGTTCGATTCCCTGATCCAGACCGATGTCGAAGCCTACATGTTGACGAATAACGCGTCGCTGTGGACCCGCATCGATTTCAACGTAACTTCGCCGGAGTTGTACGACGCCCTGATGCTGCGAATGAAGTACAACGACGGGTTTGTCGCATATCTGAACGGATCGCTTGTCGCCTCGCGAAACGCGCCGTCGACGCTGGCGTGGGATTCGCACGCCGACGGAGTCCGGTCCGACGTGCAGTCTGTTGTCTTTGAAGACATCGACATCACGGCGCATCTCTTCGGGGCGCTTCTGCCCGGAGCCAACGTGCTTGCGATACACGTCTTGAACTCCGACAAGGACGACGCGAATCTACTGGTGGTTCCCGAACTGCTGGCCACCGGCGAACTTGATGTGCAGTACATGACCTCATCCACGCCTGGGGCCGACAATAGCGCCGGGGCCTATGGGCTCGTCGCTGACACCGAGTTCAGCGTCGATCGTGGGTTCTATGAATCACCCCAGCAGGTGGCTGTCACCAGCGAGACGTTCGGAGCCTCGATACGCTACACGCTTGACGGGACCAAGCCTACCGAGACCACCGGCACGCTCTACACTGCGCCGCTGTCGATCACGACGACCACTACGCTTCGCGCGATCGCCTATCTGCCCGGATACATCTCGAGCAACGTCGATACGCAGACGTACATATTCCCCCATGCCGTTGTCGAGCAGGACGGAGACAGTTTCCCTGACGAATGGGGAACAGTTGGAGGTTATTCAGATTACGAGATTGATCCGGAAGTTGTCGGCACGAATGCTTCTCCAAACCCTGCTTACTACAACGACTTCATCGATGGACTGACCGCGATTCCTACGCTTTCGCTCGTCTTGCCCGTCAGCGAGATGTTCGCTAATGGAGGCTTGTACGACAATCCCAACAGCACCACGATGGAGAAAGAGACGTCCGCCGAACTGATCTACCCGGACGGTTCGAAAGGTTTTCAGGTCGATGCCGGGCTAAAAATGCAGGGCGGAGCCAGCCGCAACGCGCAAATCCCCAAGCACTCGATGAGCCTTCGCTTTCGCCAGCAATACGGACCCGGGAGTCTGGACTTCCCGCTGTACGAGGGATCGTCAGTCGACAGCTTCAACAGCCTGCAACTCCGCGCGATGTACAACAACTCCTGGGTCCACTGGGATTCGGGCCAGAGAAGCCGCGCCTCGATGATTCGAGATCAGTGGGCTCGTGATGCGCTGCTGGCGATGGGGCAGGACGACGCCGGACACGGCATGTACGTACATTTGTATATTGACGGACTGTACTGGGGCGTTCACATTCTCCAGGAACGCCAGGAAGCTTCGCACTACGCCGCACATAACGGGGGTGACGAAGATGCCCTTGATGCGCTGAACAGCGGCTCGGCGATAGACGGTACGACCGCCTCCTGGCTGGCTATGCACAGCTTCGTCGCAAACGCGGCGACTGACGGGATTGATCTGGCCGAATTCCAGGCGATTCAGCAGAAGCTCGATGTCGAGAGCTTCATTGATTACATGATAGTCAACCATTACGGCGGCAACGCTGACTGGGACGGGCATAACTGGCGAGCCGCTGGCGGCGGCCCGGACAACGCCCCATGGAAAATATACAGTTGGGACGCCGAACGCATCCTGGAAACGAACCAGCTTACCAGCGACAGGGTCGGACTCAACAACGCCAACAAGCCCAGCGGGCTGCTCCAGAATCTCCGCCAGAGCGCCGAGTTCAACCTGATGTTCGCCGATCGTGTGCACCAGCATTTCTACAACGACGGTGTCTTGGCTCCCACGCAGGCTTCGAACCTCTGGATGGAGCGTGCATCCGAACTCGATAAGGCTATCGTCGCTGAATCGGCCCGTTGGGGCGACTATCGACGGGATGTGCTTGCTTCATCAAACTCCTACCTGTATACGCGTAACGATTACTGGTATCCCGAGCAGCAGGCCCTGATGGGTTCGTACTTCCCGTTCCGCGGGCAGGAGGTTCTTCTGGACTACGAGGATGATTCGCTTTATCCCGGTCTTGACGCGCCTGTTTTCAATATCAACGGATCGTATCAGCATGGAGGACAGATCGCGGCCGGGTCAAACCTGAGTATGACCAACCCCTCGGGCACGGTCTACTACACGCTGGACGGAACCGATCCGCGGCTGCCCGGTGGGGCGATCAGCAGTTCAGCCATCGCCTACAGCGGCCAGATTGGGCTGGATGTCAGCGCATATGTTCTCGCACGCGTGCTGGACGGCGCCGTCTGGAGCGCACTTAACCAGGCGACTTATGACGTGACGACGACCCCGAGTATCGCGATCACCGAGATTAACTACAATCCGTACGATCCGACGGCCTCCGAGGAAGGCGTCGGATACGAGGACGCAGAACAATTCGAGTTCGTGGAGATCAGGAATATCGGCGCCCAGAGCGTTGATCTCCGTACAGTCCACTTCTCCAACGGGATCGAGTTTGATTTCACCAGGAGCGATGTGACCTCTCTGGCTCCGGGCGACTACGCCCTCGTCGTGCGAAACTCGCTGGCGTTCCAGACCAGATACCCCGGCGTGAACACTAGCATTATTGCCGGTGAGTTTATCGGGTTCCTCAATTCCGGGGGCGAGGGCGTGGCGCTGGCTCACGGCGCTGCCAGCGTGTTCATCGACTTCAAGTTTAACGATTCCAAGGTCTGGCCCGGACGCGCCGACGGAAAGGGCGCATCACTGGAGATTATCGACACCGCGGGCGATTATGACGATCCGCTGAACTGGCAATCCAGTATTCTGTACGGCGGCACGCCGGGCGCTGACACCGAGTCGCCGATAGGCGTGATTATCAACGAGGTGCTCACCCATACCGACGACCCGGACACTGATTCGATCGAGTTGTACAACACTACAGGCTCCGACATTGATATCAGCGGATGGTTCCTCAGCGACACGTGGGGTTCTTCGCTGAATCCGGATAACGGCGACTACAAGAAGTTCCAGATACCCGGCGGGACTATCCTTGGCGATGGTGAGTATATTGTCTTTGATGAAGACGATTTCAATCAATCTGTCGGCGTTGATCCGTTGGATTTCGCACTCAACGGCGCCCACGGCGACGATGTCTGGCTGATGAAAGCCGATGGCGCCGGGAATCTGCTTAGCTTCGCCGATCACGTTGATTTTGGCGGTGCGGCTAACGGCGTGTCGTT
>CAYMSH010000406.1:0-5566 GCA_964392945.1 uncultured Planctomycetaceae bacterium | reverse complement strand
CAGTGGTTTACCGACTACGCGGCGTTCGGCGTCCAGCCGGGTCGATTCGGTATGGACAGCATCGTGAAAGTCGTCCGCCAGCCGTTGAGAGTTGTCCAACACGTTCCGGCGAGCCAAGCGGCCGTCGCCTGAACGATTTTATATATCCCGCAGAAATGCGGTGCTACAAGGGTTTCCGGATTGTGTTCGGAGACCCTTTCTTTTTTCCGCTCGTCAGTCCGAGACCTTCTCTTCGGCCGGTTCATCCGCCGGTTCGTCGGCCGGGGCAGCCTGCTCGACCTGTTCGGCCTGCTCGGCCTGGGCGGGTTGTTCGGTCTCTGCTGGGGCCTCGGCGTCCTCGGCATCGTCGGTTTGATCCTCGGCGGTCTGGTCTTCTTCTTCGGCTTGCGGCGGGGGGCTCGGCGCCTTCTTTTCCGGAGCCTGGCGGAGTTCGTCGGCGCGCGGCAGGTCGTTTAAGCTCGCCAGGCCGAACACTTCCAGGAAGCGGCGCGTGGTTCCGTAGAGCATGGGCCGGCCGATGACTTCGGCTCGCCCGACGATTTTGATCAGCAGCTTCTCCATCAGTCCGCGCAGCACTTCGCCGCACGCCACGCCGCGGATCGCTTCGATGTCGGCGCGCAGGACCGGCTGGCGGTAGGCGACTATCGAGAGGGTCTCCATCGCCGGCTGGGAGAGCTTGGATTCGGACTTGGCCTTGAACAGTCGCGACAGGACCTGGTGATAAGTTTCGAGCGTCTGGAGTCGGTATCCGCCGGCGATCTTCTCGATCCGGAACGCCGAGCCGGAGTCTTCGTATCGATCGTTGAGTATGTCGATCGCGTCAGTGACATCCCTCTTGCTCGACAACTCGGCCACCTGCAGGATCTTCGCCTCAGTCATCGGCGTGTCAGTCGAGAACAGGATCGCCTCAACCGTCGCGGCGATCTGGAGCGGCGTCATGGGTTCGACCGGCTCGGCTTCCTGCCCGGCCTCTTCGGTATCTGCGGATTCGACGGGTTCCTGATCGGTTTCCTCAGTCGGCGTTTCGTCGACCTGGACCTCTTCGGTTTCGTCGCTTGTCTTGTCTGGTGATTCGCTCATAGGCGCCTAGGTTACTGATCGGCGCCCCGCGTCGTCAAGACCGCAGAAGGTTTATCCCGCGCCGAATCGACAAAACGCCTATACAGGTCGCACGATTGAAGCTGCTGCGATACGGGTGTCACAATTGGTTCACAGGGTCTGGCCAATGCCGCCGGATCGCCTTGCCCCATCATCAACGAACGAATGAAGACACAGGGATGTGTAATGGGCTTTTTGTTGAGGTGTTTATCGTGATGTGCCGGTGTTGTTCGGCACGTGGCGAGAGTGTGTCTTCCGTGTTGGGGAGGCCTTTCCTGTGTACCTGGGGCAACGCGGAAGCAGGGGTGCGCATTCGTTGCTGGTGTCGATGCAACTATTGTCGGGGGCACTGTTTACGTCGCAAGGTGTCTTGCTGTTCGGGGCCTCGTTGTTCGCGGGATTTGCTGGTGTATGTCACAGGTGTTTACATGCGGCGGGGCGTTTGTTGTCGCTTGACAAACAGGGTCGAGAAGCGGTATAATCTTCCCGCGTTGATTTCGGTTCTGAGTCGTTGAAATCAGCTATCGTCCGCCTGAGCCGGCGGGTTCCATTTTGAGGGTTGAGCGCCCTTTTGATGAGCGTTTCACACCTCGCCGCCAGTTCTGCGGTAAACAGATCGCACGTTGAAATCGTCCATCGCGGCCGAGCCGCCGCAGTGAGGTATGAATATGAAGACGTTACTTCCCACAGCATGTCTGCTGATCGTCACACTCGCACTGGCGCCGGTTGCTCTTGGCGACTGGACCGAGACTAACAATGACGGCGGCGCCGGGGCACTGGATCACGCGGCCACCTGGGTCGCTGCGTGGAACGGATCGGCGCCGGTTCCGGCGACTACGTGGGACACCGCGGCGAATCTGGATATCGCCGGGTTCGGTTCCGATCCGGGCTGGGTCGGCAACGTGGTGAACATTTCCGACCTAGACGCAACGGCGTACGCTGCGGCCAACAAGGTCGAGAGCTTCACAGACGTCAAGGCCACCGTCGCCGTCAGCACCAGCGACGTTTCCGAGGAGTTCGGCGTGCTGGTGCGAGCCAGCAATTTCGCTCACGGGTCGGCGATAACAGCGGTCTCCGGATACGGCGCCACATTCAGCCTGAACAACGCCGGGGTCGGCGATCCGATGAAGTTCAGCCTTTACAAGATCGTCAATGGCGTGATTGTCGCCTCTGACATCGCCAGCCCGCTGCTGACGGCCGGAGCCGACGACTACATCGCCTACATAGAACTCACCGCCGAGGGGTCGGCGATCACCGCCAAGCTGTTCATGGACAAAGGCGACGCGAGCCCGATAGCGACAACCAGCCTGACAGACTCGTCGATCGCCAGCGGATACACAGGCGTGATAAACCTCGATCAGGACTCACTCGGTCTGGACGCATATTATGACACGCTTACGTCTGAAGTGATTCCCGAACCGGCGGCGATGGCGCTCTTGCTGATCGGTCTGCCGGCGATACTGAGACGCCGCAAACGCCGCGCCTGAACGACAGGCCTTACGGCTTTTGCCACAGAGGTCGCAAAGAACGGCGCTGATTCAGTTACGACAACGGCTTTTCTTAACCACGGAAAGCGCGGAAAACACGGAAGGTTTAAGCAACGCTGACAACGGCAACGGCGGCGGCTTTTTAGGCGTCTTAGTCGGTTTGTTCTTCGACTTCGGCTTCGATTTCTTCTGGTGATTTGCCGTACCAGCGGGTTATGCGCTTGCCGAAGAAGACCCAGCCTATCGCCACAAGACCGCCGATCGCGCTGAAGGTCATGCCGTCATTGAACGGCATGCCGGCCAGGTCGAAGTAGATTGCGCCTAACGCCTTTTCCGATCGACTGCATGTCATGAACGGAGTTTCCGGATCGCCAGTGGCTACGATCTCCAGACCGTCGCCCGGCTTGAGGCTGTTGAACTGCTTCCGGTAGATGAGGACCTCGACAGGCGAAGCGTTGCCTGCGACCCGCCCGGCCGCACGGTATTTGCGAGCCGTCAGACCGCCTGCGTTGGCGTCGTAAACTCGCTGGACCGTCATGTTCACCGGACTCTGGTCGGCGGTCCCCGCGGCCAGACGCGCATCGCAATAGCAACTGTAGAACATCCAGCCCGCAAGCGGCAGGAAGATCAGCGCCACGGCGGGGTATTTCCCGCTAAGTTCGACAAAGTATCTCGATATCCCGCGACTACCAGCACCCATAATGATTCTCTCCGCACATGCAATTCAGTGAAAGACGAACTCCCCAACACAGGAGACCGACCCGAATCCGACGATCCATTCTTATCGCCTGGCGAGTTTCATGTCAACGGCCAACGGCTACGGCTTTTCACCACGGATGGCCCTGTTGTAGATCCTGAGCACGGCAACGGCGACGGCAACGGCGGATAGAGGCGGATAAGACGGATGGTTACGGCCAACGGCTACGGCTTTTCACCACGGATGGCCCTGTTGTAGATCCTGAGCTTGTCGAAGGGACAAGACGGATGGTTACGGCCGCGTCTACGATAACCGCGCGGCAATTTGAAGCCTGCCTGTCGCAGGTCCGCCTCTGACGGAATCACCGGCCGCAAGCGGCTCAATGGATCCTGAACGACGCGGCGCATTTGTCGAATATCGGGGCGAGTTTCTCGGCCGTGTCGATATGGGTGCCGCATGTCATCACGAATTTCTTGCTGCCGGAGCTCAACAGATAGTGAGTCAGCCGAATCGAGAAGTCGTCTCTCGTGGCGTTGACGACCAGCTTTATCCCGGCCTGTCCGTCGGATGTCTCAAACTCTTCGCGCGAGACCAGCCCCATATCCGGCCGATTACTTGCCAGATCGCCAACGTTCATGTCAGCGAATTCGGCCAGGCTTTCGGGGCTGCGGCTGATGAAGGTTGTGACGGTAGGAGCGAACCCGGACCACGGATCGCCGGCGTAGACCGCGTTGGGAGCGCCGGAGGTCGGCACACGATTCCACCCGGCCGGCGGATCATAAGAAAAACGCCCCGAAGTCTCATAGTGTTTGCGAGCAGCCTTACCACACCCGCAACAAACCAAACTCAACCCAAGAGCCGCAATAAGCATCATACGATTCATATCCCAGACACACTCCCATATCCAGAGCGATACTTCAAGAAGAAGCCCTCTCAATTCCCTGGACGCCTTGCTTAACTATGCAGAACCAAGATTCTCGCTATTCTGTATTTTGGCGCCTATCATCGGCGCCGGTCGGGGGTGAGCCCCCGGGTGGTCCGGCGGGCAGTTTTTCTTCAACGGTGTCCAGAGGGCTTCTGACGCCCAGCACGCCTTTGGCGCCCTCGGCGATAATGTGCGTGTAGATCATTGTGGTTCGCACATCCTTGTGCCCCCGCAGTTTCTGGATAGTCCGGATGTCATATCCCGCTTCCAGCAGATGAGTGGCGAACGAATGGCGGAAAGCGTGCGAGGTAACCCGTTTGACAACACCGGCCGCTCGAACCGCCTGCTTGATGGCGCGCTGGACCGACGAAGGATGCACGTAATGTCGGCCAGTCCGACCCGTGCGGGGATCCCGACTCAACTTCCGGGAAGCGAAAACAAACTGCCAGCCGAGTGACCAGGCGGCTTGGGGGCATTTTCGTTCCATGGCGTAAGGCAGTTCCGCGCGTCCCTCACCAGCGGCCAGATCCTGCTGGTGAATCGTCCGGCGCCACGTCAACTGCTGGTCCATAATCTCGATGCACGCCGCCGGCAGGATTGTCGCCCGATCCTTCTGACCCTTGCCTTGTCGCACCATAATCTGCTGACGCTCCAGATCCACATCCTGCATCCGCAGTTGGCAGCAGCCTCGCAGGCGCAAACCTCCGCCGTACATGATCTCCGCCATCAAGCGATAGACCCCGCGCATGCGGGCCAGTATTTCCCGAACCTCCCCGCGTGACAAAACAACGGGCAAACGTTGCGGCCGCTTGGCGCGAACGGCGTTGAATTGGCCCGGGTCTCGATTGAGAACATGCTTGTACATGAACACGATTGCACAGAGCGCCTGGTTCTGGGTCGTTGCCGAGACACGCCTGCGAACAGCCAGCTCGGTCAGGAACTCCTCGATCTCCGGCCCGCCCATATTTATCGGGTGCTGGAGTTTGTGAAAATGGATGAAACGGATGAGCCACCGGACGTATGACTGTTCGGTCCGGTACGAATAGTGCATAGTACGAAGCCGATGTCTGACCTGGTCTATGAGCTTCATAGGGGCATTATACACGCGCTTCTTTTACAATACAAACAAATACCTAACACGATTCTAATATATTTAGTAACAGTGCATTGGAGAGGCCGATGGCCACGACGCATTGAGCGCATATCTGCAAAAACGCGCGCATATCACGGGCCGGTCGCCAGCGGATACGCCGCTTGTCTGGTTGCTTAATTCCTGCAACATATTGATAAAAAGGTGGTTCCGCTTCGTTGATCCGGTATAATAATGTTGGATACCGATGTGAAACTGCGTAGTATGGG
>CAYMSH010000405.1:0-5619 GCA_964392945.1 uncultured Planctomycetaceae bacterium | reverse complement strand
CACTTGATCCTTGTGCGTTTCTTGCTGGCTGTTGAGTGTTGGCCTCTAAGCCGTTGCCGTAAGCCGTCGCCGTTTTCATCATTTTCCGTTCTACGCCAATCCATGCGGCATTTTCGGCAGGTCCGAGTCGTTTGTGTATTCCACTGCTACGCCGTCTTCTACGAGTTTGTCCCAGTGTTTGGAGTTGAAGACGCATCCGGGGTCGCCGGCGTGGAGTTGTCCGAAATAGGCGTCGGCCCGGGCGCGGCAGCCGCCGCAGTAGTTCTTAAACGAGCAGACCTCGCAGTGATGCAGGCGATGATCGCGATCGTTTAGAATGTCCCAGAACACGCTGTTGCGGAAAATTTCCATCAGCGGTTTGTCGCGCAAATTGCCCATCACTCGCTGGGGCATGTACACGCAAGGCGTAACGTTGCCCGCCGGTTCGATGCACACGTATGTGCGACCGGCTCCGCAGCCGCCAAGATACTTAGCCACCACGCGGGCCTTCACTCCGCTGCCGGCTCCGGCGTGGGAGCACGAGGCCTTGCCGTCGTCGATCGGCGAACCGACCAGACACATGCGCCCGAGCTGGGGAGCAGTGGATATCACGCCGATATCGTCGGCCTGCATTTTCTTGTTGAGCAGGGCCAGGAGCCTCTCACGCTGCTGGGGCGTTATGTCGCCGGAGACCATTTTCAGCCCGCGTCCCACGGGAATGAAATTGAAGTGCGCGAAGATCTCGGCTCCGAGGTCTTCGGCCAGTGCGATCATGTCGGGCACTTCGTCGATATTCCCCTGGTGAACGCACATCGCGATCCCCAGTCGCATGCCGTCAGTGGCAACAACGTTCTTCGCTCCGGCGATCGCCTTGTCCCACATTCCGGGATGTCCGCGGAACTCGTCGTGACGGGCCGGGTTCACCGAGTCGAGCGATATTTCGACGTATCGCAAACCCGCCTCGGACAGCTCGGCCGCCCTGTCACGCGTCATCGTCGTCCCGTTCGTGGCGATAGTCGTGTGGATTCCGTATTTTTTGGCCTGCTGGAGGACCGGCACAATATCCGGACAGATCGTCGGCTCGCCGCCTGACAGGGCCAGCATCGGCATGTGGGCCCGGCCCATCTGATCGACCAGGTCGAGCTTCTCTTCCAGGGTCAGTTCGTTCTTCAGCGTGTTCGGGTCGGAGTCCTGGTAGCAGTGGCTGCACGACAGGTTGCAGCGGTTAGTCAGATTCCAGACTGCAAAGAGCGGCGCGACGAATTTCTGCGGTATCGTCAGTCCGAACTCGGCGATCGAACGGGCGACTACGACCATACCCCGCACAGTGGGCTTGTGCTCCGACAGGTGCTTGCGGAACGTGGCGACGTCGACAGAACCGCGCATGCGATCGATAAAGAAATGCACCGGGACGTACTTGACGCGTTGTGAAAGCGGCGCATCGGGGTTGCGGTAGCTTGTTATTATGCGTTCCAGGGCCGTCAGCCCTTTGCGATCCGGGCGCGACAGCATCTTCAGCAGCCATCGCACCGGGCGCCTGCCAAGCCAGTTTTCCAGCGGGTGATGAAAATCCGGCTGGAGCAGTCGCGGCGTAACGTGGTCGGCCAGCGCGTCGCACTGGGAAACATACTCACCGCTGGTGTCGTCTCCGTCAGAGGTTCGAACCGGCGTCTTGTCGCCGTCTGAGCTGGCGGCGAACTCGTGCTTGTACTCTTTGCCCAGTTCGGCGGCCGTTGAATGACTGCTGGCCCTTGTGTAGGACGCATCGACCCGCTTATCACTGTCGCCGGTAATTTCTGTCACGATTGGTCCTGCTTTGCTACTTGGCGCTGGCCGAAAAAGTAATCGGGCATTTCAGATCCGGTCCGCCTTCGAGTGCAACGACGAGCCTGAGTGTTTCGTCCATGGGCCAATCCCGCGAGACGTGAATAACCTGGTCGTATTTCACAGTCCGGCCCGGCTCCAGGGTCCAGGTCTTGTGCATTCTCAGCGCGCCTCGGGGATATTCCTGAACCCGCACCCAGCCCCTGGGCGCATGGCGATAGAGCACGGCGCTGTAAACAGCACTGCTCGGATGGACAAAAACAAGCGGCTCGGTTCCGATAGTCGTCGCGATTATCGACAGGGGAATATCCTCGCCGACGACAAAGCTGCGTTTGGGTATTTCCAGCTTGAGCTTCAGCGAATCGTTCTGCACGCTGTTTGCATCGGCCACGACAACCGGCTCCGGGTCCGGCGGCGGAGTCACCGTCGCTGGTTGGAATATTCCGCAGCCGGACGACACAAACAACGCGCCGGCCAGCAGCACCCATACGCAAATCCTCATCATGCGGTCTCCGATGGCTCTTCGATCCCTGCGGTTTGCTCGATCTGCTCTTTGGCGCTTTGGGTCCGGCGCTGCACGCCGGCGTATCCGGACTCGACTATCTGGCGATATTCCGGGCCGCAGTTGTACGTGCAGAACGGGAACACTCCCGCCGGAGTCGAGTACAGGATCACGCAGCGTTTGGCTCGCTCCACGTCGAAATTGTACCGATCCTGGAAGTGCATTCCCGCGCAGAGCAGGGTCTTGTAGTTGAGTTTTTCGCTCTCGCCGCGTCCGACTTTCTTGTCGACCATTCCGCGAAGCGAGCGTATGAATCGCTTGAGGGTCAGCCCTTCGGGCGCCTGGTCGGCCCGAAAATGGCGTTTGAACATGCTCAGCACCCTGATCTTATCGAGTTTCGTAACTCGTCCGCCGCGCCGGTTGATCCTCGCGGCGATCCGGTTCATGTCAGTAAACATGCCTTCGACGTTCACGACTTTGGGGAACGGATACGGCTTGCCGTCCGGCGAGACCAGGAAGTAGGTTCCGTATGCGCAGTCCGGATGGCTTGACGAGCGGATCTTCGGCTGGCCGGTCAACGCCTCGATCATCTGCGACAGGGGCACGACGATGCTGAGCGGGTACATGTCCGCCAGCGGGTCGCAGCCCGAGGCGTCGGCTATGTCGTGGGCCAGATCGCCGAGGGTGTATCGCATTCGCGACAGTTCGTCGCTGCTGAGCCGGCCGGTAAACGAAACCGGCTGGTAGCTGATCCCGCTGACCACGTCGATATTCTCGATCGCGAAGTTGAGTATCTTTCCGACCTGCTGGTCGGTCACGCCTTTTACGATCGTGGGCACCAGGCAGATTTTCATTCCGATCCGTCGGCAGTTTTCGATCGCCGCGAGCTTCTTTTCCCAGATGCCGCGGTAGTTTCTCGTAGTCTCGTACGCCTCTGGCCCGACACCGTCAAACTGCAGGTACAGCGTGTGCAGCCCGGCGGCCAGCGCCTTGTCGGCGAAGTCCGGATCGGCCATAGTTATGCCGTTTGTGGCGATCTGGATATACGAAAAGCCCATGTCGCGTGCTTTTGAAACGATCTTCAGGAAGTCGGGGTGTATCGTGGGTTCGCCGCCGGTGAACTGGATCGCCGAACACGGCGTGGGTCGCAAATCCCGCAGCGTCTGGAGCTGTTTTACGATCTGCTCGTACGAGGGCTCGCATACGTATCCGGCGGTCCCTGCGTTGGCGAAACAGATGGGGCATCGCATGTTGCAGCGATTGGTCAGGTCGATCTGGGCCAGGCAGGCGCCCGAGAGGTGCGAGCTGCAGAGTCCGCAGTCCGAGGGGCATTGATGACCGTCGGGCTTCTGGGGCTCCTTCAGGCCGGGTGCCTCTTCGAAGCTCCACCAGGAGGCCTTGGAAAACAGCAGCGCGTCAGAGTTTACGCAATCGCGGAAATGCCCGTGATCGGGGCAGTTCTTTTCGATCATGACCGCCCCGTCGGCGACATAATATCGACCAAGCACGATTGCGCCGCACTCGGGGCAGAGCGTCTCGACGGTTCGCGGCACGCGCCGCAGCACCGGGTGGATCCGCCGGCCAAGCCAGGTTTTCTTCGGGGAGTCGGGTCGATCGGAGACCAGTTCGGTCCAGATAGCGTCGTGATGAACTTCACGAACCTGCGAACAGTCGGGGCAGTTGAACGTCAAGACGATCTGGTTTCCGATACGCTCGAAAACCGCATCGACAACCTGTCGGCACTTTGGGCATGTGGCCCGCGTCTTAACCGGCAACGCCGAATAGTCCTTCACAAAACGCCGCATCTCGTGCTGTGCCTTGAGCATAGGGTCGGACTCGGCGGCCGATAGGATCTTTTTTTCCGGATGGCTAATCATGTCACTAGTGTATGTGTTCGGCTAGAGCGAAAAGGTTACTCTTCACTTTTTTCGTAGTAACTCGGGTATTTGCGCTGTCTGGTCTTTCTTCGCCGATAACCGCGGCCCAGTTCCATGAATATCTCCATGTCGCGGGACATGTTGGAGCTGGACGAATCGAAGTAGAAATTCCTGATCGGCATATCGTCGCAATCGCTGCTTATGCGATGGTAGACGGCTTCTGAGACGATCCCGTTCATGCATGCAAACGGGCTGATGTCGATCACGCCGTCGGCGCCCTTGCCGTGCACGTATATAGCCTTGCCTGTAGACAGCACCATTTCGCCCAGCGCGCCATCGGCCGGCAGATAAGGCCACCCCGGCTCCAGCACGTCGCGATACACGTCGTGCGGCTCCTCGCATCCGACGAAATCCTCGGCGAACGGGGCCAGAAGTTTGTGTTCGTCGCCCTTCTGCACGCGATTCTTCAAGACGGCTCCGAGCATGGACAGCGAGAATTTCTTGCCGGCCCGCTGGAGCTTGTCGCGCTGGGACCAGTTTGTGTACCAGACCCACTCGCTTATGTCAGAAAGCCACGCCTCGCCGCCGTGAGCCTCGATTTGACGCACCGCGTCGCGATTGGCGAATGTGTTCAGGCGGCAGTATATCTCGCCGACAACTGCGATCAGCGGTTTGTCTCTGGTGTATACCGCCGGCACGGCGCGGAACAGGGCTCGGGCCTTTGTCAGGGCCCCGACCAGTTCGACCAGTCGATCGCTCGTAGACAACCCGGGAGTCTCCAGCACGCCGATCAACAGCCCGACCCCCTCTTCGAACGCCGTGTCGGCCGCTCCGGTCTGGGTTTCGTAGGGACGGGTCTTCAGCAGCATTTTGCGGAGTATGTCGCCGGCGACGAGACCTCGCCACACGTTGCGGAACGTATCGCCGCCGAACTCGCCGATGCCGGCGTAGCTGTTCTGGCTGGTCGGCGAGAGCACCGGGACGGTAGTGTGGCCCATCTCGTCGAGCACCTGGCGAAGGTATGGAGCGTATTGCCCGAACCTGCAGGGACCCTCGGCCGTCGGCATGAAAAACGCCGCTTTGTCAGGATCGAAGTCGTCGCGATGGACAATTCGCAGGAAATCGCCGAAGGTGACTTTTTGCGGGTAGCACTCCTCGCCGGAGCTGAACAGCGCGCCGAGTTCCAGCGTGCGATCGTCGGAGGGAGGCGTCGCGCGTGCGTCAATGCCGACGGATCGTATGACCGCGGCCGTGGTCCGGGCCCCGATCGATGTCATACGGGGGATCCAGAGCGTTCTGCCTGCTAGAATATTGTTTGGTTTTGATTCTGGGCTCTGCACTTATGCTCACGCCTCTCTGTCTGCAAGCGCCTGCCCCGGCGGTGCTACAAAAAAAGGCCAGCGGTGGGAATCGAACCCGCAACCCCAGCTTTACAAA
>CAYMSH010000404.1:0-5627 GCA_964392945.1 uncultured Planctomycetaceae bacterium | reverse complement strand
GAGCCGATCTCAGCGAGACCGACAAGAAGTATCCGCGCATACAGAAGATAATCGACGCCCACTGGGACGATTGATCGCAGACGAACCCGAGGTTTGACATGAACGCAAGAACGATGCTGCTTAACGTATGCCTGCTGCTCTGCATTTCCGCCCCGGCCGTCGCGGAGAAATGGATAGACATTTCCGATATCGCAGGCGGCGTCTGCGTAGTGACCGGACGGATCGACACTGACCTGGCGACATCGATCGCCAGGCGCAAGAGCTTCGTGGTCCATGCGCTCTATGCTGATGCGAAAACCGCCCGTGCGGCGGCCGGCAAGTTCCGCGAAGCGGGGTATTACGGAAGAGTGTCTACGGATGTTTGGTCGGACGAACTACTGCCATACGGACCGAACATAGTCAACGTGCTGGTGGCCGATAATTACGCGGCCGGGAGTCCCTCGCTGAAGGAAATCGAGCGTGCATTGGCTCCGCTGGGGAGAGTCTTCCTCGCCGGCGGCGACAAGCTGGTCGAAGAGTTGAAATCCGCCGGATTCGCCGACGTGAGAAAGACCGGCCGGTGGGTCCGCGCTTCAAAGCCCTGGCCGGCGGATATCGACCAGTGGACGCACTACTGCCACGGCCCGGACAGCAATCCTGTAGCTCGCGACAGACTGGTCGGCCCGCCGAAGCATTATCAATGGACCGCCGGGCCAAGATGGGCTCGGGCTCACGACAGCGACTCGAGCGTCAATTCGCTGGTGTCGGCCAGGGGTCGAATCTTCTACATGGTCGACGAAGGCCCGATCAGCCTGCCGGGCCAGCATTCGCTGCCGGACAAATGGTTCGTCGTCGCGCGGGACGCGTTCAACGGCATGCTGCTCTGGAAGAAACCCGTCGAAAAATGGGGCTGGCGGCAGTGGAAAGACACCTGGTTCAAATGTCGTCCCGGAGTGTTTCCAATCAGCCTGAATCGCCGCCTTGTCGCCGTCGGCGACGAGGTGTACATAACGCTTGGATACAAAGCCCCGGTCTCCCGGCTGGACGCCAAAACCGGTGAGGTCCGACAAGTCTACGCCGGCACAGAGCAAACCAACGAGATCATCCGCACAAAAGACCGCCTGGTGCTTTCGATGAACAGACCCGCCGGCGTGCAGATCGCCTGCCTCGACGCGGCCGGCGGAAAGGAACTCTGGCGAACGAAGGCGAAGTACAAAGGCACGACGAAGGACTACATCAAGTTCAAGGCCATGCACGGAGCGGTCAAACCGACGAAACTCGACCCGGGCGTGAATCTGGCTACCGACGGAAAGATAATCTGCCTGCTCGATGAGCGTGATGTCGTCTGCCTGGACATGCGCAACGGAGCCGAGATCTGGCGTTCGCAAGTCGCCGACGAAGAAGGTCCCGCATGGATGGGATCACTGATCCTGCAGAAGGACGTTGTGATCTGTGCGACCGCGAAAACGCTCTACTCACTGTCCCCGAAGACCGGCAAGAAGCTCTGGACGAAAATCAAGAGACCGCTGGGCCATCTCTGGTACGAGTGGAAAGACGTCTTTGTGATCGACGATCTGGTCTGGACCTACGGGCCGAAGGTCGGCAGGCAAACCGGCAAGTTCCGATCGTTCTGGCCGATGGCGATGAAGGGTTACGATCCGAAGACCGGCCGGGTCGCAAAGACCGTGCCGCTGGACAATATTTTCACGGCGCACCATCACCATAGATGCTACCGCAACAAGGCGACCGATCGATACATAATGACCAGTCGCCGCGGAACGGAGTTCGTAAGCCTCACCGGCGGCGAGCATTCGGTGCATAACTGGTTGCGCGGAATGTGCCATATGGGCATGATGCCGGCCAACGGATTGCAGTACGCCCCGCCGCATCCGTGCAAATGCTACATCAACGAGAACCTGCCGGGATTCAACGCGATAGCCTCTGCTTCGGCATCAAGGAAACAACCGATCAAACCCGCCAATCCGCTCAAAAAAGGACCGGCATACGGAGAAGTATCAAATACAAAATCGAGCCGAGCCGGAACCGAAGATTGGCCGACCTACCGCGGCGACTCCATTCGATCCGGCGTATCACTCAGCAAGCTGCCGGACAAACTCAAAACCCAGTGGACTCTCCGGGCCGGCCGGAAGCTCTCGGCGCCTGTGATCGCCGCCGGCAAACTGTTCGTAGCGGCTATCGATGAATATCACGTACTGGCGATGGACGCAAAAACCGGAACGTTGCTGTGGGAGGCGCCAACCGGCGGACGCGTAGACTCACCGCCGACGTACTACAATGGCACGGTCCTGATGGGCTGCGCCGACGGATTCGTTTACTGCCTCCGCGCCGAGGACGGCGAGCTTGTCTGGAGATTCCGCGCTGCGCCCCGGCAGCGGCTTATCGGCGCGTCCAGCCGCCTGGAATCGGCCTGGCCGGTGAACGGGAGCGTGCTCGTGCACAAAGACGTCGCGTACTTCGCGGCCGGACGATCGTCGTATCTCGACGGCGGAATCCATGTATATGCGTTGAATCCCGCAACGGGAGCCCTGCTGCAGCACGTGACGCTGTCGGGACCTGAAACGGACTTCTCCAACACCAAGGCGCACTTCACCTACAAGAACGGACCCGGGACGAAATGCGACATAATGCAGGCCGATGAAAACGGAGTTTATCTGCGAGACAAAGCGTTCGGTCCGGCCCTGACCCGACGGGCTACGGCGAGAATCGAAAACCGCGTCAGGCCCCTCGGCGGGTTCCTGGACGACACGTATTTCCGCCGGGCGATGTGGTACTATGGCAGGATGGCGAACTACGGACAACTGATCGCCCATCGCGGCGACAAGGCGTACATCGTCCGCATGTTCCATAACCGCAAACTGCTGGATCCGAACAACTTCTTCACCCCGGGTAAGGACGGATACCGGATCATCGGCGTTTCGGAGGGTTGGAAGAAGGATATCCCGGTTCGAGTCAAGGCGATGGCGATCGCCGGCGATCAGCTCGTCCTGGCCGGGCCGCCTGACGTATTGAGCGACAAAGACCCGCTCGGCGCATTCGAGGGCCGCAAGGGAGCAATCCTGAAAACGCTGGCGACGAAAGACGGCCAGCAGATCGCTGAATACAAACTGGATTCGCCGCCGGTTTTCAACGGCATCGCCGTGGCGCGCCGGCGACTCTACATCGTCAGCGTGGACGGCAAAATCCGCTGTATGGGACGGTAGTTACTTCTTCAAGTTGGCCAGCGCCGCAGCGCGGATCGGGTCGTGGTGCTTGGATCGATAGTAGAACGATTTGGTCTGGCTCATCTCGCCGAGGCAGAACTGAAACTCGACGCGGTACCCGCCTCGCGGCCAGCGAATGCCTTTCAGCAGGAATGCGTTGACCACTGTCGTGATCGATTCATTTGCTTTGAGGACTGTGGCTTTCGCTCCGGTTTTCACTCCCTTTGCGCCTGGTGCGGGTCGGGCCTTGCCCTGGCAGAGCACCACCAGCGATTCGTTCCAGAGTACTCCCTTGCCGTCGCTGAGCAGAGCCGGGACCTTGATCGGCTTGTCGGTCTCGTTCTTGATGATTATCGTATACTCCCCGTCGCCGTCGGGATTGGACCATTTTACGTTCTTGATCGGCGGGACCTTTTCGACTTTCATCGAAATCCCGGCCCCGCCCAGCTTCGCCGGTCTGCCGGTGACGCTGCAAACCACGGAACCCTTTACGGGCTTGGCGGACTTCGGCCAGGCTCCGGCGCCCAGCCCGGCCCACGGCGAGACGAACTTGTCGCCCTTCTTCGACCAGCCCAGCGGCAGCGATGCAGCATCCTTGGCGGTCTTCATAAGCGCCGCATCGGCCTTGCGCACAAATTTGGCGATGGTATGCCCACGCGATTTGCTGGCGGTGATAAGGCAAACCTGGCCGACAGGGAACGTCGGCTTCTTCATCTGGCGAGCACTGTGACTCAGCGTGAGCGTGTCGCCAGGCTTCACGTCGCCGCGAAGGACTTCCTTTACCACAATGCTGAGCTTGTGGGTGTAGAGCGGGGGCATGGACATGCCGACTGGCCCGGCCTGTGCGCTCTTCAGATCGGCGGTGAACACGAGCTGCGCGCCCTGGACGGTCTTGAACGGATCGACTACGGCGGGCTTGCCGCGGCCGGGCATGGGGCGGACCATGGGGCGGCCGGGCCTGGGGCGCGCCTGCGCCAGTGCGAGACCTGCGAGGCATAATGACAACACTGCTGTGATCGACAGGGCGATATTCTTACGCATGGATATTCCTTCGCGCTGGAGTCAGGGTTCGGTTCGCTGTCTTCCGGAATGTGATGATACCGCAGAAGGTTTTCCAAAACTACTTTTCGAACTCGAAATTCTGCTTCTCGGCCTGTGTGCGGACCATTTTTCGCAGCGCCGCGTCGAACGAGGCTTTTTCGTCGAGCCCCTTCTTGGCCATCTCGGCTTTCACATAGGCGTCGCGTTTCTTGCTGAGATCCTGAATCTCTTTCTGGATCTTGACGCGTTTAGCCGCCTGGTCGGCGATGTAGGCCTTCTTCTGCTCGTCAGTCATCTTGCGCATCGGCTCGGGAAGGTCTTCTTTCTTGACCTTGGTCACGTCGAAGTCCTTGGCCTTCGAGGCGTCCACGAGATCCCAGGTTGCGTTATTGTACAGTCCGCTGGCCTTGGCCGATGCTCGCTGGGCGGCCGCCGGTGCGTTCAGGCTCGATGCATTTTTGTCCTGGGCGGTCTGTCGCTCCATGCTGAGTTTGCCCTTCACTCCGTAACTGACATAGGTTGTGTTCACCTTGGCGCTGAGTTCGGCGAGCTTCTTGTCGTGCGGAGTGTTGATCACGACGGTTCCGCGATCGTGATCGATTGCGGCGTACTGCCCGTCGGCCCATGCCGCGGCGTCGGCCCAACCGGTGCTGCGTCCCTTGGCTTCCGAGCCGCAGTGGATCGTGTTAACGATGATCCCGGCGCTGGCGGCGGCTTTGCATGTGTCGCGCAGCTTGTGGACCTTGTCCTGCGTAGCCGGTTCGTTGCCGGCGATGAAGATAATCCGCAGCGTCCCCTTGGACTTGTTCCACTTCAGCTCGTTAGTCGCCGCTCGCATCACGCGTGCGACGAGTTCCGTACCGCCGTTTGTCTTCAGTTTGAACAGGTTCTCGTAAACCAGATCAAGATCGCTGGTCAGCGGGCAAAGCCGCTTGACCCATCCGTTTTCAGAACTCAGCCCGTCGTTTCCGTAGTGATACAGCGCCACTCGCAGCACGGGCTTGGGCTTGGCTGTGGCCAGTTCGTTTACAACGGCCCAGAGCTTCTGCTTGGCCGACTCGATCAGACCGCGCATCGATCCGGAAGTGTCCAGGCATATCACCAGGTCAACGTGGCGAACGGGTTTCGACGGCGGCGCGATGCTCTTGGCCTCGGCGGCGGGGGCGATCAAAACGGCCGCGACAAGCGCCAACACTGTGATAACAATTGTGGTTCTCGTTGTCTTCATTGTCCTGTCCTCGTGGTCTCGGGTTACCCCTACAACTCATTTGACGCACGAGCGGACCGAAGAGTTCCTGCTATCTGAAAAAGGCGCCCCTGCGGCCGGGGGGCGCGGGGGGGGGCCCCCGCCCGCCGCGGGCGGGGGGGCGACCCCCCCCCCCAAAA
>CAYMSH010000403.1:0-5658 GCA_964392945.1 uncultured Planctomycetaceae bacterium | reverse complement strand
ATGTTCAGTACTTTCGCGTCATCGCGCAGGCCGTTGGCCCACCAGCTGTAGGTGTAATCCGAGGCGTGAGCCAGCAGCGACGTTCTGATATCTTCGCCGGCGCAAGGGCACGCGATCGCCGCGATCGCTACGATCGCCGTTAGGAGGGTTGCCGATATTCTCATTTGGTCATCGCCTTAATGCAGCGATCGCCTTTCTGATCAGGTGGTGCGGGAATCTGTTGACTATGTTGAGTTTTTCGGCCCTGTCGAGCAGTTCGGTGCGGTTGGACTGGTTGCCGTTGGCTAGGGCCACCAGCACCATCGCCTGGAACGCCATGTTGTGCGACACCTCGTCAACGTCGGCGAGTTTCAGTTTGTCGCCCTGTTTGAGCAGTATTGACGTCTGGCGATCGCTCTTGCCGCCGGATGCGAACATGTCGGCCGCCTCGTCGAAGCATTTGCTCGCTGCGGACTCGTCGCCGGCGATCAGCCACGCCATGCCCAGGGTCAATTGGCCGGTTGTATCTTCCCAGCGTTCGCCGTTGACCAGCAGTCCGGCGATGCGGCCGCGATTGCCTGACTCCAACGATGCTATCCGCGCGATCCGCTCGGAGATACTCGGGACTTCTCGTTCTCTGGATGACAGGCCGGCCGCCGGGTTGGATTCGCCCAGCAGATACGCCAGCGTGCTCTTGGCGTGTCCGCTCAATGCGTCCACGTACTGATCTTTCGGTAAGCGACTGATGAATCGGCTGTTGGCTTGCCTGGCCTCGGCGGATTTGCGGGCGGCGATCAGGGTGCGTAGCAGGTTCGTATGGTTTGTCAGGTCCAGCGGGTTGAGTTTGCCCCGTGCTTGCAGTTCTCTGGTAAGCGAGTCGTACTCCTTCAGGGCCAGTCTGATGTCGAGGAATTGCGATCGCATTGATTCGTGGTCCGGAGACAGCCTGCATGCCGTCGCCGCGTGTTTGCGGGCCTCGTCGAACTTTCCGGCGGCTATTAGTCCGTAGGCGATCGCGAACGGCGGATACGGATTCTTCGGGTCGGCTTTCATCGCACGGTTGAAGTACTTCTCAGAACCGCTCCTTTTGGCGCACAGTCTGCCTCGCAGGTACAGCAACTCAGAATTCTCCGGCGCCTCGGCGAGCATCTTGTCGTATCTGGCGACTAGTTTGTCGTCGGCTCCGGTGTCGCAGAGCGATTGGTACATTCTGTGCCAGTCGATATGGATCGGTTTTCGGTCCAGCCCGGCGCCGAGATACTCCCCGGCTCGCGAGCTGTTATTTGTCGCCGAGGCAATCGTTACGTACCGCCGCAGCAACTCACGATCGTCGGGATATATCGTCAGGAAGTTCTCGGCCAGGTCCATCAGTTTATCCGGCCCGGAATCAGGGGGCAGCGCGCCGAGCAGTTCGACAGGTTCTCGGTATACGGCGTAGAGATGTTTCCTGACCCTGGGCGCTTTGTCCGACTTGGTTTCGATCTTTTCCGGCGGCGTCTCGAAGACGTAGTCGAGATCGCGAATCGTGAGCAACTCCTGGCCGAAGTGCAGTACGTAGGGGCTCGGTTCCGGGTTGTCTCTATGTTGCGGCGCATCGGAATACTTGACGTCCTGCACCGCCAGAACGCCGGCCGGGCGGGGGTTCAGCACATACGCCGACTTGCCGAACAGGCGGTAATAGATCGTGTTGGACACCGTGAACTCAATGGTGCGGTCTTCGGCTCCGCTGCGCGACGCCACGGCGGTGTGGCCTCCCTCGCTGATGTCCGTCCTGGCGTGCTGTTGGGGGCGAATGGTGATCGGGTCGCCGCCGTCAATGCTGACCGTAAGTTCCTCGGCGAAGCCGTTGACTATGTAAAGGTCCTGGTTCCATGCGAGATATTGATTGACGATCAGACCGGCCAGCAGTATCCCGGCCAGGTATACGATCCAGTACGGGCGTTTACCCGAGCCCGGCGCCTTGGCTCCGGGCGCCGCACGCTCGACTCGCTCTTTGTGTTGGTAAGGGCTTGAAGATTTATCCATCGAATTCTCCCATGCGAGGTCTTGTCGGCGAATTCCGCAGGCCTCCAGGGCGATTGTATCGTATCGCCATCCCAGGTCAACGTGGTTTTTTTCCGCGTGGAACTGTACGATTGCCGGGAACATACATCACCGCCCGGGCGTCCAAGTTTGCGTAACCCAAATACCGGAGAAGTCGAACTATGCGATATGTTGTTGTTCTTCTGGCGTTCTGCTCGTCGGCTCTGGCTGCAGAGCCCGAAGGTTTTGGAATCAACAAGGGGCTCGTTCTGCGGCTTGATTTCGACAAGAGCGGTAAGCAGGCCCTCGACAAGAGTCCCATGAAGAACCACGCGACGGTGCATAACGCAAAGTTCATCGCCAAAGGCAGATTCGGCGGAGCCTACAGCCTCGACGGACGCGGCGACTATCTCCGCATCCCAAACAGTTCGAGCATCGAGATTCGCGATGCGGTTACCGTGGCGGTCTGGGTGAAGCTGCATTCGTTCGGGCCGAAGGGATACGCCAACGAGAACGGGTACATCGTAAACAAGGGCGACGACTACTGGTGGAATCCGGCGATTGGCCTGGGGTATTCGAAAGGGGCCCAGACGCCGCTCTTTCACATCGGCAGCCCCACGGCCAGGCAAACCGGCGTCAAGAGCTTGCGCGGCGTTACGAAACTTGTGGCCGGAAAGTGGTATCATCTTGTCGGCACGTACGACGGGACCGTCAGTAAACTCTACGTGAACGGGAAGCTCGAAAACTCACTGATGTTCAAGCGACGCATGCGGGCGGACAAGGCCCCTGTGCTGCTGGGCGGCGGACATCTCGGCAGCGGTGAGTTTCGCAATCAGTTCACCGTTGACGGCACGATAGACAACGTGATGATCTGGAACCGCGCCCTGGACGCCGACGAAGTAAGGTCGATAGCGCTCGGGGCGCCAATGGGCGTTCCGCATATCCTGCGAGAGGCCGCCCGCGACCGCGTAGTGCTGAAGGACGGGACTGTTTTCAAGGGGCGAATCACCAACAGTATCTATACGATGACGGTATCCGGCGACAAGATCGGAATCCCAGCGGCGCGTGTGATCGGAATGTCCGCCGGCGAAAAAGCCGGCACGATGCGAGTAGTGCTGAGCGATTCGCAGGTGATTGTGGCGACTCCGGCCGGCGGGAAACTCAATATCGACGTGTCCGGTTCGAAACTCAGCACTGCTTTCAGCGATATCGTTCAGTGCGGGTATCGGATAACGCCCGCCAAAGGAGCCAATCTCAAATTCGAGGGGATGATGGCCGCGCTGAAAGACGGTTCGAGACTGCTGGTCTCCGACTTCAAGACGAAGCTTCATCTGACTACTGATTACTGCAAGCTGGAACTTCGGCCCGAACGCATAGTCAGCATTACGCCCGCTGACGAGAAGGGGTTGAAGCATACCGTTCTGCTGGCCGGCGGATCGAAGCTCACAGGCATGCTCGGACCGAAGAACTGGTCGGCCCGATTCGTCCTCAACGCCAAACGCTCGATTCGACTCGGTGAGTTGTCATCGCTGACCGTTCGCGGGGTGAAGCAGGCCGAACGTTTCGGACTAGTCGAGATGAAGATGCAGAACGGCGACGTGCTCTATGGGAAGCTGGACGCCAAGGGCGTGGGTATTCGCACCGGTTTCGGCGAGGTGTCTCCGCAGGCAGGCGCCATCAAGTCGATCGCAGTCGATCCGGCCGGCAAGCCGCCGGCGGTGATGACCATGCGGTCCGGTGCGATCTATCGCGGCGAGCTTAGCGATAAGCATCTTCCGCTGGTGCTCTGGAAAGGCGATTCGGCGGTGAGTATCTCTCCCGCGGGCGTCGCCTCGATGATCTGGACGCCGACGAAGTAGAGCACTAGCGTTTGCAGTCTATCGGTTTGTCGGACACTTCTGTCTTCTCGTCGCGGAGATACTTCCCGATGAACGCCTTGATTCGCTCTTGCGTCTCGGGCTGTTTGAATCCGCCGTGGCCGGCTCCGATCATCTTGACGAATATCGAGGGCACGCCGGCTTTGACCAGCGCGTCGTGGATTCGCTGGCCCTGGTTGAACGGGACCGTCTGGTCATTCGTGCCGTGCATCGTCAGGGTCGGTGCGTCGCCTTTCGATGCGTGCGTTGTCGGCGAGGCGTTCTCGGCGGCGGGCTTGTTATTGTGGATTGCGCCGCCGAGGAGTTTGGCTTCCGGCGAGTCCGGCGCGTCGTGCTTCAATCGGCTGGGATACTTGCCTATCGTCAGCATGTCGGTAGGCCCGTACCAGTTCACTACGCACGCGACGCGGCTGTCATACTTGAGATTCTTGCCGATCTTGCCTTCGAGTTCCTTGACGTCTCCGGAAACTCCCAGCATAGCCACGAGATGCCCGCCGGCCGACGAGCCCCATACCGCGATGCGATCCGGGTCGAGATTGTGTTTCCTGGCGTTGGCCTTGAGCCATCGGATGGCGGCTTTGCAGTCGTGTATCTGGGCCGGCCAGATCGCCTCGCCGCTGAGGCGATATGCGATCGAGGCGCCGGCGTAGTCGCCGGAGGCCACGAAAGGAGCAACCATTCTCAATCCGCCGGACTTATTGCCCGCTTTCCAGGCTCCGCCGTGGATGAACACGACCAGCGGAAGCGGTTTGTCGCTCTTACGCGTTTTGGGCAGGAACAGATCCAGCTTCTGACGCGGATTGTCGTTGTCGGCGTACGAGATGTTGCTGGTGATGTTGATGCCTTTGGGCTGCGGTCTCTGGCGGCCGGGACGCTTGCGCGACAGGAACGCCGAGTGCTCCTTGACGGATATGAATCCGCTCTTGTCAGTATCGACCCGGTCGAAGTTCTTCCGCGCGCCGGCGGGCAGTTCGTCGCGCGTGAGCTTGCCGTCGGAGTTCTTGTCCCAACGATCGAACATGATCTTGTGCGAGCGAGATTTATCCGGCGCCCCGTCAAGGACCAGGCAAGTCATGCACAGGGTCAGTATCGAGATGGCCGTAAGAATGCGTGTCATCTGCGTTGCTCCCGGAGCCAGAGTGTCAGATTGTCATATGCTTCCGACAGTATAGTGTTCGACATCCTCGGCGGGTAACACGAAATACATTTCACTGACCCGACCGCGCTGCGGTACACTTATCCGATGAACTCAACCGACGCCGAACTTACCGCCGCGGTCTGCGATCTTGCCTTAGAGGTCGGGTTTTCACGCGCGGGAGTCGCCCGGGCCGATGATCTCGGATGTTCGGAGAAGTTCGACGAGTGGATCGATCGCCGCTGGCATGGCGAAATGGGGTATATGGCGTTGCATGCTGAAAAACGCAAACGCCCGGACGTGCTTGTTCCCGGGGCCCGCAGCGTGCTTACTCTGGCTGTGGGTTACGCGCCCGGAGCCGCCGATTCGACCCCGAGCCGGCCGGGCTATATCGCGAGATTCGCACGCGGGCGGGATTACCACAAGGTTCTGAAGCGATGGTGCATAGAATTGATGGAGCGCTTGCGCGAAATCGCCCCGTACTTTGACGGCAGGGCGTTTGTGGACACCGCGCCGGTCATGGAGCGTTCGCTTGCCGCGGCGGCCGGGCTCGGATGGATCGGACGCAACGGCTGCCTCATCGCCGAGGGGCTGGGCAGCTACGTGCTGTTGTGCGAGGTAATATCGAATCTTCCGCTCACCCCC
>CAYMSH010000402.1:0-5660 GCA_964392945.1 uncultured Planctomycetaceae bacterium | reverse complement strand
GTGCGCGGGTCCCAGGAGAACTTGGCCAGTTCGATAGGCACGTATCTGTAGCGGATGTTCAGGCGGCTGTTGGCGTAGCTTATCAGTCGCTCGATGTCGATCACAGTTGTCGGAAACGCGCTTGCCGCGACGCGCTTGCCGCCTTTCTGGACGAACTTTCGCTCGGAGAAATTAACCATGCCTACGAGGTTCGGCGGGGAGGGCTGTCGCTTGCGTTCGGAGCGTCGCAGCGGAGTGGCCGGAAGCGGCAGCGGCGGCAGCGACTCGGCGGCCGTGCGGCGCTGGGGCTTGGCTTTGGGGTGCGGCTGGGCCTTGGGGTTCTTCCATCCAGCCGACGCCGAGGAGACCATGCCGATCAGAATCAGGCACGCCAGAAGCATCGCACATACCCTGGTTGCAGTGGTGTTCATAGCACGACTCCTTTCAGCGGATCGCCTGGTCCGCATCAGCAAATACCGGTCATTCGGACGGACCGCCATACAAGTAAGTATAACGCAAAACGCCCTGAAATCCTCGATTATTCGCAGACCGCCCGCTCGTGGCGCGCCGAAATTCCGCCGACCCGTCCGATCGCGATATTATCTCGTCGGCGCCGGGGGAGGAGTCTGCTCGCGCAGTTGCGTTTGGACCTGTCCGCCTTCTGTCAGTTCTGCGATTCGGCGCCTGGCGAACCCTCGGTTCGTAAGATCGTCGAATTCGTAGTCCAGCACGGCCTGGTAGAGTTCCAGGGCTCGTTGATGGTTCTGGAGTCGATAGTCCCAGACGACGGCGGCCTGGAATCGGGCTCCGACCTGGATTCGCGGGTCCCACTTCCACGCACGCTGATACCACATCACGGCCCGCACGTCTTCGTTGAAGTACTCGCGGTAGATGTGTCCGATGTAGAACGCCGCCAGCGGGCTCTTGGTGCTCGTGGGGTGCTGCTCGGTTATCGTCAGGAACAATCGCAACGCCTCGCGCTGCTTCTTGTAGTTCGGCACCAGCGGAACGAGGCTGGCTCGCTTGTATATCGAAAGGGCCTTGCTGTACAGCGCTTCGGCCGCCGGGATGACCTTGACCGGCCGCATGTTCTCAGGCGGCGCCTCGGCGCTGAAGAAGTAAACGTACGTTCGAACCGGATCAAATCGCTGCCGCACGCGGCTGACGAAATCGGCTTTCTCCAGGCTCAAACGATCGGTGAAGAACTTCTCCAGGACACTCATTTCCTGTTTGTACGCCGCCCGCGCGCTCAGCACGGACTCAACCAGCAGTCGCGGATCGGCGTCTACCAGAGACTCACCCGAAGGCGCGACGACCTGCGGGATGCCGGTCCATTTGAACCACTGGGCCTGATCGAGATTCTCGATCTCCTTGCCCGACCAGTTGTATCGATCGGCGTCGCCGATCTTGTCGCAGTAGCCGCGAAGGACTGTCAGGCGGTAGCGATATTGCACTCGCGCGACTTCGGCGGCCGTTACCGCTTTGCTCTCCAACGCGTCTCCGGGCGATACCGCCAGGGTCTTAATCGGCATCCACATGCCCCTGTATCCTTGTCGGACCGGCGACTTCCTGTTGTCGCAGCCGGCCGACAACATCGCGATAGCAACGATCAGCAGTAGTGACCATTTACCCGTTTTGATAGTGGTTTTCATGGCAGGGGTTCCTTTTTGAAGACTCCCGAATCTCTAATTGCGCATTATCCAAAGCCAAGCAACGGCTTGCAAGTACTTACACAGAATCTTAGCGCGCCGGCGTATTTTGTCCACTTTCCCGGCAAGCTCCAACGCCAAACCGCTTTATGTAGCGGCCGGTTTGCGGCTAACTACCGTCTGTCACTACTATCGGACAGACAGCATGATTCTCTTTGGCCCACTTGTCCAGGCGAACAATCAGTCGATAACATATCAGTCATATGTGAAGTGTCCCGGGTCAATTCGCTGTGCGATTCACTTGGCGGTCCCGGGTCGGATGTCACAATTGGTTCACACCTGTCACAACCTGCATACGGCCCGCATAATCGTAATAATCCGAATCGGTCCGCAGCCCGGACAGGGCGCTGTGCGTCGTAACTGGTTGCTTGTAGGGGACTACGCTATGCAGCTAAAACTATCGCTTGACAGAAGCTTGCGGGTTGTTATATGTCACACCTATGCGTGTTTTGGGGCCCGTGTGAACTTCCGGGAACCTGCCGCCTGCGGGCCGAGGCATCCGGTGCGAATTAGTGAAAATCGCTCTCTTTGAACGCGACTTTCACCTGGCTGGCTTTGGCGCCTATCGTTACGGTCCTTGTGGCCAGTCGGCCGTCGCTTAACGCGGCGTAGATCGTGCATTTGCCCTGCGGGACGAACATGTGAGCGATCGGGGAGGCCTGCCCGCCGCAGCTTTCGGCCCCGTTGAGTTCGCGAAGACCCAGAATTCTCCGGCGATCGTCGAGAACTCGTACGACGGCGCCGATGCGTCCGGTCCGGGCCTGCAGGCTTACTGTCAGCGGGCGGCGGGCCTTCGGGCGGGGGGCCTGGTTCAGCGCGATGACAATCGAGTCGCTCAGGTTCAGCGCGATGTCCAGATCGCCGTCGTTATCGAGATCGGCCATCGCTGCGGCATACGCCTTGCCGCCTGCGTTTACGCCGGCCTGCCTCGAAACGTCGGAGAATTTTCCCTTCCCGTCACCGAGATACAGTCTCACGCCGCGATCGCCGTAGCACACCAGCAGGTCCGGCGCTCCGTTTCCGCTGATATCCCCCCAGGCCGCGGCGCAGCTTTCATCGCCAACTTTTGCGATATCGCCGCCGCCGTCGATAACGTCGCTGAACGTGCCGTCGTTGTTGTTTCGGTAGAGTCGCCCTCCGCTGCGGCCGGGGACGAATATGTCCAGGTCGCCGTCGTTGTCGTAGTCCGCCGCCGCCAGCCCGCGTTTCGGTCCGCTGCCCAGCGAAATCCCGCTGCGTTTGTCAGCCTTGAAGCCGCCGCCGCTGTTAATCGCCAGCACGCCGGAGCCCAGGTTGTACAGGAAGTCGGCGTAACCATCGCCATCGTAGTCCCAGAACGTGATGAAATCTCCGTTCCCCGAGCCCAGTCCGCCGCGTCCCAGGCCCGCGGTTTTGCTGACGTCACGGAACCAGTTGGGTCCTTTGCCCGTATTCTCGTACAGGCAAATACCCTCTGCGTTGGTGATCAATATGTCGGGGCGACCGTCACCGTTGTAGTCGATCCATCCGGCTCCTTCGGTGTTGCGGCTTCGAGGGGCCGCAAGCAGCCGCGAGTCGTCGCGCAGTCGCCCGCCGGCATTTGTGAACAACTGGAAATCGTTTGTCAGCAGATCGGGGTGATCGTCGCCGTTGTAGTCGGCCCAGGCTCCGGACCGCGCGCCGCCTTTCAGGCCGAGGTCCTTTCCAGCATCCTTGAAGTCACCGTTCTGATTCACCAGCAGGACAGATCCACTGTCGCGGCAGAGGTGTATGTCCATCAGTTCGTCGCCATTGACGTCGGCGAATGAAACGCCCCTTGGCTCGCTGGACCTGGGGCAGCTAAACCGCTTCTGCTTCCTGAACCATCCGGTCCCAGGCTTCACGGGCTCGCGTCTGACCCTTACGACTCTCGGTTTACGCGGGTCGAGCTTCGGGACCTTCGGGTCCGGAGCCGGCGGTTTAACGCGTTTGGCCAGCACGTCGGAAGTCAGCTTGATCAGCTCGGGAGTTGTCCCGTTGAAGGTGCGGCCCATGTAGGCCTCGACGTGCGTGAAGCGCCACCAGATCTTGTCGCGAGATTTGGGATTGTCGTTAGCGAACAGTTGGAACCACGTGTCGCCGGAGTGGACCAGCGAGGCGATCGACCTGCCCTTGCGCTGGTAGAACAGGATCGCCGGCGCGCCGGATTTCAGGCGATCTACAAGGTAAGCGGCGTGGTGCGACGGACCGGCTCCGATGTTCATGTTCACCAGGCGATACTCGGATTTGCCCTTGATCGTTTTCTCGATGCGCATCACCGCGGTCTTGGCGCGCGGATTAACGCTGACCAGCCGCCCGACGTCCACGTTCGTTGACTCCTTCAGGACCGCGGCCAGCGAGTATAATCGCTTGATGTACCCCGGCGCCGGACGGGGCCCGAGGCTCAATATCACCAAAACTGCCATCGCCGCCAGCAGAAGTCGCCTGCGTGTCATAACCATATCTCAAATCCTTTGAAACTCCCCTCCGGCCGCTCTTCAGTGATCTCGACCTTCTCAACGCGCCCCGCCCGCGGACCGCGTCTTACTTTCTTAAGGAGTTCGGCGATTTTCGCCGCAGTCCCTTCGACAACAAGCTCGACCCGCCCGCCGTCCAGCGCCCGAACGAAGCCGACGAGCCCGCGAACCCCGGCCTGGCGCTGGGCGAAGGCTCGGAACCCCACGCCCTGGACCCGCCCGGTGAGCATGACGCAGACGCGGCGAATTTCCTTCGGCGTTTTCAGCGCCGTCCTCTGGAAGATCAGCCTCACCGGCGATCCGCTCGGCGGCAGGGCCTTGGTATTGGCCTTGTAGAAATTGTCTTTGAGGCTCTCGGGCCGCGTATTCTGCAGCAGCGGCGACCCGTCGGCCGAGTGCAGCCCGACAACGCTGCGAGTAAGCGAGGCCTGCATAAGCTTCCTGCCGCTTGACGGGCTGACGGTCTCGATCGATCCGGTGTAAACCCACGGGCATGCCTTAATCGCCTTCCCGCCGGATGCGGCGATCAGGAATTCGCCGGCCGCTCTGCGGACCTTCTTGCCGCCCGATTCGTATTCGGCGAATATCAACACCGGCGATCCGCCGGGAAGCGTCTTGCCGTCTGACGGCTTGCCGGCCCTGAGCCCGATCTGCGCCAGGGCGTCGCGGATCTCGTCAGGCCGCCGATAGGTCACGAACACGGTCTCGTACGTCTTGCCGCCGCGAGAGACCAGCAGGTACTCAACCATTCCCTTAAGGGCGCTCTGGGTTCCCTGTTGGGCCACCCGGGCGGGAATTGACACGGTCCGGGCCTTCTTGTCGACAATGATCGCATTCGGCCCGCTCGGCGCGGCCGGAGCCCCGGCCGCCAGATACGCCCAACCACCAGCAACAAGCATTATGCAAACCGCACAGTTTCGCGTTAGTCGCATGAACTCATCCTCTGTATGGACCCGCCGCAACTCCCAGGCGGATCGACTATGTCTCTACCCGTAACATCCCGCAGCCAGACCCCGCCGCATAATAGCAGAAAGGCTTTTGCATGTGCATGAGTGTATCCGCCCCAGCGCACAGGGCAAGCCGAATCCGAGGCTGCGGCGGTGACAGCGGCTTAGCGGCCAACACTCAGCAGCCAACAAGAAACTCACAAGTCCCAAGTGGAACGACCAACGACCAACGACAACATCCGCATCGGGGCGCCCGGAGCGCGGCGTCGGTGAGTGGTTGTGTTTTTATGTTGTTGCCGTTACTTGAAAATTGTGCGTTTCTTGCTGTCCAGTTTAGCCATTTTACGCCGGCTCGCATAACGCATATAAAAGGGCTTGCGACGGATCGTTGAACTTCCATCGCTGACGGGAGTTGAATCTACGATGATTAGTCAAAAGGCTTGTTTCAGGCCCGTAAGGGCCGACAGGGCCTGCCGTCACGCAGGCCTTGGCCGGGGGCGTGAGCCCCCGGAACTCATGTCTTTCAATAGTAAGCCCCGGAGGGGCGACAG
>CAYMSH010000401.1:0-5667 GCA_964392945.1 uncultured Planctomycetaceae bacterium | reverse complement strand
GATGGTGGAAAACCTCACCGCCGAGGCCGAGATGGGCAAGGAATACACCGGCAAGATCGTTTCGATCCGCGACTTCGGCGCGTTCATCGAAATCCTTCCGGGACTCGAAGGCCTCTGCCACGTTTCGGAACTGTCGAAAGAATACGTCAAGAACGTCAAGGATGTTGTTGACGTCGGCGACACAGTTCAGGTCAAGGTCATCAACATCGACGACCAGGGTAGAGTCAAGCTCTCGCGCAAGGCTCTGATGTAAACCCCTCTGATTTGCTTCATTGCGGACCGATCGCTTCGGCGGTCGGTCCGTTTTTTTATTGGTTTCGACGCGTCATAGACGATAATCCAATCATGATCTGGTGGATAATACTCGCCGCGCTCCTGCCGGCCCCAATCTGGATACTGCTGACTGTTCGCGCCTCGCAGCGAACGTGGCGCAGTACGCGCCGGCTTGCCGCACGCACGCGGGGAGCCGAGCACGTGCGTGAACTGAGTCAACTCACAGGCGGACTGGCCCACGAGATCAAGAACCCGTTGTCTACGATCAACATGAACCTCAAGCTGCTCAGCGAGGATCTCAATCACAACGACAGCGAGCTTCATCGGCGATGGCTCCGTCGCCTCGAAGCGGTCCAGCATGAAACCGAGCGGCTCCGGTCGATCCTGGACGACTTCCTGCGATACGCCGGCAAGCACGAACTGCAACTGCAGGACTGCGATCTGCGGAGTGTTGTTGAGGAGTTGACGAACTTCTACACGCCGCAGGCCGAGGCTTCGGGGGTGATAATGCGGACATCGCCCGGCGACGAGAGCGTCTTGTGCAGCATCGACACGAACCTCATAAAGCAGGCGTTGTTGAACCTCATGATAAACGCCGTCGATGCGATGAAAGACGGCGGCGAACTGATCGTCAATGTTTCAGTGGCCAAGAGCAGGGGCGTTATCGAGGTCATCGACACCGGCCCGGGCATAAGAGCAGAGGATCTGCCGCACGTATTCGGAGTCTACTTCTCTACGAAATCAGGCGGCAGCGGACTCGGGCTGCCGACCACGCGGCGAATCGTTCGCGAACACGGCGGGACCATAAGCGTAGACTCCGAACTCGGGAAAGGTTCGAGGTTTGCGATCTCACTTCCGCTGAGCGGGTCCTGAGTTTCGCTATTGTCGCTGATGATCAGGGGGAATATAATGCGAACTGTGCATTAGCCCCCGGACGCATCAACCCTTGAAGCACCACGGACGGATTCATCATGACTAGACCAGTGTTCTACGTATCCCTTGTGATCGCCCTGCTTGCCGGCCAGGCGCCCGCGGCGAGAAGAAAACCGGGCGTCGTGGTTAATCCCAAGGCGTTGCGAATGGCTGTCGAGGATCTGACAAAGACATTCCCCAAACGATACCCAAAGAGTTTCCTGGCCAGGCTGAACTCCAAGACGAAGATCGCCGACCTCCAGGCGTTTCAGCGAGAGGCGCTGCTGGCCAATCCGCTTCTGGACGACATGAAGATCCTGGCCGTCAGTCGAAACTACGGCAAGGGCGCCCGCAGGGAAACTAGAACCGTCACGCCGAACATTGGCGCATACTCGCTAGCGGAGGTAAACCCCGCACGCCCCGAGTGTCAACTGGTCATCATCAGCGATATCCGCGGCAAGGCGAAAGTCTCTTCGCTCTACAAACCCAAGACCACCAGCGCGATCACCGAGATCGATTTGAACTTCGACGCCGACAAGATCATGTACACCGGTATGGGCTCAAACAGGCGATGGCACATTCACGAGGTGTCGGCAAGCGGGAAATACCTCCGCCAACTCACCCCCAAAGACGCCGAGTATCACAGCTTCGATTCATGCTACCTGCCGGACGGCAAGGTGATTTTCACATCGACCGCACCGATCCAGGGACTGCCGTGCGAGTATGGTAAGCCAGCGATGGCAAATAGCTATCTGCTGGACCCGATGACAAATAAAATTCGCCGACTCACTTTCGAACAGGACTCCAACTGGGGCCCGTCGGTCATGGAAAACGGGCGAGTTATTTACGTGCGATGGGAATACAGCGACACCCCCCACGTGTTCACTCGGGTGGTCATGACGATGAACCCCGACGGAACGAACCAGACGCACCATTACGGTTCGAACTCATACTGGCCTACCGCGACGCACAACCCAAAACAGATCCCGGGCCAACCTTCACAGTTTGTCGGTATCGTCAGTGGTCATCACGGGCAACGCCCCGGGCCTATGGTTTTGTTCGATGTGGCGGTAGGTCGTCACGAGGCCGACGGAGCCTTACAACTGTTCCCCGGTTACGGTCAGAAGGTGGAGCCTGTTATCGTAGACGGCTTGTATAACGGACGCTACCCCAAGTTCCTGACGCCCTATCCGCTGGGCACAAGCGATAAAGATGCGGCCGGTCGATACTACCTGGCCTCGGTGAAACCGACCAACAGTTCGCTCTGGGGAGTGTACCTGGTCGACATATACGACAACATCGTCTTGATCTCCGAAGAGGAATCCTACGCGATCAACGAGCCGATCCCGTTCGCCAAGACCAAAAAACCGCCCGTCCTGGTCGATCGTACAGTACCCGGAGCCAAGGAAGGCGTGGTCTACATAACCGACATTTACGCCGGCGAGGGTCTCAAGGGCCTGCCGCGCGGATCGGTGAAATCCATCCGACTTTTCGCATATCACTTCGCATATATCCACGCCGGCAGCCACGAGGCAATGGGCATCGAGAGCAGTTGGGACGCCAAGCGATTGCTCGGAACCGTGCCCGTGGCGGCAGATGGTTCTGCGGTGTTCAAGGTCCCCGCGAACACGCCGATCGCCATACAACCGCTCGACAAAAACGGCGCCTCGCTGCAGTTGATGCGCAGTTGGTTCACGGCCATGCCGGGCGAAGTGGTAAGTTGCATCGGATGCCACGAGAACCAGAACGACGTTCCGTCTGTCCACAAGTCCAGCGCCAGTCGCAGCAAACCGGTCGCCATAAAAGGCAAGCCCCGCAACTTCTCGTTCCTTCGCGAAGTCCAGCCCGTGCTCGACCGCAAGTGCATCGCCTGCCATGACGGTAAGAAGCCCGGACGCCCCAATTTCGACGACATCACGGGCAAGACCGTGACCTACCCCAGACGCCCGACCGAACGCGGTGGAGCGTTCAGCGTGAGCTACCTGGCGCTGAATCCGTACGTCCGCAGGCCAGGGCCCGAGAGCGACTACCACCTGCTGACGCCGATGGAATATCACTCCTCGACCAGCTTGTTGACCCAGATGCTGACCAAGGGCCATCACAACGTGAAACTCACCAGCGACGAGTGGATGACCATCAACACCTGGATTGACCTGAACGCACCGTTCTGGGGCACCTGGGCCGACGCACACAGAAACTGGGGCAACGTGTTCCATCGCAATTGGGCACATCGCGCGAAGTCCGAGGCCGCACATCTGGCGCTGATCGCCAAGAGCCAGGCCCTTCGTAAACGCCTCCAGAAAGAGTACGCCAATATCGACGAAGACTACGAAGAGGACGGTTACACAATCGCCCAAGCCGCCAAGGCCCGCACCAGGCGTAAAGGCGTGATGCCCGTGCAAACAAAAACGCCCACCGCTCCGAAAGCTCCGTCCGGTTGGCCTTTCGTCGCCAAAGCCAAACCGTCTATTGAGATCGACACCCCGGGCGGGAAGATTACGATGCAGCGGATACCGGCCGGTAAGTTCGTAATGGGCACACCCGGCGGGCCGAGCGACGAGGCGCCGCGCGTCGCGGAGATCACCAAACCGTTCTGGATGGCCCGAACCGAACTGACCAACGAAATGTACAAGGCGTTTGCGCCAAAGCACGAAAGCGGGTTCATCGATCTCCATGGTAAGGATCAAAAGAACAGAGGTCACGACGCCCAGGGCGGTAACTGCCCGGTGATTCGAGTCTCACAGCAGGAGGCGGTGGCGTTCTGCAAATGGCTCAGCGAAAAGACGGGCAAAAAATTCCGCCTGCCAACCGAGGCCGAGTGGGAATTCGCCGCACGCGCCGGGACCGACACGCCGATGTTCTACGGGAAGATCGACGCGGACTTCTCAAAACACGCCAACCTCGCAGACTCAACCATCAAGAGATTCGACAAAATATCCACCTACAACTACCTACTCCGCGTGGAGTCAACCAACGACGGAGCCCAGGCCCAGGCATCGGTCGGTAAGTACCAGCCCAACGCATTCGGCCTGTGCGACATGATCGGAAACGTGGCTGAGTGGACCTCATCGTCTTATGGCTCCACGGGTAAAAAGGTGTCGCGAGGCGGTTCATGGCGCGATCTGCCCCGCTGGGTCCCGGTCGGCAGGCGAACGCCCTACCTGCCTCACCAACGCGTCTACAATGTCGGAATTCGATTAGTGATGGACGACTAAGAGCCGCTTGCTGTTTCGCGCGTCGTTGACAAGTTTTGGTGCTGGAAGTATCCTGTTTCGGTTATGAGTCTCCCGAAAAACGCAACAGCAGACATTCTGATCGTTGAAGATGAAGTCCCGCACGCCGAGGTCGTCGAAGAGGGCCTTACGCGCATGGGACATCGCTGCACTGTCGTTCACGACGGCAGATCCGCCGTCGATCGAATGAAGAGCAGGCTCTTTGATATCGTCATTACCGATCTCATGCTCGGGCCCGACGACAGCGGTATGGACGTTCTTGCGGCCGCGGCCAAGCATTCGCCCGCATCGAAGGTCATCCTGATCACGGCTCACTCGTCGATAAGCACCTGTCGCGATGCCATGAAGCAGGGCGCGTTCGACTACATCGAGAAACCGCTGGACCTCGATGATCTGCGTATGGTTGTCGGCCGGGCCGCCGAGATGACCGCCCAGCGACGAACCATTGTCGAATTGAAGAGCCGCCTGGACGAGAAATACGGATTCGACAACATCACCGGCATATCGCCTGAGATGATGAGCATTCACAACAACGTGCGGCGCGTGGCGCCTACCGATCTGCCGGTAATGCTGCTCGGCGAATCGGGAACCGGCAAGGAGCTCATCGCCAATGCGGTCCACACCAACTCCAATCGGCGGGATGAACGATTCGTTGCGATCAACTGCGCCGGTTTCACCGAATCGCTGCTGGAGGATGAACTCTTCGGCCACGTAAAGGGCGCTTACACCGGCTCGGTCGGCGATCGCCAGGGACGCTTCGAATACGCAAACGGCGGAACGGTTTTCCTCGACGAGGTCGGCGACATGCCGATGGGCATGCAGGCCAAGCTGCTCCGCGTGCTTGAGAGCGGCGAACTTGTGCAGGTCGGCTCCAACGAGCCGACGATGGTCGATGTTCGCATCATCAGCGCCACGAATCACGACCTGGCCCAGAAAGTGGCGGACAAGAAATTCCGCGAGGATCTATACTTCCGCATCAAGGGCGCCGTGATCGACATCCCCCCGCTTCGCCAGAGGCGCGAGGACATTCCCCTCCTGAGCGACAGGTTAAAAACCCAGCCCAACGCGACGCACGACCGCAAGATCAAGTCGCTGGACAAGGACGCCGCCAGGGTGCTGCTGGGCTACGCCTGGCCCGGCAATGTGCGACAGTTGCGAAACGTTGTTGAGAACATTGTCGTCATGGCCCCGGACAATCGGATCACCCTTGAGGACCTGCCGTCGGAGATCTACACCCCGCCGGGTATGG
>CAYMSH010000400.1:0-5723 GCA_964392945.1 uncultured Planctomycetaceae bacterium | reverse complement strand
CCGGACTGGTCACTTCAGTGAGCCAGTCGCCGTCGTCTGAATCGTCAGCAAGCCAGTCGGTGACGAATCCGGAAGTATTGGCGGTAGCAGTAGACCAGCCTATATTACCTATCGCCGACGAGAGCCCCGCACCAGCACCGTCAGTCGAGCGCGAACTCTACGACGCACTACAGGATCCCGATTCGAGCGTCATATTAGAAACCGCCCTCGATACCGACGATCTCCTGGCGGACGTACTGGCAGAGGCTGTCAGTTCTCCCGTCTTGGCTGTCAGCTAGAGGCGAAGATCCTGGAGTCTGTCGTAAGTTGTTGCACATAAGCCGATAACAACTCATGTCTCCCGTCCGGCTCCGGCCGATGGATGTTGTGCAGGTGCGTGTTCGCAGGCTGCGGGCGTTGCCTCATATCAGTTCCCGAACGGCTACGCTATTCTTACGTACTGTATTGACATTATTGAGGTTTTTGCTTAACATACGTAAGTGAGGTTCTTGGCTGCGTTTGGGAGGAGTCAATCTCTGCTCACGCCTATTCAGCATCTGTTTTTTAATTGCGTCGTCGCTATGGAGGCAGACCCGCAGATGACATTTGAAGACCGCCCCTACACTAGAATCCAGCCAGTGCTGGAGATTCTCGAGCCTCGACTCATGCTTGACGGTGCAGGCCAGATCGATCCGCTCGATCAGGTCGCCCCGATCGACGCTCCGGCGGCTGCGGCCGCGACGATGATCGACGCACGACAACACAACCCCTCGAGTCGTATGGGCGGGTTGATCATTTCCGAAATCATGTACAATCCGATCGACCCCGACGGGGCCGGAGTACTCGAAGCGTCGGATCTCGAGTTCGTCGAGATATACAACAGTGAAGAAGTGTCTAACGATCTGAGTCGCTACGAGCTTACCGGCGAAGTCGACTTCGTCTTCCCGGAAGGAACCGTGCTGGCCGGTCGATCGTATCTGGTGATCGCCTCGAACCCGGCGGCCGTCGAATCGTTCTATGGAATCACCGGCGTGCTGGGCCCTTATGCCGAGATGCTGAACAATGACGGCGGGACGCTGCGCCTGCGTAACCAGATGAACGCGATCCTGCAGGATGTTCAATACTCTGACGACTACCCCTGGCCGGCGGCCGCCGACGGCGGCGGACATTCGCTGGTTATGATGAAACCGGACTTTGGCGCAGACAGTGTCGAGGCGTGGGAGGCCAGCGATTACCAATACGGCAACCCGGGCGCCAGCAACAGGACGTTTACAGACAATCTGACGAACATTGTGATTAACGAGGTGCTGTCGCACACCGATCTGCCGGATATCGATTTTATAGAGTTGTACAACCACAGCAATTCGTCGGTCAATATTGGCGGCCTGACGATCGTTGACGATACCGATCCCTCCGATCCGGGGTACGTTGAGTACACGATACCGCTGAATACGTATATTGGGGGACGCGGACACAAGGTGTTCGATCAGACCACTCTTGGCTTCTCGCTGGACATGCAGGGCGACAGGATCTATCTGCGCGATCCGTCGGAGAATCGTACGATCGACGCGATCAAATTCGGCGCCCAGGAAAACGGCGTTTCGTTCGGTCGAGCTCCCGACGGGTCGGATGAATTCCGTGTGCTGTCGGCGACAACTCCAGGCGGCGTCAATGCCGAGCCGGTGAATTACGACATCGTGATCAACGAAGTTATGTATCACCCGATCAGCCAGAATACCGACGACGAGTTCATCGAACTGTACAACCGCGGCGCATCACTGGTTGAGCTGGATAACTGGCGGTTCACCGAAGGCGTTCGCTACACCTTCCCGATAGGAACGACAATAGGCGCCGGCGAATATCTTGTCGTCGCCAAGGACGCCTTGCGATTGATCGCGTCGAATCCGGGCGTACTTGACGCTTCCAATACGTTGGGTGATTTCAGCGGGAGTCTTTCGGATCGCGGCGAACGGATCGTGCTGTCGCGGCCTGACGACCCTCTTCTGCCGGACCAGGATTTTGTGACGATAGACGAAGTGCTCTACACCGACGGCGAGAGCTGGGGCGTGTGGGCCGACGGCGGGGGGAGCAGCCTGGAACTGATCGATCCGCACAGCGACAACATGCGCGCGTCGAACTGGACCGACAGCGACGAGACGAACAAGGCCCCGTGGACTCTGATCGAACACACCGGCGTACTCGACAACGGCAGGAACGCCGCCGATGAAATACAGATATTCCTGGAAGGCTCCGGAGAAGCGCTGATTGACGAAATTGAAGTGTTCAAGTCCGGCCAGGGCAACGTTGTGGCCAACGGCGGTTTTGAAAGCGGTACGAGCGGATGGATTATCCAGGGCACGCATATCAACTCGTACCTGGAGACCTCCGAAGCATACGCGGGCTCCAACAGCCTGCATCTGATCTCGTCCCGCACGGGCGACAACAGCGTTAATCGCATCGAACATGATCTCAGTTCGTCGCTGTCCATCGACTCGACACCCGTGACGATTCAGGCCAGGGTCAGGTGGCAGGCCGGTACGCCGGGGATACTGCTCCGCCTGCATGGCAACTACCTTGAAGCGCCCGGTTTCATGGACATTCCGACGAATCTCGGATCTCCCGGCGCGATCAACAGTCAATATAACGCGAACGCGGGACCTGCGATTTACGATGTTACGCACCTTCCGATACTTCCGGCCGCCGGTCAGAGCGTGGTTGTGACCGCGCGTGTCGCCGACGTTGACGGGCTGGGTGCCGTGAGCCTCCATTACCGCAACGATACTGACGCTCCGTATACGAATTACACCGTGCCGATGAATGACAACGGTACAAGCGGAGACTCTGTAGCCGGCGACGGGATCTACAGCGCTACGATACCGGGCCAGGGCTCAAACGATCTGGTGGCGTTTTACGTTCAGGCCTCCGATTCTCACACGACCTCGCCTATGATCACCCGCTTCCCGACCGCATCGGACGGTGAAGCGCACGTGATGTTCGGGCAGAGCAGTTGGGGCGGTACTTTCGGAACGTATCGCTTCTGGATGACCGAGGCCGATCGCGTAGAATGGGCAAATCGCCAGAAGCTCAGCGACGAGCCCATACACGGTACGTTTGTCTACGGCGACTTCCGAGTGATCTACAACGCCGGAGGGCGCTTCAGGGGAAGCCCGTTTATCCGGAGCAACGGGGATCCGGAATCCAAGGACACCAGTTATGTGTTCTACGTTCCAAAAGACAGCCGCGTGATCGGCTCGACGTCGTTCAATATGGACCGACTCGAGGGCGACAGCACCAAGCAGCGGGAGCGAATGAGCCTGTGGCTGGCCGATCAGATCGACACGCCGTTTTTCAATATGCGGTACGTGCATCTGTTCGTAAACCAGAACCCCAAGAACACGATCTATTCCGATTCTCATTCTCCCAACGACGACTTTGTCAACGCGTACTGGTCCAACGGGACCGACGGCGAGTTGTTCAAGATCGACGACTGGTTCGAGTTCAACGACAGCGCCCAGGTCTCCAGAGAGTTCAACGACAACGCCCAGTTGCGGTTGTACACGACTACGGGCGGCGAGAAGAAACAGGCTCGCTATCGCTGGTCCTGGCGCAAGGAGCCGATGGGCGGGTTTAACGACGACTATTCGCTGTTCTACCAACTTGTCGACGCGATGAATTACGACTACCAGTCACCCGAGTTCGCCGCCACTGTCCCGGCGATAGTCGATTACGACGAATGGATGCGCGTATTCGCCATCCAGCATATAATCAACAACTGGGACAGCTACGGATTCAATCGCGGGAAGAACATGTCGATGTACATGCCCGACGACGGACAGTGGCAGATGATCATGTGGGATCTGGACCATTCCCACATGACCGGAAGCGTTGACAATAACAACCTGTTCAGCATAAACGACCCGATCCTGAGAGATGAGTTCTTCAACTACCCGCTGTTCAGACGCGCTTACTGGCGGGCGATCTACGATACGGCGCAGGCTATGGACGCCTCGACGATCGATTCGGTCATGGACGAGAACTACTCGGCCTTCCAGGCTAACGGTATAAACCCCGAGAGCCCGGATTCGAACATAAAGGCTTGGGTCTCAGGCCGGCGGACCTGGTTGCTTCAGCAGGTCGCCGCGATCGACTCGATCTTTGCGATCACCACAAACGGCGGGGCCGACTACAGCACGGCGTCGCAGATCGTAACGATTCAGGGCACGGCGCAAGTCGCCGTCAAAACGATGCGTCTCAACGGCGTGGAGATCGATGTTGACTTCAATTCGATAACCGGTTGGGAACTGGAACTCGGACTCGCCGAAGGCGACAATACGTTGCTGTTTGAGGGCTACGACTTCAAGGGCAACCTGATCGCGTCTGACTCGATCACCGTGACGTACACCGACACAGGCGTCTCACCGCTGGGCAGCATCCTGATCAACGAGATTATGTACAACCCCGCCGCCGGCGTTGAGCAGGGCGAGTTCGTTGAGATATACAACGCTTCAGACGATACAGCATTCGACATGTCCGGCTGGCGGATAGACGGTGTGGATTTCACATTCGCACCCGGTTCGATAATCACCGCCGGCGAATATGTCGTTGTCGCCGAGAATATCGCCAATTTCGTTTCGATCTACGGTTTGACTCCGACCGTGCTCGGCCAGTACGACGGTTCGCTGTCTAATGGCGGAGAGAGACTCAGGCTCCAGATGTCCGACGGCGGCGGAGGGTGGACTACCGTCGATGTCGCGACGTACGGCGACGCGCTGCCCTGGCCGGTGAGCGCCGACGGGACCGGTCCTTCGCTCCAACTGATTGATCCGACGAAGGACAACTCCTGGATCGGAAACTGGGCCGCCGACTCGACGACTCATTACACCCCGGGCGCCGTCAATTCGGTCTTCGAGATCCTGACTGCTTTACCGCAGTTGAAGATAAATGAAATACTTGGCGACAATGTTTCCGGTTTGACGGACAACGTCGGCGATAACGATCCCTGGGCCGAACTCTACAATACCGGCGGCGTCAACGTGATGGCGGTTGAAGTTCACCAGGCCGATCCAGACGGCGGCGACGCCACGATGGAGCTGTCGTTGAGCATTTCCGAGCCCTCCGGAAGCGAGACCGTCGATCTGGTCCTGCCTTCCCAGGCGGTCTGGAAGTATCTCGACGATGGGACCGACCAGGGCGTAGCCTGGCGCGAGTTGGCTTACGACGACGGTGACTGGGACGAGGGGCCCGGCAGATTAGGTTACGGCGACTCCGACGGTCGCCTCACCACAACACTGAGCTACGGTCCCGATTCCGGCGACAAGTACATAACCTACTACTTCAGATATGAGTTCCAGGTACCCGACGCGTCACTCTTTACGTCCCTGGACCTACTGGTCCAACGCGATGACGGGATCATAGTATACCTTAACAATAACGAGGTAATGCGGGATCACATGCCCACCGGGGCGGTTAACTACGAGACACTGGCCGAAGGCGGCGCCGTAGGCGGTGACGACGAAACAAACTGGATCCCGCCGGCGACGCCTGTCAATCCGGGGCATCTGGTTGACGGTACGAATATCATAACCGTCGAAGTGCACCAGATAAGCGCCTCCAGCAGCGATCTGGGGTTTGACTTGAGCCTCAGCGGCGAGCGGACCATTGTCGGGTCGGCGGACACCGTGATCCCGCTGGATGCGACTTGGGCCTACCTCGACGACGGTTCGGATCAGGGCTCGGCGTGGCGC
>CAYMSH010000399.1:3262-5727 GCA_964392945.1 uncultured Planctomycetaceae bacterium | reverse complement strand
CAATGAAGTCGGTGTAGTAGTGGCTGGACTGGTAAGTGAACCGCTTGACGAATACGATCTTGTCGAAATCGAAATCGAGATCAGCCGCCAGCGCCGAAGAGGTCAGCGTCATCGCAAGAACGACCGTCAGAAAAACTCTGGTGCGCTTCATTAAAACATCTCCTTGTTTGAAGGCTCACGTATGCTGTTAGGAATCCTCAATTATGTCATTCGGCGCGGTCAAAATCCACTGTTTTTGTGCGACTTAATCGTCTTGAGGTTACAGTCACCGCCAATCTTCAGGCCGCCTTTCGCCCCGCCGGTAAGCGTGTTGCCTGTCACTTGCACGTTGCGAGAACGGTTTACGAAAATCGCCGGGCCGCTCGGTTCGATGAACTTGTTGCCGCCGATGAACACCCCATCGGACGAATGCACGTAAATAGCTGAACCCTGCGGCTTTACAAAACTATTCCCGATCAGTTCTATTCTGCGATGCACCCCTGGCGGAGCGATCTTGCCGCCTGGGAGTTCTGCAAATATATCAACCACCGCCGCGCGGCGGGCGGCGCCGTAGTTGCACCCGATGAACTTATTATTGCGAATAACCAGGCCGCGAACGCCAAGCCCCTCGTGCCAGTAGTTAACGTCCGAGGCCACGTGAATCGCCGCGCCGGAGCAGTTTTCAAACACGCAGTCCTCCAGGATCACGTCGCGAGTCTGGATCAACATGCCGCGTGCGCGATTGTTCTTTACGATGCAGCGAATGATGCGAGCTTTCGGCGCCGCCGATGCGTTCCAGACTATGTCGCCGGGACGAACCTGAGCGTCCAGCGGTTCGGTGAACGTGATCACCAGGTCCTTGTTCTTCCGATCGGCCCGGACTGACTTGACTGTCCGCCTCAGGCGCGGCGCCAGCGGATTGTCCGCCCCGCCGATCTCGATCGTGTCTCCGACCAGCGGGAGATGGCCCGGCGTGACGCGCCTTCGAACTCGCTTGAGCGTAACGCCAAGCGTATCGGCGCCGGAGCGTCGGCTGACGGTCCAGAAATGATTGTGAATGTTCGTCGCATCGTCGCCCATGCCTTCGAAGCTGCTGTCGGCCAGCGTGATCGTGCCGCGACAACTGTTAAAGTGCGTGGCGTCTGCGGTGATCGACATCCAGCGTTTTCCGTCGGGACCCTTGGCGACTTTCATCCGGCGAACGGTAATGTCGGCCGACGATGCGGCGTAGAGGCCCATCCCGCCGAGGCTGTAGAGCGTCAGGTCTTCGAAGAGCACGTCCCGGCAGTCGCGAAGCGTGAACCCGTTGCGGCTGTAGATCTCGTGGCGAACGATCACGTGCGCCCCAACGGCGATGCGCCCGCGACACCGAATGCGCATCAGCCCGCCGCCGATCAGCAGACTTGGCGTTTTGTTGTCGAGCATGTAGCAGTCGTGGCCCCGAACGGCCGGGCGGGCTTTGATCGGATCGTAGCCGAAGACGCCTCTTACAGGCCTGCCGGCCGCGGCAAGATATCCCTTCGCCGGCTTGACATCGATAGTCCCGCGACCCGTGGCGACGACTTTCCCGCACGTAAACGGAAGCGGATCGCTGTCCAGCGTGAGCTTGCGAACCGTCAGATCGCAGCAGCCCACTACGTGGAAGAACGGAGCCGGATCGTGGGCGATCAGCGTCGCGCCGTTACCCTCGATCGTCATTCCCTTGACGCCTCTGAGCGAAAAATACGCTCCGCCCCGTCCCGCACCGCGGATCAGATCGTATCGACCCTTGGAAAACAGAACCGTCCCGCCGCCCTTTGCAGCGCAGGCGGCCAGCGCCTTGGAGATGCCGACGCGGTCATTGGCGCCATCGTCAGGCCGCGCGCCGTAATCGGCGACGTCAAACCGCTCGCCAGCGGCGGCAAACGACCGGGCCGGCGGAACAAACATCGTCAACATAATCAGCAATATGGTGCGCATCGGTCCATTTTCGCCTATTTCGACGGAATTGCAATCTACTGCGCCGAACAGTAACATCGGGGAATGGAAAAGAACACGGAAAACAAGACAAGCAGAAGAAGCTTCCTGAAGACCGCGGCGATCGGGGCGGCGGCGTTTTCATGCCTGCCGGGAGCCAGAGCGGAAAAGGCGCCGAAGAAGCCGAACATCATTTTCATACTCACCGACGATCTGGGTTGGGGCGACCCGAAATGCTTCGGCCATCCGTTCATGAAGACGCCGAACATCGATCGCCTGGCCAAGCAGGGAACGCTTTTCACACAGTTCTACGTCAACAACCCGGTCTGCTCGCCGAGCCGAACGGCGTTTATGACCGGCCACTTCCCCGCCAGGCACAGAGTGCACCAGCATTTCGCGACCGCCAAACAGAACGCCGATCGAAACATGCCCAACTGGCTCGACCCGAAAGCCCCGATGGTGACCCGCCTCCTTCAGAAAGCCGGATACGCTACCGGTCATTTCGGAAAATGGCACCTGTCGAGTATGAC
>CAYMSH010000399.1:0-3252 GCA_964392945.1 uncultured Planctomycetaceae bacterium | reverse complement strand
ATAAAAGACGCCCCCCTGCCCAACGAATACGGAATCGACGACTGCGCCACGCGCCGCACAAAAGCGAAATGGCGAGGGCGGATCCCGTACTACCGCGCGAAATCAACCGGGCTTTTCGTCGATGAAACGCTGCGATTCATACGGGCCAACAAGGGCAAACCGTTCTACGTTAACCTCTGGACGCTCGTGCCGCACGCGACGCTCAAACCCACGCCGGAGGAGCTCAAAGAATACGAAGGGCTCGAGGTCGACGAGAAACAGTTCACCGGATACATGCGCCAGTATCTCGCCGACGCCCCGGAACTCGCGCCGCAGATGAAGGTCTACTGCGCCGCGGTCACGGGAATGGACAAGGCCCTGGGACGACTGTTCGACGAGTTGGAGAAAATGGGACTGGCCGACAACACGCTGATCGTCTTCACAAGCGACAACGGGCCGGAAGATTACTACGTCAAGAACGCAAAGAACGCCGGAGTAGGTTCACCCGGCCAGTTTAGAGGCCGCAAACGCAGCATATACGAGGGCGGAGTGCGAACGCCTCTGGTTGTGCGATGGCCCGGGCGCGTAAAAGCCGGGCGGCGTGACGAGAAGTCGGTGATCACCAGCGTGGACTGGCTGCCGACGGTATGCAAACTCGCCGGAGTCGATATCGGCGACATCAAGCCCGACGGCGAGGACGTAAGCGACATGCTGACCGGGACCGCGCGGGCCAGGACCAAACCGATATTCTGGGAATGGCGAGGCGGAATCGCCGGAAAACACAGGGCCTACCGCCCGCCGACACTGGCGATACGCCAAGGCAAATGGAAGTTCCTCGTAAATCCCGACGGAAGCAAACCCGAACTGTACGACATTCCCGCAGACGGACAAGAGAAGAACAACCTGGCCGGCAAGCATCCTGAAATAGCCCAGCGGTTGAAGAAGAAGCTCCTGGCCTGGAAGAAGACCATCCCGAAATAAGCCAGGCGTCCGGAGGGTCGATCAGGGAATGCTCTTGTGTTCCTTCTGGTCGATCTCCCATTCCTTCTGCATCCACTCAACGGCCAGGATCGCGCGTCTCGGATCGTCGAGCGTTCCTTTCTCGCGGGAACTGCCGAAAACGCCGCGGCGGTCCACTAGCAGAATCGTCTGCGGTTCGGGCTCGCCGAATATTCGCCAGGCGAGCCGATCGGGATCGAGGAAGCGGCTGAGATTCGTCAAATAGATCGGCCGCAGATTCGCCTCGGCGATCGCTTCTTCGCTGAACTTCTCCTTGGCCTTCGGCATCGACATCTGGATCACCGCCACGGAGTCCAGTTCGAACCGCTTGGCCAACCGCTCGACACGCGGATCGACGTACGCAGGATCGCCAGAGGGGACCTCCATGAACGTGATAACGTAGAAAGGGTTGCCCACGTGGCCGAGTGTTGTAGTCGATCCGTCGGCCCGCCGCACAGTAACCTCCGACTCGAAACCCGAGTGCAGGAACCCCTGCCGTTTTTCGGTTTGGATAACCACGCCGCGGCGGTTGTCTTCACAACCAACAGACACCAGCAAGGCGCCGAAGACCGCCAGCACGAACATTTCTCGCTTCACTACGCACATCGCTGAATACTCCATTTCCAGGCTCATCTAATTATAGAGCCCCGCGGCGCCGATGGAAGCGCCGGATGCCGCTATCGGGCCCAGCCGAGGCCGGACCGACCGCCCTCCGTCGCCACGTGCAACCGACCGGGCGGGGGAAATGATAATGGAGTTGAATCTGCCCTTGGACAGGATAGTATTTATACAGAATTCCGCAACGTGCGGACGACAAGCCGCCAATCTCGCAGACCGCATCCGTCATCGACTGGCGGACTAAAGAACGGAGATCATGCAAGCATCCATATTCCATATTCTCAGGGCACACGCCAATGGCGTTCTGATTGTCGCGGGTATGCTGATGTCCATGATCGTGGGCTGCAGCACGTCGAACCTGCAAACCGCCAAACGCAGCCGCCAAATCAAGGGCGGCATATACAGGACCGATGATTCGGAGATCAACATCCATTGCACCGACGGCTACCCTGAGCTTTGGCGAACGGTCTACAGGGAGACCCTGGAGCACTTCTCGGCCAAATGGGGCACTGTCGGACCGTTGCACGTTTTCCTGATCGAAAACAGCGATTGGAAGCTGCCGGAGGGAGTCGAAAAGAAGAACCCGCAAAAACTGGATAAATCGCAGAAAGAGTTGAGACGTCTTTGCTGCAAACTCCAGGGGGACGATTCAGATGGACGGCGCCTCGATTGGAAAACGGGCAATCACTGGGCCGGCTGGAGCATCAAGCCTCCCGCTCTGACGATCACCATGACGATGTCGCCTTATCGGGACCCCGAGCAGTTCGTGATAGGCCCGTTGCACGAATACTTTCACGCCTACCAGACCGCTTACGGTTACTCCAAAGAAGCGGTGCACGGCAACCGGATGGGGCAGTCGCTCTGGAGGGGCCCGGCGTGGTGGAGCGAAGGATCTGCGACATTGATTGCGGCGCTTCACTGCCATCGCCATCCGGAACTGTTCAAGCGATTGGAAAAACCGTATTCATGGGAAGCGTTCGGGCGTGAGATGAATCGCAACCTGAAAATGTACCGCAAGTCAGCGACCGATATCAGTAAAGGAGTGACTTACGACGATTGGAATCGGCTCGAACGGGACAAACTTGTCCACCCGGTAATATACGCCGGAGGATCAGCGGCCTGCGCTTTGCTGCTCAAGAAAGCAGGCGCGCTTGAGCGATTCATGGAGTTCTTCCCGCTCGTGCCCAGATTAGGCTGGAAAGGCGCCTTTGAAAAGCATTTCAAAATCACGCTGGAGGAGTTCTACAAGGAGTTTGAAGAGTTTTCGCGGGCGGCGGGAGATCAACTCAGCGACGACCCATCGACAGAAGGTTGGTGCGATTTTCTGAAATCGATAAAGTAAAACTCACCACCCGCCCAGTTTGACGTTACACTCACAAGTATACTCAAGATGGAGATATCATGAAATACGCAACGCTGCTCTCGATATCGTTGATGGTGATCGCCCAGGCGATCGCAAAACCGGCGCCGGCCCCAGCGGCGAAGAAGACAAGTGCGTTCTTCGCACTCTGCATGGACACCCACGACGCCAAGAAGCGCAACCTGGCCCAACAGGCCGAAATGCTCAAGAAACTCGGCTACGACGTCGTGGGGCACCTCTGTCTCAAGAACATCCCCGAGCGACTCAAAACGCTCGACGCGGCCGGGCTGAAACTG
>CAYMSH010000398.1:0-5755 GCA_964392945.1 uncultured Planctomycetaceae bacterium | reverse complement strand
CGCGCGAAACACACACGCGTACATAAACCTGATGTCGTGCTATCGCAAGTTCGGCGAATACGCCAAGGCCAAAGCGATGGCACAAAAAGCGTTGAAGAATCTCCCGAATGACAAGTGGCGGATCGCCAACGAAGCGGCGGTTTGCGAAGCCCTTGGCGATCTTTACGCCGAACTCGGCGACAAGATCCGCGCCCGGGCGAACTACGCCAAAGCCATCGCCCTGTTCCCAAAGAGCAAGCAGCCGTACGGCCGGCACCTCCTGGCGCGTCGAGCGGCGAAAGTACAGGGCAAGATCGACCTGCTGGACATCGGCTCGATCCGGCCGGGGAACCTGCGTGATGGAAAGTACAACGGCGACTCACTGGGCTACACCGGCCCGCTGCGGGTTACCGTTACGGTCCGCAGCGGACGCATCACCGACATTGCAGTTCGGCACACCGAGAAGATCCACCAGAACTGCATCACGATCACCCCGCAGCGGATCATTAAGGCCCAATCGCTGAAAGTCGACGCGGTCACCGGCGCAACAGTGACCTCCCAGGCGATTGTCGGAGCCACGCTGGACGCTCTGCGGAAGGTCGGGCGCAGGTGATTCGACGCCTCGTTCAAATCGCGGCGTTTGGATTGTTTGCCTATCTGCTGATCGGCGTTTCGTTCCCGCCGGGGCACGTATTCGACCCTGATTCGCTGTCTAACGCCGAGACCGTTCCGGTCGAATCATTCCTCTGGCTCGATCCGCTGGTCGGCCTGTCGGCGTCGATCGCGGCCCGAGCGGCGACCTGGGCGATCGTCGGGTCCGCGGCGGTGATACTACTCTGCATCATTATGCCGAGAGTCTTCTGCGGGTGGATATGCCCGCTCGGCGCCGCCATCGACGCTTTTGATTGCCTGGTCGGACGATGGACCAAACCGCTGCATCAGCGTCCGGGCCGGTTCTGGACGCCAGCAAGATACGGCGTACTGGCCGCGGTGATCGTCGCGGCGATTTGCGGCGTGATGCTGGCCGGATTCGCCGCACCGCTGGTTGTCTTCACACGGGGGCTCGTGTTCACCGCCGGACGCCTGCAAGGCGGAACCGCGCGAGGGTGGGAGACGCTCAGCCCAGCCGGGCCGGCGGTCTGGATAGCGGCCGGGATATTGGCCTCAACGCTGCTGGTCGGCCTGTTTGGCAGGCGATTCTGGTGCCGAACGCTCTGTCCCAGCGGGGCGCTGCTGTCGCTGGCGTCGCCGGCGAGAATCTACGAACGGCGTATCAGTTCGAAATGCACCCAATGCGGCAAGTGTGTAGAGGCTTGTGCGTTCGGGGCGGTGAAAGACGACTTCGGCACTAATCACGCGGCGTGCGCGTTCTGCAGAACCTGCGCCAAGGCATGCCCCGTCGATGCGATCTCGTTCGTCAATCGCCTTACCGCTCCAACCGTTTCGCCGGTTCGGTCCGGACGCCGGGCTGCGATCGCGGCGATACTTGTCGGCGCGGGCGCTGGAGCTGCGGCGAAATGGGTCCTGGTCCGAGGGCGCAAGACGCCGATCCGCCCGCCGGGCAGCGTCGCCGAAGAGCAGTTTCTCAAGCTGTGCGTGCAGTGCGGCCAGTGCGTGCAGGTCTGTCCCGGCCCGGTCCTTCACCCGGCCGGGCTGGATGCGGGCCTCGAAGCGATCTGGACTCCGATCGTCATCCCGGCCCGCGCGGCGTGCCATCCGGACTGCAACTTCTGCACGCAGGTTTGCCCGACTGGAGCTATCGAGCCGCTCTCGCTGGAGGCCAAGCGCCGCTTTGTCATGGGCCTGGCGAAGATCGACACGTCGATCTGCCTGCCCCACTGCGGAGAGGAAGACTGCCGGCTCTGTGTCGATGAGTGCGCGGCGGCCGGCTACGACGCGATCGAGATGCGCCAGATCAAACTCGACATCGGCGAGATTGAAGAAGGCGCCTTCAGCGACATGGAGATCGAGGCGATGTCGAAGATCGAGGCCCCGTTCGTGATCGCCGACAAGTGCGTCGGCTGCGGGTTATGCGAATACCGCTGCCACAGCCGCTGGGTGAAAAACGCCGACTCACTGCCCCGAAGCGCGATAGCCGTAAAGCCGCCGCAAACCGACAGTTGACTTGCCGCCGGGCGGGAAGTTTGCGAAGATGGTCCGCTGAACACCAATAACGCAAGGCCCGACTTATATGATACCTACGCCTGAACGAATTGAATCTAATCGCTCTTTTAGCATTATTGCCGCCGTCTCGCTGGCGCTGTTGGTGATTGTGCCTACGTGGATCTTCGCCGGATCGTGGACTACTCGCTGGATTGTACTGGGCGTTTCGACGCTTGTCGGCTGGTGGATCTATCGGTTCGGTACGCGGATCATGCGGCGGCGCGTAAAGCTGATGGGCCAGCCGATCCCGACGCAGTGGGCGGCGGTCTTCCAGGAGCGAGTAGCGTTTTTCGGGCGGCTTTCCGAAGAGGAAAAGGAGCGGTTCTGCCGGCTGGCGCAGATATTCCTGGCCGAGAAACCGATCAACGCCGTAAAGTGCGAGATCGACGAAACTGTCAGGCTGCTGGTGGCCGCCAGTGCGGTCATTCCGGTCTTCTCGCTGCCGGACTTCGAGTACAACATGCTCGGCGAAGTCCTGATCTACCCAAACACGTTCGACGCCACAGTACAGACCGACTCGCGTGGTCCGATGATGGCCTCCGGGATGGTCGGCACCCAGGGCACCTTCGGCGGGCTGATGGTGCTTTCCAAACGCGATCTGCTGCGCGGCTTCGAGCTGCACGGCGACAAGCACAACGTAGGGATCCACGAGTTCGCGCACCTGCTGGACAAGGCCGACGGCTCAGTAGACGGCATCCCGCCCCTGCCGGACGACTGCCTCGGGCCCTGGCAGGATATCGTGCGAGACGAACTCGGCCGCCAGTTTGACGACGATTCGGACATTCCCGAATACGGGTTCACCAATCACCAGGAGTTCTTCGCGGTAGTCAGCGAGTATTTCTTCGAGTCGCCCAAGCGGCTGGCCGAGAATCATCCGGAACTCTACGAACTGCTGAAAAAGATCTACGTGCAAAATCCCCGCAAACGATTCGGCGGGATCGCCAAAGGAATACTGCGATTCGCACGCCGCCGCACAGGACGCAACAGCCCATGCCCCTGCGGCAGCGGCAAGAAGTACAAGAAGTGTTGCCTCAAGTAGCCGCCTTCGGCGGCTTGGCAATTGGCAATTGGGAATTGGCAATTGGCGAACGGCGTTACGGCCAACGACAACGGCGTAACGGCGCGTTTCGGGTCGTTGTCGTTAAATTCCAAATCAACTGTCGCCAAGTCGGCGGCGGAGTTATAGAATTGTTTAGCGGCTCGCGCTGAGGCGCGGCTTGACGTTCATTTTTTGACAACCGGGTGAAAGGAGCCCTTTTATGAGTATTCGAATGATCAGCAAATTCACAATCGTCATTCTCGCCGGACTGATGCTGGCCGGGGCGGCCGGTTGCACGACCAGGCCGACAGCGAACATAACCGGGATGAAGCTACAGGGCGTAAGCCTGACTGATGCGACAATGCTGTTCGACGTGAAGGTCGACAACCCGTACATGGCCCCCCTGCCGCTGGGCAACCTGGACTACGCACTGGCCAGCCAGGGCCAGCAGTTCATGACCGGCAAGTCGATGATGCAGGGCGTGATACCGGCCAACGGCAGCAAGACGGTAGGCGTGCCGATCAAGGTCAACTTCATGAAGCTCATGGGTGCGGTCAAAGGCGTCGGCCCGGGCGATTCGGTCCCGTACAAAGCCGACATGGGCCTGTCGGTTGACGTGCCGGTAATGGGCGCGGTTCGAGTACCAATGAGCCAGGAAGGCGCCATCGACATCCCGTCACAAGCCAGCCTGAAGAAGAAACTGTTCGACACACTCAAAGATCAGCTCAAGTAGCCGCCTGCGGCGGCTTGGGAATTGGGAATTGGCGAACGGCATACGGCCAGCGGCAAAATCTAACGGCGCGTTGCGAACGGTTTGTTTAGTCGTGCGGTTCTGCCGTTTGGTCTTTGTCTTCGCCTTTGTCTTCTCCGTCGCCAATTGCCAATTGCCTATTGCCAATTGCCATGCCGTTAGCATCTCTAGTCACTTTTCGGCCTAGTTCGGCGTCGCGGTTGCGCACCAGCGGCGGCAGGTCGCCGGCTACTCCTATTTGATCGCCCTGGACTAACAGCACACCGCTGACCCCCTCGATCGCCGAGATGCGTTCGAGCGTCGGTTCGATGTCTTCGGGTGTTTTGACCAGATTCGCCGCCTGGGTGGCCGCGGCGTCGGCAAGGGAGGCGTTGGGGCTTACTACGCACGCCAGGTCGCACTTGCCCAGGCTCATCGAGTGGCCCATCACTCCGGAGGATGAACATACCGCAAGCGGCATGGATTCAGGCGGTATCGAAAACGCCAGCGAATCGCTCAGCGGACCGGGGCCGGCGTAGAGCCCGACAGTCACCGTGCGAGCCAGTGACAGGAACACATCGCCGCCGTTTTCGACTATCGCTTCGGCGTCGCCTGCGGCCTCGGCCGACATCTGGGCCACTGTCCCGGCCACGGCGGCCATCGGACCAACGCCGACGAGCTTCGCAGCGCGGGCCATCCGTTGTGCGATTTCCGGAGCGTCATCCAGCAGGTCGATCGGCGTCAGGGCGATCTCGAACCCCGGATGGCGAGCGATATACTCCTCCAACACGCCCCGCAGCCGCACGATCTCTGCGGTGACCAAGTCGAACCGATCACAGAGGATCCGGAAGTTCGCCCCCTTGTAAGCAAATTTGCGGTAATCGCCCATTACGCCGCCGTTACTGTTGCCGTTGACGTCGCCGTGGCCGTTGACGTTCGCCAATTGCCAATTGCCAATTGCCAATTGCCAACTGCCAATTGCCAGCCGTTAGAACGGCGATGTGCATACGTCGTAGGGACATACGCGGATGCACGCCAGGCATTCGATGCACTTTTCTTCGTCGAACGCCACTTCCATGGTCTTTCGATCGGCGATGTGCAGTGCATCTGTCGGACAGTGGACCACGCAGTGGCCGCAGCCTGTGCAGGCGTCGGCGTCCCAAGTTAGCCCGCGTCCGCTGGAGTTGATCGTGACGTTGAACGTCTTTATGAACTCCATCGCCTTGTCGATATTCTCTTCGGAGCCCGTTACGTCCAGCACGAGGTAGCCTTCCTCTTCCGGCGTTACTTTAGCACGGAATACGTTGACCACGAGATCGTAGTCCTTGACCAGGTGATAGATGATCGGCTTTTCGCACTCGCACTTCGGGAAGAAGAGCATTAGTTTTTTGGTGACTGTATCGCTCATGAGGTCTTGTCCCTGACTTTCAGCGGCTTCATGTTGGTGTCTTGCGGCATCATCATATACGGCTGGCTGAGCAGGAAGTCGCCGGCCCTGATCTCTCCGGCCAGCAGTTCTGCGATCTTCCTGGCCTTGCTGTACGACGAGAGCGATCCGACGGGTATCTTCCTGCCGTCGAAGTCGATTTGCCCGGTCTTGAGTTCGGCGTAGCTGACCAGACCCAGCACGTTGCCGGTGGCGTTGGGGTAATCGTTGCTGTAGTCGGTGATCGGTGCGGAGATCTGTTCGTCGCGTATGCAGCATCGCTTCAGCACGCCGGGATTCAGTATCGGGATCGGGACCCCGACGCCTATGCCCAGCGAGATTCCGTATCCGACAAGGCTGACTCCGCGAACGAATTCCGGCAGCATTTTCTTCATGTCGCCGGTAAGGGCCAGCGTGC
>CAYMSH010000397.1:0-5925 GCA_964392945.1 uncultured Planctomycetaceae bacterium | reverse complement strand
GGTTCGGCGGGTTCTACACGCAGGACGACATTCGCGAGATCGTGAAATACGCCGCAGAGCGTCACATCAAGATCGTGCCCGAGGTGGAACTGCCGGCACATACGCTGTCGGCCGTCGTCGCGTATCCGCACCTGTGCTGCACCGGCAAGCAGTTCACGATTCCGACGAGACATTCGATTTCGCGCGAGCTTTACTGCGCCGGGCGCGAGAGCACCTGGACGTTTCTCGAAGACGTGATGACCGAAATCTGCGAACTGTTTCCCGACACATATGTTCACATCGGCGGCGACGAGGCCCGGTACAATCGCTGGAAGGACTGCGAGCATTGCCAGAAGAAGATCAAGACTCTCGGCCTGAAATCCGAGAAGGAGCTGCAGGGCTGGATGACTCTCCGCATTGAGAAATTCCTGCAGAAAAGGGGCAAGCAGATTATCGGCTGGGACGAGATACTCGGCTGCGGGATATCGACCAGCGCCGGCGTGATGACGTGGCATCGCCCCAAAACCGCCAGTGCGGGAGCCAAGCGCGGTAATCCCGTGGTGATGGCGCTGACGGGCCATTGCTACTTCGACGCGCCCGAGAGCAAGCTGGGCGGCGAACCGTACGCCGCCAGTTGGATCGCCCCGATCTCGTTGCAGAAGGCGTACAACTGGGACCCGGTCCCGGCCGGTCTGACCGGTGCGGCCGCGAAAAACATCCTGGGTGCTCAAGGCTGCCTCTGGAGCGATCAACTGCTGATTCGCGCTCGGCTGACGAACGAGAAGTCCAAGATGCTAAAGCAGCCCGAAAAGTACATGGAGTATCTGACCCTGCCCCGCAGCGCCGCATTGGCCGAGGTCACCTGGACGCCGAAAACCCAACGCGACTGGGACAGATTCTCGCTCAGCATGGCTCGGATGATGCTGCGGTATTCGCAGTCGGGCTACAACTACCGCGTCCCGACGCCGAGCATTACGGCGAAAAAACAGGCCGACGGTTCGACTCTTGTCAGCGCTGTCGCTCCGATAGAAGGCGCCTCGGTTCGATACACGATCGACGGATCCGCTCCGACGGTTGATTCGAAGAAACTGACCGAGGCGATCACCGTTCCGAAATCCGCGGCGTTCAAAGCTGTAACGTTCGGCCAGGACGGCAAGAGGAGCCTGGTGTTTGAGTACGTTGACCAGAGCGTCAAATTTGCGAAATACGGAAAGAAGATCGGGCAGTGGAAATCTCGCAAGATCGCCGCTCGCAAGGCCGGCAAGGTTGTCTTCGACGCCACCGGCCTGATAAACAAACCGGGCGTGTACCCCGTGACGTTCCTCTACACCGGCGGCAGGCAGCGCCGGGACATCGATTCGATCGAAGTAGTTAAGAACGACAAAGAAGTCGTCGCTAGGGATGCGCATCACGGATTCACCGGCGGAAAGTCCAAAGGGAATACCTACAAAGTGAAGATCGACGACTACGAAACCGGCGCATCGTACAAGATAAACGCGATGATCTACGGCGACGTGGGCTCCGATTCCAACGGCCTGGTCTTCATCCGCCGAGGAAAGTAGCACGCTGGGTGTGTCAACTCTGGGCGCACCGTTCGGTTTCTAGTTGAAACAAGCCGCCAGTATGCTGCGTTTAGCTGACTGGAGCGAGTTCCTTACTCTTTGGCATTACGACACTCACACCCAGGAAGAATTGGTATGCGAAAGACGATCTGTTTGACAATCGCGGCGGCGGTCCTGTGTTTCTGTGCGGGCTCTTACGCCGCCAGTGTCGGCGGTGCGTGGCGGTACACTACTGTCGATCCCGGCGCCGGATGGAACAAGCCCGGTTTCGTCGAGAACGCCGACTGTCCCTGGAAGACCGGCCGGGCCGGGTTCGGTCGGGTCGCCGATCGCACTCGAGTCAAGACGCCCTGGAGTACGCCGGACATATGGATGCGGTCCACGTATACCCCGCCAAAAGGCGCCGACCTGGGCAAGCTGTCGCTGGAGGTCTGCCACGATGAGGACTTCGAAGTCTACATCAACGGCGTGGCGGCCGCCAGCGGTTCGGGGCATAGAAAAGACTACGCGCTGTTCGCGATCAACCCCAGCGCACGCAAGGTTATCAAGCCGGGTAAAAACCTGATCGCCGTCCACTGTCGCCAGACTGTCGGCGGGCAGTTCATCGACGTCGGATTCACCACAAAACCCGTGCCGCGGGCTATGCCCAAGGGCAACAAACGCCCCGGGCGGAAGGTCAGCGCCGTCCGGAAAATCGCCGACACCAAATACTCCAGAAAGACCTCCTGGCCGGCGACTATGCTGGCGGTTCGCTCGGCGATTCATACCGCCGGTCTGAAATTCGACATGGCTCTGTCGTCGGCGATCGCCCGCGAATTCTGGCGCGACTTTCCGCGTCAGACCGATTGGCTGATGCAGGACTCGCCCGGAGAGACCGACAAGTGGAAGCTCGGTTATCACGACGGCAAGGGCGACATGCTCGCCTTTCTAAAGAAGGACCGTGACGCGGCGCTTGAGCGCGGGCTTATAGAAAAAGTGCTGCCCGAATGCGGTGCTCAAGCTTCGAAACTACGCAAGCAGATCGACGCTCTGATCGAAGGCTCCGCCGGCCCGGACGATTCGCGTTGGCTGGGGCTTTATGAAACCGCCTGCATCGTTCGAAGGCAGGCGAGATTGGCCTCGCTGCTGGGCAAGACCAAACAGATCGTATTCGCACGCCATCACAACATGGGCGGCGGCTTCTTCGCCTACACCGAATACGTCAACTGGAGGGGCAACAAGTTCGGCGGCCTGTTCAAGCTGGACTTGTCTAATGAAGCGTCCGCCGACGGTAAATTCGCCGAGACGATCGCGATGATCACGACTGAAGACAACGGCGCGATCCTGCGCGATCCGGAACTGTCGTACGACGCCAAGCGCATCCTGTTCGCCTGGCGAAAGGGCGGGTCCGACAGATACCTCAAGGTCTACGAGATGGATATCGCCGGCGGAAAGCCGCGCCTGATTACCGGCGGCGGCCAGGATTACGGCGCCAGCTACGATCCGGTCTACCTACCGGACGGCAACATCCTGTTTAACTCCACGCGAGTGATCCAGTCGGTAGACTGCGCCGGCCCGGACGTGGCGAACCTTTACGTGTGCGACAAGAACGGCAAGTTTGCGCGGCGAGTGGGTTTTGACCAGGTCCACGCGTTGTGCCCTTCGGTAATGGACGACGGCCGCGTGGTCTACATGCGATGGGACTACAACGATCGCTCGCAGATATACACCCAGAACCTCATGCAGATGAATCCCGACGGGACCGCCCAGACTGAGTTCTACGGAAACAACACGTTCGAGCCGACAACGTTCTTCCACCCGCGCGGGATCCCCGGCACGTCGAAAGTCATGGTTGCCCTCGGCGGACATCACAACCCGCAATGCGGCAAGCTCGGCGTGATCGACAACTCCAAAGGCCGCCAGGGCGTCTCCGGCGTTATCGAGCTGCCCTCGGGCAAGCCGCCGACATATCGCCGCGCCGATGCATACGCACAAATCGGCGACATGTACAAGTATCCCTACCCGCTGGACGAATCGACGCTGCTGGTCAGCTACGATCCGATCGCCTACAACCTGCGTGAAAGGGGAGTGCGTGGCTTCAGCAACAAGGAGCACATGCGGTTCCATTTGTACTTCATGACGTACGACGGCAAGCGGGAACTGCTGGCCGCCGATTCGCGGATATCGTCATGCCAGCCGATCCCGGTAATCGCCAGAAAGGTCCCGCACGTTCGCCCGTCGAGCGTGGACTACACCAAGACCACCGGGCGATTCTACATGCAGGATATATATCTCGGCCCGGGTCTCAAGGGCATCCCGCGAGGAACGATAAAGAAGCTGCGCGTAGTCGAGCTGCGATTCCGCGAGATGAGCATCGGTCGCAACTCCACCCGCGGAAAAGGCGGCGGAGCGAGCGTAATCACTCCGATCTCCGTAGGCACCGGTTCGTGGGATGTAAAGGTGATCCTCGGCGACGCGACTGTGCACTCAGACGGCTCGGCGATGTTCGAAGCGCCGGCACGCACGCCGGTATACTTCCAGGCTCTCAACGAAAAGAACCAGGTGATCCAGACCATGCGATCGTGGGCCACGCTCATGCCGGGTGAGAGTTTTTCATGCGTCGGCTGCCACGAGAACAAGAAGGATACGCCAAAAGCGATGGCCAAAGTCGCCATGGCGATGAAAGCCGGGCCCGAAAAGCTCAAACCGTTCTACGGCTCGCCGCGCGGTTTCAGCTTCCCGAAGGAAATCCAGCCGATTCTCGACAAACATTGCGTTAAATGTCACAAGCCCGACGCCGAGGGCAAAGGCAAGAACTACGATTTGACCAGTACGAAGGTCCTCGACAAGGGCGCCAAGCGGAACTGGTATCGATCGTACCTGACGCTTACGAACACCAAGCCGCGCGGCCCGGATCAGTTCGGTCAGGCCCAGGCCAACGAACTGGTCAACTGGATCAGCAACTCGTCAGAACCCACGATGATCCCGCCGCAATACGCCGGATCGACAAAGAGCAAGATGATCACAATGCTCGAGAAGAACCACGGAAAGGTCAAACTTTCGCGTGAAGAGATGGACAAAATCTGCGCTTGGATCGATCTGACAGTCCCGTTCTGCGGCGACTCGATGGAGGCCAACGCCTGGAACGAAAGCGAAATCAAGAAAGGTCAAGAGCGTATCAAGATGCGGCTCGAAGCTGACCAGCGAGACCTGGACAACATCAAAGCGATGCTCCAAGCCGCCAAGTAGGAATAATAACAAAGGAAATCCAAATGCTTAAGAAATCCGCTTATCGAATCATTACGTGCTGCCTTATCCTCTGCGCCGTGGTGTCGATGGCCGATGCCGCCAAGAAGCCGGCCGGTGCGTTGAAGGCTACAGAAACGTTTCTGCTCTGGCCCGGAACTCCGCCCGGGGCGAAAGAGGGCGATGACGCCAAAGCGGCCGTTACGGCCAAGGCGATCAAGGACGGGACTTACAAGATTCCCGGCGGGAATCGCAGCGGCATTCGCGTCCCGGCGTGCGACGTATATCTGCCGGCGAAAGACAAGCAGACCGGCACCGCGATGGTCATCTACTGCGGCGGCGGATACGGTGCGGTCTGCATAGGCTCAGAAGGTATCCCGATGGCCAAATGGCTCAACGCACACGGCATCGCGGTCTTCATGGTCTCCTATCGCTGCAGGCCCTACCAGCATCCGGTCCCGCTGTGGGACGTGCAGCGAGCGATCCGCCTGGTGCGATCCCGCGCCAAGGAGTTCGGCGTGAAGACAAATCAGGTCGGCATCATGGGCTTCTCGGCCGGTGGGCATGTAACCTCCACGCTGAGCGTTCATTACAACGAGATGTTTGGGCGAAAACCCATCGACGATGTCGACAAGATCAGCGCTCGGGCCGACTTCACTTGCCTGATCTACCCCGTAATTTCGATGCGCAAGGAGATCACCCACGGCGGCAGCAGGCGGAACCTTCTCGGTAACAAGCCTTCTGACGAACTGGTGGCCAAGCTGTCTAATGATGAACAGATCGACAAGAACACTCCGCCTGCGTTCCTGGCCCACGCCAAGACCGATCGCGTAGTCAAGATCATCAACTCCCAGCGCTATCACGACGCGTGCAAGAAAAACGGCGTGCCGACCAAGTTTATCCTGATGGCCGCCGGTCGTCACGGACCTGGCCTGAAAGACGGCAAGCCCATGATCCGCAACTCGCCGGAGGACTACGCCGAAGCGATGATTAAATGGATCGAGAAGATAGTGAAGGGTTGATCGTCACTCCGAACGCCTTGCGCATCACAGCATCAGAACAGAGAATCGAGGCATTACGAACCGGCTCTTCAGCTTGAGGCGCTGGGCTTCCAGCATGTCGATCAGGAAGCTCGGCGGCACGCACGTTTCGCGGAAAC
>CAYMSH010000396.1:0-5973 GCA_964392945.1 uncultured Planctomycetaceae bacterium | reverse complement strand
CGAAACTGGCCGCACTGCGTATCGATCGCGGCGCCGATCATTGCATTGTCAGAAACTGCGAATTCATCAAGACCGGCCAGGGCATAATGTCGGCCGGCGAGCACACTTTGATAACGAAGAACTATCTCGACGGGCCGAGTTATGCACTGTGGAGGACTTCCAAAAGCAGCTGGGGACCGATGGGGATACACCTGAACATCGGCAACCAGGAAGTGTCGTACAACACGATCAAAAACTTCGGGACCAAAGACAGCCCCTGGGGCTCAGACGGCGGAGCGATCGAAATAGATTGCGGCAACTATCACAAGAAGAACATCTACATTCACCATAACTATTCCGAAGGCAATGCAGGATTCATAGAGTCCAGTTGGGACTACGACTGGCCTCGGTATTCCATGGAGATCCAGAACTGGAGAGTATCGTTCAATGTCTGCTACGACGGCCAGTCATGGCTCTTCATGCTGGCCCCGGGCAAGGACATCTATTTCGATAACAATACGATCGCCCGATACAACGGATTCGGGAGGGCCCAGAACTCCGGAGCTCGCATTGATGTGCGAGGGGGCTCGCCTGTCGGCGTAGCTTCGGGGCTCCATTTCAGGAACAATCTGTTTATCTATTCGTCATCTCCATATACCGGCAACAGGTCCGGCGGCGCCCTGAAGACAGCCAACTGGTACTCAAAGCACAAGTCGCCCCGCACGACTTACAAAGGCGACGACAAGCAGGCCGGCAGCGGCGATCCGTTTCTTGTCGATTTGGAGAAGGGAGATTATCACCTCAAGGCCGACAGCCCGTTACGCGGGAAAGGGATCAACCTCAGCAAGCTCTACAAAACGGACTTCGACGGCAGGCCCCTGCCGAAAAGCGGCAAGTGGGATATAGGCGCGATTCAGTACAGCACAACTAAGCCGGCTTACGCGCTGGCCAGTCACGTGAACTCCCGCAAAGGCGCCGGAGCCCAATCACCGGGCCAGGCAAAGAACGATCCTGACATCCGGATCCAGAGCGACGATTTCAAAGTCATTCACAACACCGCCCCACTGCAAGCCCTCCAGGCCAAAAGGCCTTACGCGGGGATTCTCGCTGTCCTGGACAGGGCCGCCAAAACTGACGACGCCAAGGGCAAGGAAGCCAAAATCTTCGCCGAACGTTTGCGGACCTCGATCGCCAACAAGAACAAAACCCTCCTGGATCAGTCAAGAACCGAGCCGGCAAGAGGCCTGACTGCTATCAAAGGCTATTTAAGATACTTAGTTGGCCTCCCCGAAGCCAAACCGATGATAGCCCGCTACAAAGAGCTGCGCGGGATCAGATACATCAACACGCTTGTCGCGTATCACCAGACATACGACCTGGCCGCTCGTATAACCGATCCGCGAAGAAAAAAGGCGTCCCTGCAAGGCCTCAGCGCGAGAGTCAAAAAGTTTGTCGCAAAAGATAATCTTGATGATGCTTTACTCAACGAAGCAAAGGCGCTGCTGTCCAGGATTTCCGACTAAGAATACTGATCGACACTTTGACTCCGCCCCCGCGCGGGACTGCCGTTGGCCGGCTCTACCCCTACGGACCCAGAATTGTAGAAGTATTGGAACTTTCTTACGCACCGAGCGTCTCAATCTTACAACGATTCTGGAACCGTTTTGAGAGAGAGAACCAATGCGATACCACTGGACCTGCTTGCTGATCTGTACATTCGCCATATCGTGCAGCCGGCCGCCGGAGGCGACTACGCAACCGGCGACACAACCGGTCGCCGCTGCACAAACGCAAAACGAGATCCCCTACGCCCTGATCGCTACATGCATCAAACAGATCGAACCGTACAAATACACCCCACGCCAACTGGCCCGGTTCAGCACGAACCACCCGCCATACGCATCCAGGCAAGTGGTCGGGATAAAAGTTATTTACCACAAACCCTACGGATCGATCATGCCTTCCCCGCCCGGGTCCGGCGACAGCAGGCTAACGTTCGTCGATGGAACCGCGGACCTGATGCTGGTGATAAGGTTCCGCCAGGACACGCAAAAAGTGCTCGCCGTGAGCATGACAGACGTCAAAGGATACGCCAAGGCAATCGACAATCCCCAACGGAAGGCGATCTACTACCTGAAGAAAACTCAAGAGGCCGGATCATGATGCGGTTGCTGCCCGGAGTTCTCGCCGGTGCAAGTTCGGGGAGCTGACGTATTGTGCCCCCGGAACTCGGGGTCAGTCTCGAGGCGGTGTGATTCGTATTTGGGCGAAGCGGGCTAGATACTGAGGCGTACCGCCCAGGCCGCCCCACCCGCCTGGGGCGTGGTTGGCCTCGAATATCTTCCGCAGAGTCGGGTCGTACCGCGTCAGGGGCGTCCAGAGGACGCCGGGGGTTTTCGCCCAACGCTTGTCGGTCCGACCGCCGTCGATCCGCTTGAACCTCGCATTTCGCACTTGCTTGTTCCACATGAAGTCGCGATTGGTCGCAACGAGTCGATCAATGTCTTTTCGTGTGAAAACAAGGCCATGTTCGTATGCCTGAACGATACCCTCGACGTCAATGGCGTAGTATCCGCCATTGGGATGCACCCCGACCCAGTGCTTCAGCCCGCCGCCTGGTTTGGAGTCCCATGGCCCGCCGGCGTCCCAGTAGTTCCAGACGAAATACTTGCCATTAGGGTGATGTCTCATGCGGGATTTCATCACCCGCCACCACTTTTCGGCGCGGTCCCTGTAGACCGGTGTTTTCGTTACGTCGTACATTGCGATCAGCCAACTGGCGACGTGGTTCTGCTTATTGGCGGGCAGGGAAAAACCCTCGACGCCTCTCTTTTGATATCCTGCGGTCCACTTGTCTGTCTTCGGGTCGATACCGAACAGCGGAACCACCCAGAGCCCGCCGCCTTTGACTTCTCGCCACGCGCCGCGAGAGTCCCATTTCTTGAACATCCTTTCCGATAGTTTGATGTACGCTCGAGCCTTCTGACCGTATTTGGCCTTCAAGGCCGGGTCCCTCAGGATCTCTCCGGCCATTAGAACGATTGGTCGCAGCAGCATCGCTTCGCCCAATTGATTGTCGGTTGTGAACTTCTTAACTGAGCCCGTGGAGGCGCCGCCGACCTTGGGCCATCCAATGTACCCGTCGGGCCCCTTTACGCCGCGTTTGATTACAGCGTCCGACCAATCAATCAGCCGGTCAATCCACTTGCGCTGGCCTGTGGCCATATAGCCGTAATAGAATCCGTTTAGAAACGGGCTGACGAGCCAGCCAAGTTGCTCGCCCATCTCACGGTCGCAGTAGCGGTTGCGACTGCTTCTGGTGATGTTCTTCTCCCAGCGAACCAGCCAGTCCTTCGCCAGGGCCTTGTCCATCGGCGCCGGTGGGGTGTCCTTTCGGTTCTGGGCTATGGAGGATGCGGCCGGGAGGAATAGTTGGCACAACAGTCCCGCCATAACCAGGCCCGGAACTATGCGTGATGTTGGACGATTCGATCTGTCTGCCATAACGGCGCACTCCTCTTTCATGTTCAGCGAATTCGGGGGGACACCTGCAATCGTTCGCACGACACAATACGTAATCATCGCGCTTCGTTCAACCAATAGGATCGAACGCCGAGAATGTTGATGCTCACTATGCAGCGTTACTGTAGGATACATAGCGGACTTTCAGCCCGGCCTGAAGTTCTGCGAGCCAACGGGAGTCTGAGATGCACAAGACAGAGCAAATATCGCGACGCAGTTTTTTGACCGCGGCGGCCGCCACGCTCGCGGCCGGCTGCTCGTTCAGCGCCGCTGAACGCAAACCCGCCAAAAAACTCGCCAAACGCAAACCTAATATCGTGTTCTTCATTGCAGACGACATGCATCCGAGGAACTTCAACTGCCTGCGACAGGGAAAGGGTCGGAACCTCACGCCCAACATCGATCGGCTCGCCAGAGAAGGCGTGCTCATGACCGGCCAGCACGTAGCGTCGCCGATTTGCACCCCGAGTCGATACAACGTGCTGACCGGACGCTACGCCAGCCGCGCACAAAACCACTCCTTCAAGCGGCGTACAGAGGCCGAAGGTCAAACCGTCGTCGAATTCAACACGCACATACTCAAGACGGACGTCACTCTGGCAAAGCTGATGCAGAAAGCGGGCTACGTCACCGGTATGGTCGGCAAGAACTATGTCATTCACGTCAGCGGGCTCAAGAGATTCCGCAATTTCGACGCCAGCGCCAAAGATCCAAAGAACGCCGCAATCCTGAAAGCCAACCACGATCGGGTCTGCAAGGCGATCGGCGAAACCGGTTTCGACTACGTCGATCGCGTCTACCACAACAACCCCAACTTCCTGGGACTGCGCGAGGTGGCGGTGCAGAACATGGAGTGGATCACCCAGGGCGGCTTGAACTTCATAGGCAAGAATCGGGACAAGCCGTTCTTCCTGTACTTCGCGACGACTGTGCCGCACCATCCGACAGACGCCAGGCGTTCGTGGAACGCCAATCCGCTGATATCGGCCGTGGGTTATCTCGATTCGGCCCCGAAGGTCCAGCCGCCTCGCAGCACTATCCCGGAAAGACTCAAAGCCGCCGGACTTCCCGTCAATGGCTCCACCGCCAATATGCTGTGGCTCGACGACGCCGTAGGCGCCCTGCTCGACAAGCTCAAGACCACCGGGCAACTGGACAACACGGTCTTTTTCTTCTTCAGCGATCACGGGCAAAGCTCCAAGGGCACTCTCTATCAGGGCGGCGTGCACGACCCGAGCATCGTCTGGCGGAAAGGCGGTTTCCCATGCGGACCCAAGAGCGATGCACTTGTGCACATTGTCGATTTCGCACCGACTATTCTCGACATCGCCGGCTACGATTATTCCAAAGCCGAGTTCGACGGCGCCAGCTTCCTCTCCCAGCTCAGAGGCAAGCCCCCTGCCGCAGGTCGAGTGCTGTACTTCGAACTGGGATACACCCGAGCGATCAGAAAGGGCCAGTGGAAATACCTCGCGGTCCGATATCCCGAGCAGGTAGAGAACATGTCGCTGGAAAAACGCAAGAAGGTGCTCGAAAAATGGAACGCCGCACGCAGGCGCAGGCACGTGGCGATCGTAACCACGGACCCCACGGCTAAATTCAGCCACCTGACACCCATCCCCGGCGGCGGACACGCAGAGGCCTCATCCACCGGCGTCTACCCGGGATATTACGATCGCGATCAACTCTACGATCTGTCCAGTGATCCGACGGAGCAGAAGAACCTCGCAAATGACCCGAAACACAAACAGAAGCTCAGAGAAATGAAGCAGGAATTACAGAAGATACTCGACACACTACCCGGGAAATTCAACCTTTAGCTCAGACCCGCCGCCAGCATGATTGAACTACAGGAGAGATCGAGATGATCCGTAAAATCGTGATAGCAGCCGCGTTGCATTGCTTTGTCGCTTCGGCGCCGGCGGCTTCGTCTCCGGCGATCAGGCTCAATACGATCGGCTATCTGCCGGCCGCCCGGAAACAGGCTTCTATTGCCGCTGACTGTTCCAGTTTTGTTGTCGTTCGCCTGGGTGATGGAGCAAAGGTGCTCAGCGGCAAGACAACGGGACCCGCTCGCAACCTCGATACCGGCGAGCAGCTCTGGACGGCGGATTTCTCGTCGCTCAAAGCCGACGGTAAATATCGTCTCGACGTACGCGGGGTCGGCGCGTCTGCTCCGTTCACCGTCGGAGCGAACGTGTACGCAGAACCTTTCAGGACCGTTGTGCGAGGCATGTACCTGTGGCGATGCGGAACTGCCGTCAAGGGCGTACACAACGGCCGGACATTCTCCCATGGGCCCTGCCACATGAACGACGCCTGGCTGGACATGGTTATCGGCAAGCACCGACGGGCCAGGTCAACCGGCGGATGGCACGACGCCGGCGACTACAACAAGTACGTCGTCAACGCGGGGGTGACAGTCGGGGCGATGTTCCGCGCGTGGGAGGACTTCGCTCAGCGGATCCGCAA